>NZ_JCACLG010000047.1:0-186209 GCF_059505785.1 Kastovskya adunca | reverse complement strand
GGGGTGCAGGGGTGCAGGGGTGCAGGGGTGCAGGGGTGCAGGGGTGCAGGGGTGCGGCGGAGAAGCAATAACCAACCCTATTCATCCTTCATACTTCACCCTAGCCTCCGGCAACGGCTTCGCCGAACATACTTCATACTTCCTTCCCTACTCTCCGACTCAGGACTCGCCGACTCTGTCTCTTTCTATAAAAAAGCATAAATTTCCCCCAAGAGACGTTTTCCCCTATCAATACAATTTCACTTGTGCTATAAATAAAGTCTTTGAGACAACTAGGTCGGAGTAAATCAGGCAGAATGAAACAAGTGGGAACTCATCTGGTCGTTGACGCATGGCAAGCGCCAGCCGATCTCCTCAATGATCCTGAGGGAATTCGCCGTGCCTTAATTGATGCGATTGCAGCTGGAGAAGCAACCCTGATTGATTTGTGTGTACACCAGTTTAGTCCCCACGGCGTGACGGCGACTGCCACCTTGGCAGAGTCCCATATCGCCATCCATACCTGGCCTGAACATGGGTATTTTGCGGCAGATCTATTCTTTTGTGGTCAAGGCAAGCCAGTAGAAGCGATGAAGCTCTTGAAAACGGCGCTTCAAGCCAAGCAAGTACGGATGAGAGAAATCCCCCGTGGCTTTGACAATACGGCAGAAGTGAACGAGCTACTAGAAGAGCCAGTCTACGAAACTATTGTTTGATCGGCTTTTAACAACTAAATAGGTTAGGTCTGTAGGGCAAGGAAAATCAAAACCTTGCCCTTTGTTATTTGTTAGTTATAAATATGTTGCCATAGGATCGAATTACTGCGGCGCTGGATCACGTTCTATACATTTGTAGAGCTTGGAGGTGAGGAGCGTGTTAGAAGTAATTTTAATTTTTATATTGGGTCTGATACCTCCTGTGCTTTCTCTATGGGGAATGCACAGAGCAAAAACGCGATCGCAAGCCAGACTGAGAGCCGCCACGCGAGCTGCAAGCGTATCACCAGGGTTATCAACAGCAGCAACGTTTCCCAGAAACCAAGTCCCACCAGACCGCTACTATCTTGATGGGGTGGGGTATCTCGTTGGTGACATTACCTGCCGATACAACGCTCGCTCACCGGACATCCGCTGCGCGGTTAACCCAAGTGGCCCTTGCGAAGAGTGCCACCACTATGAGCCGAAGGATTTTTAGGTTTTTAGTGCTGTTTGATAGTAAAAAATGCCGCGCATCTTTGACAACACTGTTAGGCAAGAGAAGAGCCGATTCTGCCTTACTCTATTTATCTAAAAATCGCCTACTATCTATCTCATGAAGTAAGAGCAGGGTTGTCCGCGCATCACATCCCCCGCGATGTTAAGAGTCAATTGTTTGACTTCCAAAAAGCCACTGTTCAGATTGCTGCTAAACCTTTAAAAAGAAAAACCGCGACGGCTACAAACTTTCTTTAACCAACGACTTGCTGCTAAAAGAACTAGGCAAAGCCCTCATCCGCACAGGCAACTTAGCCAGCCAAATCGACACATTTAACAATATTTATAACTACTGCAAAAATTATTGGTTTTGATGGGACTAGGAGTAGCAACCGCAGCGAACTATACCTTAAATCTCAACTTAGCCGCTCAAGAAAGCAGGCTGAACTCATAGCCTCCCAACCTAATAAAATGCCGAAATCAAGTAAATACAATCCCAATTAGAACCCGTCACCGGGTAGAAATCTCTTGGGGAGAGTTGCAAATCAGCTTAAGATAATAGGTGAAGGATATTTTAGGGAGATTTTATATGGCTTCAGATAATCAAAAACCACTTCAACTTCAAGCAAGCCACGAGCAGCAAAACTCGGAGTACATAACATTAGACACCCAAGAGCCAGGAGGGCTTCAGGTTTATCAATCCCAAATTGCACCTCTACCAGGTCGTAGACCAATCGCGGATAATACCAATCCTGACGAGATGAACGCTCTTATTGGTTATTTAGATTAATAAAAGTAGTTAGCAACTGAGTGTTGATTAATTTTAGGGTGGAAGCCAGCTTTTTCCGCCCTCTTGCCCGTTTATGGTCTCTTAGGCACATCTGACTTCCTCCAGCAGTAACCTTAGGGTTACCAAGATGAGAACCTAATTCTTCCTTCCAGTTCAACCATTTTTCCGAGTACGTTCTAAGCTAGATCCCATAGTCGGAAATTTTTCAGCAAGCTTTTTGACTTGTTTGCACCACCACCAGTCGCTCTGTAGCTACGAAGAGTGAATTGATGATCTATACCACTGAACAACTGATTCAGATTCTTGAGCAGGAACTCCGAGCAAATTGGAAAGGAGAACGGATTCTGCTCTCATCGGAAAACCGCATCAATGATTCAGTACTTGCTAAAGCTTTAGGACAAAGCAGGCTCAGTAAGGTCTTTGCCTACCAAGACTTTCGGGAGCAAATTCATCAATATCAGCAACAGCATCAGGTTTCTGGGTTGGTGTGGCGCGAATGCACGTTTAATGAATTTAGCGTCCGCTTTCCGGAACTGCATAATCAGTTGATTGCGATTGAGAGGGATAAGGAAATCCTCTTTGCCTCTAAAGCGGCAGTTTTAGACTTCTGGCGTCAAGCAACGGAGGATATGACCTACTGGTTAGCTGGTTACGATCCCCAACGAACAACGCCTGAGTATGTTGAGGAGTTGGTGCAACAAGCCGAATGGACTGAACTTGATGCCGCGCGGACAGAGCTTTATCTGGGTTTGTGTTGGGGTAACCCTAAAGAGTGTCACTATCAGTGGGCGCGACCAACTTCTGGGTGCGAACGGATTATTGCGGCGGCAACTGAACCCAGCTCGATCAGGGTATATTGATGAAATTAAGCTTTTTGGTAATTTCTGGAGATGAGCAATGCCAGCGGCAGTCGGTGTAATTGAGACATTGGGATTTCCTTCAATACTTGCAGCGGCAGATGCAATGGTGAAAGCGGGTCGCGTTACCTTGGTTTCCTTTGATAAGGCAGAAAGAGGCAACTTTTTTGTTGCGATTCGGGGCCCGGTGGGGGAAGTGAATCAGGCGCTAACGGCAGGAATTGAGGCAGCCCAAAAAGTTTATGGCGGTCAAGTGATGCTCCACTACATCATTCCCAATCCTCCAGAAAATATTGAATCAGTCTTACCAATTGCATATACCGAAAAGGTAGAGCGGTTCCGCTAGCCGCCACAGGAATACTACGTTAGAGGCATCACTATCACCCCAATCAGGGGCGAAGCCTCGTACAATAAACTCTGAGTTGACTAAAGCTTATTAGATTTAGGAGAGCGGCGATGCCAATGGCGGTAGGGTCGATAGAGACAAAGGGTTTTCCTGCTGTACTTGCAGTGGCAGATGCAATGGTCAAGGCGGGTCGCGTCACGCTAGTGGGTTATATCCGCGTGGGTAGTGCTCGCTTTACCGTCACTATTCGGGGAGATATCTCGGAGGTAAAAGCGTCGATTGAAGCAGGAATTGCTGCGGTAGAGCATGTTTATGGTGGAGCGTTGGAATCTTGGGTGATTATTCCTCGTCCCCATGAGAATGTGGAATGCGTTTTGCCGATTGGCTTTACTGAAGCCGTGGAGCACTTCCGGGAGGCTGTGGAACAGCCGCGCCGAATAGGTGGTCAATCAAATGTCGTACTGGATTAGTGAATTGTAAGCTGGGTAATGCCCACCTGAGTTGAATGTCACTGACTTGAGCGGCAAATAGTTGTTCTTGAGAAATACCCAGCTTGGGGGCTTCCCCCCCACTGGGGAGCCTAGTGCCTCCGCCAGATCCCCTGCACAAGAATTGATCTCGTTTGTGATGAATTTTCTTAAGTCAGTGCCATTGCACCTGAGTTTTTTAGCCCTTATCTAACCCGACGACGTTTGATTTTAACAGGGCGTGGGCGGACGGGAGCATCAGTTTCAGTTTCGTCGGCTTCCCGAAGCTGGCGGCTAATTTGTGTAAAGGTATCTCGTTGTACGTAAGGATAATCGCTCACCCAGAGATTTTGGCTAGGGATATAGATATCGCTGATTTTGGTGATGCTGCTGAGATCGGGTTGATTGGACATGACGAGCATCTCAGCGATTTGACCGGGGGCGATCGCTTTATGGGTACGGCGTAGTGGTGCTTGCAATTGGGCGGTAAATCCGCTTTCGTCTCCAACGTCTAAATTTAAGCGTCGCTCTCGGTTTTCGACAATGACTAATTCGCCGCGATTATTGACGGTTTCCTCGGTGCCAACTAGCTCCTCTGTGACAAAAACATCTAGGACGCGCCCGTGCCAGAAGCCACTGTATTTATAGCGGCGTGTCTCTAGATTACGCATACTCGCCGAGTAAATCGGCCCCCACAACCAGTACAATCCGGCACCAATACCCAGTAGCAAGCGTAACGGGTCAAATCCGTTTCCCAAAATCAGTCCTAAAATTAAAATGACAACGATGGCTAAAACAGAAACCAACAGTCGTTTTAAAACATCAGGTAACTTTCCCCAAAAGTAGCCATACTGCGAACCCGTAGCAATGATGGGAATCAGTTGTTCAAACTTCTCGCGGGTGAGTGGAATTAACATGTTTAGTCGTTTGACAGGATCTTTTCTAAACCATAAACCAGAGATTTGAGTTGAGTGACTTTACGAATCGCCAGTAGTACCCCTGGCATGTAGCAGTTGCGATCGCTAGTGTCGTGACGGAGGGTGTAGGTTTCTCCGGGAGAGCCAAAAATAACTTCCTGGTGAGCAATTAAACCGGGGAGGCGGATGCTGTGAATGCGAATGTTGTCATCGGCAAGCCCACCTCTAGCACCAGGGAGTTTTTCGGTTTCTTTGACGGCGGGTGGGTTGTAAGTTTTGCCTAAACCTGCAAGCATCTGAGCTGTTTTGATGGCGGTACCACTGGGGGCGTCGGCTTTTTGGTTATGGTGTAGCTCGATAATTTCGACGTGGTCGTAGTGTTGGGAAGCCTGTATGGCGGCTTGCTGTAGCAACACCATTCCAATTGAGAAGTTGGGGATAATCAACGCCCCTGTGCTGGCTTTTTCCGCAAACTCTGCTAAGTCTTGAATTTGTTCGGGACTTAGTCCTGTGGTGCCAACTACCGGACGGACACCATAGGCGATCGCTGCCCGCACATTGTCATAAACGCCCTTGGGGTGAGTAAAGTCCACCATCACTCCCTGCACTTTCTCTTGGGTGGCAAGTACCAGCGTCGCTTGCAAATCATTCAAAATTGGGATTTCCACAGCTCCGCAGCCAGCGACTTCCCCAGCATCTTGACCAAGATATTCAGGATTGCGGTCGATTGCCCCCAGCAAGGTCATATCTTCCGATTGGGACACGGCTTTAATTACTTCGCGACCCATTTTGCCCGCCGCACCATTGACGACTACTGGAATTAGGGATTCATTCGCCATAACTTCAATCTATTTGTGGGGACTCATCAAGGGCATTCTAGACTAAGTTTGTCGTCTCGGAAGCAATGGGTTTGGTGGTTAAGAGATAAAGATAGGAACGAAAGAGCGATCGCCTCTGGTAAGATTTGCACCACATAACCTGAAGCTGAGACTTTCTGTTTACTGCCAATCGCTTTACTTCTCTTGATAGAGATTGATCTACTCCTAGGCGTGATGAGGAAATCATTCTCAACCTCCACAATTGTAGAGAGAAAGATATTTAGCCTTAACAAAAACAAATCAGTAATAACAACGGAGAATTCATGACTACTTCCAGAACTGCTCACCATTACAAACGAGCTATAGGTGTATTTAATACTCGTGCAGATGCAGAAAGAGCACTCCACGATATGAAAGGTGCTGGTTATAACCTAGATGATGTTTCTATCATTGCGCGGGAGACCGGGCAAGTCAGCGGCACAGATGTTCATGAAGATAATGTTGGCAACAAAGCTGGAGAAGGTGCAGCCACAGGTGCCGTTACGGGTGGTGCCTTAGGTGGTTTGACCGGCTTATTAGTCGGCTTAGGTGCTGTAGCAATCCCTGGAATCGGCCCAGTCATGCTAGCTGGTGCCGGAGCAACTGCACTCGCCACTACCTTGTCTGGGGGTGCGATTGGTGCCCTTGCTGGTGGCTTAGTGGGTGCCCTAATTGGATTAGGAATTCCTGAAGAGCATGCCAAAGTTTACCGCGATCGCGTTTCTGATGGTGGCTATCTCCTGATGGTTACAGGCACCGAAGATGATATTCGCCAGGCTGAAACCCTTCTGCATAAGCGTGGAATTGAAGAGTGGAGGGTCTACGATGCTCCTGACGTTAGAACCAGCTCTACTACTACTGCTACCACTACAGCTACCCCTGTGGTTGGAACAACTCCCCCTACCACCACAGCTAACCCTGTAGTCGATACAACTACCACAAAGCGTACAGTTACCAATGATGTCCACGAAAAACGAGAGGTTATTGCCAACGAGCCAGAGGTTGTAATTATTGATCGTCGCGACGATGTGCGCTAGAGCTAAATAGCGATCGCCTCTTGTTCGGTCGCTCCAAATACGGAAAATTTGGTTCTAAACCTCAGGGCGCGTAATTAGTTATGCGCCCTTCATATGTATATCTGCCCAGAAAAACGCTACAATAGTACAGAGGTACTAATAGCGTTTTCAGATGCTCACTGTCACTCGACCAAAAACAACTGAACTTTTAAGTTGCCACGACAAAGCAACAATTGCTGCGGTGTTGAGCTGGGATTTGGCTGGTGAAATTACCCCGGAAGAAATCGAAGCGATTCGCTTAGAGGGGGAGTGGGTAATTGTACGGCTCAACTTTCGTCGTGCGGTGCCGCTCCACCGGGACGCATTTATCAATATTTTGAATCAACAACGGGCGTGTGGACAGTGCTGATACACCGACGTTTTTTGTGAGGTATCTGAGTTGACGCTCCCAAACCCAACATTGATTTGATACACAAAATTGTCGAGAAGCCTAGGTTAAACCCCTACCTCAAAGACCGTAAAATCCTCTCCCCGGTTGAGAAGAGAGGTGACGCTCATCTTCGTTAAAGTAGAAGTAAGGCAGCATATACAGCGTTTCAAGTTAGCTTCCATCTGCTGTCATGCACGAAGGGGTTAATAAAACTCTCTCCTCAGCACTTTCAAAACAGGCGATCGCCAATAGAGCGAGTCCAGGTTTTGCGTATTTCTTTTATAGAATTTGGAGCAATATCTTGTCTAACCCAGTAGTGGCAGACAAACTGACTTCCTCATCATCTAATATCCGTTCCGCTCGCTTGTGGATGCCAGAACAAGTCTTGTTTACACCAGCCGCACTAGATGAACCATGGGGTCAGCAAATCTTGGCGCGGGTGCAAAGCCTCGGCTTACCAGTAGAAGCATTAACTCACAACCGCCTAACAGGTTTGCGGGGTGAGGATGAGCGTGCAACCTATGATATCGCCAAGCGGACTCTCGCCGTTGTCACAGCCCCCCCTTCCCAGCTCAAGCTGAGTCCGATACCGCCTTCTGCCGATTGGCAATTTCACCTCGCCCAAGGTTGTCCGGCGCACTGCCAATACTGCTATCTCGCGGGCAGTTTATCTGGCCCGCCAGTGATTCGCGCCTACGCCAATTTGCCGCAAATTCTGGAGAATTTAGCTGCCTACGAGCAAAAAGATCAGGTAACGACCTTTGAAGTCAGTTGCTATACCGATCCCTTGGGAATCGAGCATCTAACTGGGAGTTTGGCTGAGTGTATCCGCTACTTCGGCACCAGAGAAGATGGATATCTGCGTTGGGTGTCCAAGTTTGACGCGGTTGATGAACTCCTCGATTTACCCCACAACGGTCATACGCGCTGCCGTGTGAGTGTTAATGCCGCACCTGTTTCCGGTCGTTTCGAGGGGGGTACGGCGTCAGTATCCTCACGGCTTCAGGCATTGCGTAAGTTAGCGCTACCACGCGCTGAGGGTGGGGGTGGTTATCCCATAGGGGTAGTCATTGCACCGATTATGGCTGTAGAGGATTGGCAGATGCACTATACTCGCTTGCTTGATGAGATGAGTGAGGTACTGGATTTTGATAGTGATTTGACGTTTGAACTCATCTCCCACCGCTTCACGCCGGGGTCGAAGGACGTATTGCAGACTTGGTATCCCCACTCCAAGCTGGATATGGATGAGGAGAACCGTAGTGTCAAGCGCAATAAGTTTGGCGGGACGAAGTATGTCTACGATGGAGACACAATGAAGGGGCTGCGGCGCTTTTTTGAGGGAGAAATTAGCCGTCGCTTTCCCAAGGCTCATATTTTGTACTGGACTTAGAGGGCGTCAGCGCCTCAGATCCTCGACTTCTTAGAGAAGTCGGGGATCTTCACCTTTGGTAATAGTAAGGACATTGCACTGCAATGGCCCTACAGTCTGATTCAGAGACTGCGCCCTAGGAAACGTTTCTCACAGGCAAAAGGGCAAGGCTGGATTTAGTAAGGGCAGGGACAATGCGATCGCCAGCCATTCTTGCGCCGGAGAGATTTCGGGCAACGGGGCCAAGCTGCAAGGCGGCTAACCCACCCATGACAAACAATTCGCAACCTGACCACCGCAGGTGTTCGTCCAATACAGGCAAACCGTTAATCATCTCAGTAGGAAACGCCTCTTGTACCTCTTTGAGTAAGGGTTCAGTCGTGGCATCAAAGCGTGTTCCTGTCGCTAGCCAAATGCGATCGCATTCATGTTCGCTGCCATCTGTGCAACTGACTCGCCAGCAACTATCTTGCCACTCGGCTTTAACAATTTCGCACTGTTCGTCAAAGCGTAACTGACCAGAACGAGAATATCGCCGCAGTTGCGTCATAATTGCTGGCGTCATCGAGCCACCATTACGCGCCTGCTGAATTAATGAAGAGCGCTGTTCCCAATCTGCCTCGGCACGGAAAGCTTTGAGATACTTCGGCCCCAGCCAGCCGGGGTCAGCATCGAAGAGCCTTTCTTGCAACTGACGCCGCACCATAATTTGTACCTTTGCGCCTAATGCGATCGCTCCCACCGCTAAATGACCGCTCGTTAAGCCCCCACCCACAATTAAGATCCGCTCCCCTTGCAGGTGTAGCTCACGCAAATCCACCTGCTGCGAGTGGCGCAAGCGCTCTTGAGGATAGGCGGAAGAAATCTGGTGCGCCCAGTCGGGTAGTTGCAATTTCCCGCTACCCGTTGCTAAAACAACGCGCCGTGCTTTGAGAAGTTGTCCCGTTTCTAACTCTAGTTGAAAGCGGCAGCGTCCCCAATCCGTGATCGGCTGAATGCGAGTCACTGCGGCTTTGAGGACTCGGTCTTCTAACTGCCAGCGATGCACCACATCTCGACAAAAATCATCAAAAAGCTGCGTTCCTGGCAGGTCATAGGGGGGAAATAGTTCATCCGAACGTCCTTCAGCAAACCGACGCAAAGCATAGGGGTTGGGGTCGGGATGGTGTACCGCAGGCGATCGCAAATGGGGAATTTTTAAGGCGGCAAATTGCTGCTGCCATCGGCTCATCCACTTCCCGCTGGGGTCAATCGTCACGAACTTGTTGTTTAACGACGAGCGCTTTTGCAGCAAATGAGCAACTAACGTTAGCGCCTGCGAACCTGCTCCAATAATGGCAATGTCAGTCTGGGTCGATGGTGACGCTAATTCAACATTCATGAGAAGCCGTCTGAAGTTATTTTAGAATGATAACTATTATCATAAACAACTTAGATTATCCCCTTTTCCTGAAAATTATCAATCCTCAGTAGGGGGACACCCAGAGCCGGGGCGCAACAAACCATTGACACTCCTCAGGACTCAGCCTTCTCTTCATCCTTCCTCCCCTACTCAGTGCGGGCACGGCATGCCCTACCCCTACGACTCAGGACGAGCAGATTCTCGAACCTCAGCTCAATCCCGGAGAAGATGCCGTGCCCCTACGACTCACCGACTCTGTTCATTTACCAGCCCCAAGTACCAACGCTACCTTTGAAAGGGCCAACAATATCACTGGTTATCCAACCGCCATAGAAGTCTCCCGGCTGAGCTTGCACCTTCTCTCCATCCACATAACAAGCCTCCATCCGGCTGGGATAGAACGAAACGTAGTCCTTGATAGCGGCAAAGGTTGGTGTCGGGTCGGGATAATACCAAGCTGCATTCCCCGCTTGCTTGTCACCAACAACAACGGTGTAATATCCTGCGTTTCCTTTCCACTCACAAAAGGAACTCTGACTGGTTGGCTTTAAATAATCTTGCTGGATATCTTCTAGGGGAATGTAATAAACCGGGGGATGGCTGGTTTCCAGGACGCGTTTGGCACGGTGCGTATCGGCAATCTTAACGCCATTGAAGAAAATTTCGATATGTTTGGTCGAGTCCTCCAAAGCGGGAGGACGGGGGTAATCCCAGACGGACTCTTGACCCGGTTGCGGTTCAATACGACGGTTCATAAGCTGCTCTAAAGTCTTAGTTCAAGCCGACCTTAAAATAACCTCTAAAAGGTATTTATTACAGGCTCCCTAGGGGAGTTTTCTGTTTGGTGGGTTACACCGAATCGCGTAGAGTGCAGCGACAATCAGCTTCACACTTCTCCATCAATCGCCCATCTGGAGGGCAGTCCTACAATAGAGACGTTGGTTGAGGTGGGAAAACAGTAATGCATGTGCCGGAAACAAACGAAAAGGCAGCAATGTCTGCACCAAACCTCTACGAAACAGATTTCTACGCCTGGACGCAGGAACAAGCGTCTTTACTCCACAAACACCAGTGGAGTCAGCTTGACTTGCTCAATCTAATTGAGGAGATTGAATCGTTGGGGAAACAGCAACGCCAAGAACTGCGAAATCGGTTGAGTGTGTTGATTGGGCATTTGCTCAAATGGGAATACCAACCGCAACGCCGCAGTCGTAGTTGGCTGGCAACGATTCGTGTGCAGCGTCGTGATACTTTACGGTTACTGAAAGACAACCCCAGCTTAAAACCTTACTTTGAGGATGCACTAGCAGAAGCTTACGAAAATGGCAGAGATTTAGCAATGGGAGAAACTGATCTGCCAGAGGAAACTTTTCCCCAGAAGTGTCCCTATAGTCTGACGGAAATTTTAGACAAAAGCTTTTATCCAGGTGAGGCGAGTGAGTTGGTAAGTGAATCAGAGTAGATGTTAGGTTTCCTTGGTCAAGCTAACCTACGGACGATTTGCGATCGCACTAAGGTCTGAAGCCTCTACCTCTACCCTTAAGGTAAGGGCGTCTGTATTTTTTGGGTACGTGGGTTACACCGAATCGCGTGACAATGCTTTGTCTAACACGCGGCGCAGATGCTCCTGTAGTTCAGCCTCACGTCCTGGATAGGCTGGTAGAGCTTCAAGTCCCTCGGTATAGAATTCGTAGGAACCAGGGTAAAGAATCGCGGCATAGCGCACTACCCGCTTTCCTTGAGTGTCTCTGATGGCATCTCGGTAGGTGTGCATCTTCCCAATGTCTGCTGCCTTTGGCTTTCCTTGATTGCCTATATTCTCTTGTGTCTCACTATCAAGCTTATACTTGGGGTCGAAGATGTAGACTCGCTGAGAGCGGTCAGCTAGCTTGACCTCTACCGCTATATCAGGACGCTGTTTATGACTATCACTATGCAGTTCGCTCTTCTTGCTATCCTTGCCATAGGTTCGTTCAGGAATTAGCTGAACTCTCGTTTTGTGCTGAGGGTGAATTAAACTTACTGCTGGCTGATTATTGGGTAGAACTCGGACATAGATTCCGCTTTTATCCCTACCCACCAAGCATTGATTTTCTACTTGATATCCTTTCTGTTCAGCGACTTCCAGCAGCGTTTGAATTACCCATAAAGTACCCCAAACCTGGTAGAGATGGGGCAAATTCTCCAAAGGTGCATCGAGGTCTGAATCCTCCAACCGCACAGTGGGACTTCTGATAAATTCAAGATATCCCTCTAAAGCAGCATGGTAAGGTGGACGCTTCAAGAGAACCATTGTGATTTGATTGGGCTGCTGTTTAGGCTGACTCACTTCGTTTAGAAAAGCTGCTTGCTGTCGAGCTTTTTTCAGTCGTGTAAATAGAGAGTTCACCTCATTCAGTGGCTTACCTCTTGGGTCAGCTTCAAAGACGTACCGGACTCGTCGAAGCCTTTGATTGACCAGCTCCAAAAACAGCTTAACTAACTGGTTCTCATAAACATCAATAGTGTGTTCAACTCGTGTATCAGGTACGCGAATGGGTCGTCTATTAGCATCTAGGTTATGTCCTCGACTAAAAGCCTGAACTAGACCACTAAGTGAAGGTCTACGGACTTGCTCTTGCCGCACCCAAATCTTATTGGTTTTGAGAATTTTGTGAGGGTCGTGACCGAGTGTAGGTAGGAGTTCAATTAACCCAGGTCGATTTTCTGTGCCATTGACAGCTCTACGCAGGCGAACCATTTCTTGAGCTAAAGTAGTCTCACCTGGTTGTGGCAATTTGAGGCCAGCTAAAGCCCCAGTACGTTGTAACCCTATTGCTACTGATGCTGGAAGACGAGCATCCAGATCTTCTAGCATCTGAGCGAAAGCCTCACGACTAATCTTTTGAGGCCAAACAGTTATAATCTGATCTTCAACCTTCCCCTGATACTCAAGCCGCAGTCGGTAGTAGCCGGGGTTCGATAAAGACCAGTCAGCCAGAATCCGCTCCTTTCCTTTGATTTCTTGTAGGGAGATGCTGAGCCGAGTACCTTGTCGCCAAAGCTTTACTTCTTTCCTCTGCTCTACAGGCACTCGAACTTCCAGCAAAGCAGGCTGCCACTCTGCTGGAAGTTCGAGTGGTTCACCTTCAAGGCTGAGAAAGCAAAGTTTAGAAGTATGAGGTAAATCCATGCTTATTGAATGTTTCAAGCATTGCAGCAGCTTTAGCGTGACTTAATTGAAAACCTTCATTTTCAGCAATTTCAACAAACGTCTTGAGAGCCTCTCCTACTCTCTCATCAACTCCTTTAAGTTTAGGGAGTATTTTCTGTAAAAGCTGTTCATCCAAGGCTTCTTTCCATACATTATCTAACCTTTCAGATGATTCGGCTTCTTTCAGCTTTCTCGCCTCTTCTAGGTAGGTTTGAATCTCATCCAGAACACGGAAAGCAAAGGGAGCAACTACGTGTACAGAGTCCCAAATATTCATTAAAATCTCACGATATGGAGCTTTACCCAAATGCTCCTCTAATTCTTCACGGGAAACCTCAAGCTCAATAAGTTGCGCTCGATCATAAACCTTTTCAGCAAAACCTTGGGTAGTTTCGTCCATGTTAACTGTACCGATGAAGTAGAGGTTGGGAGGTAACGATACTTGTTTATCTGGTGCAAGCTCAATTTTGGCTTCTCCCTCGCGCATCCTCACTTCCATCGCTGAGAGAAACTTGGCAAAGTAATACTCTACCCGTGCCAAGTTCATCTCATCTAAGACTAAGTGATAAGGTTTAGGAGTACGTTTTTCTTCTTGGGCTTGCTTATACTCCTTTTCTGCTTCCTCTAGAAATCTGCTGAAGTCGGTGTAGTGGTATTCTTCGTTAGTAATCGGATTAAGATAGCCTAGCAAGTCTTCGTTAGTAGTCCAGTTAGGAGCCACTGGAACCGGAAGATATTTAGCTTTTACTGCATCAGCATACGCTTTGGTGAGCCAAGTTTTGCCAGTGCCACTAATTCCAGAGAGTATTACAAATTTCCTGGTCTTGAGAGCTAAGTGATAACGGCGCAGAGTACGCTCAGCAATACGTAAACTTTTAGAGCGGACATTGAGATAAATCTCTGTAAAAGAAGGTTCTGAGTAGTCTGGCTGAACTGTTTTGAGGATACGTTGCGCTTCTTCGTAATCATCCATATCTTTTTCCGGATCAAAGAGTTCTACTGCTCTGCATAAATCCTCAATAGCTTTCTCCTGATTCTCCAGTTCTAAGTAGGTACGTCCTCTATGGTAATAAGCTAAGACAAAGTTAGGATTAATATCTAGCGCTTGATTGTAGTCCTTAATTGCTGCCTCGTAATCTTTGAGCTTATGGTAGGCATTAGCTCGATTATTGTATGCTTCAGCATTCTTAGGCTGAATGAGCAGTAAGTGATTATAGTCTGCTATAGCTCCGTTAATGTCTCCCAATTCAGCTTTAGCTTGTCCTCGGTAGCTGTAAGCCTCAGCTAAATCTGGAGATCTTTCTAAAGCCCGTTCAAAATTATTAATTGAATCTTGATATTCTCCTTGGTTGTACTTTGCTAAACCCTGATTGTAGTAAAACTCAGCAAATCTTATTGCTGGTGGATACAAATATTTTCTAATAGCTGTAATCGGGTCATCATAGGTTGCTAATAAAAATAAAGGAAAGAGTCCTTTTAATGTCTGTATTATCTGATCAGTTAACTGTTTTTCAGAATACATTAAGACTTGTTTCAAGCTGATATATACGCTGGCTTGAATATTCTTAGTAACACTATTCTGCCGAGCCAAATGCCTTAACCAATCTCCTAAAAGATTAATATGATCAAGACTTTTCTTCGACGATGAGTGCAGTGAGCATTTGTCAGATAATTGAGTATTTTGGATAATAACTTCTTTTGTTAAGGTTTTCTGTGAGTTTTGAATAAATCGTTGTTTATCAGGAGTTTTATCGATGATAAATAAACCAAAAAGAAAGCCATCTTGAACAAGATCTATAAACAACCTAGCGTTTTGACTAGTAAAATTCGTTGACTTCTGATATAAATTACACTCATAGTTGTTAAATGTAAAATTCGGTGCTACATCGAGCTTCATCTCTATGCGCTTGATAATCTCACCGGGTAGTTGAGCAGCTACCTGATGGCAAAGCTTCTGAAGCGGCTGTTCAACATACTTTTTGAATTCTTCTTCATGCGCTATATAAAAATCTTGTTCCAGTTGTGAAAGAAGGTTAAAAGTTTCTTCTGAAAAGGGGCATTCTGGGTGTACAGTAACGTCTGCCATTTTTCCTGATAACAATAACTAAAGTTCCTACTGCGACTGATGGCAGCTAACATAACTACTGACTTGCTGGTGTTAGAGCATGATCGCACTCCTTAATCCCAACCCTAAATTCCATCTGGCTCTTCTCGTAGCGTAGCCAATACCAGCACTAGCCGCAAAGGAGCGATCGCACTTCAGCGAGGCGCGAGGATAGCGAGCGCTCAATTTATCAGTATTATCTGTCATTCCGAACTTAGCACGGTGGAGTGATCACCTATTGCCAATCCCCTCTCAAAATGAGAGTATAAAAGAACAGTTTATACATTGATGGCATATGAAAGTAAAGACAAATGCACCTAATTGCGATTCGCAACCTCCGCGCTGATGCTGCCCAGTACCCCGATGTCAATATGCAAATTGATGCCTGGTACGCAACCGTCAACAAGGCAGAATGGCAAAACTTGGAGGACGTTCGTAAGGTTTACCGAGATGCTGAAGCAGTTGGAAACTTCACCGTCTTCAATATCAAAGGCAACGACTATCGCCTGATTGTCGGTATCGACTACGAAAACCAAACGGTTTACTACAAGTACTTTTTAACTCATGCCGAATACGACAATGGCAAGTGGAAAAATGACCCTTACTTTTGACCAAGATGCTTATCGAAATCTACTCGTTGAAGTCGCTCCCAAAGTGATCGAGACGGAGGAGGAGTACGATCGCCTTTTGGCAGTGGTAGAGCGGTTAACATTTGCCAAAAATCGCACGATCGAGGAGCGGGCTTTACATAAGTTGTTAGTGACACTGATTGAAGCGTATGAGTCACAACACTATCCGATGGATAAAACTGCGCCTCATGAGATCCTGCAACACATCATGGAAGCCAGTGGCACCCGTCAATCTGACTTGGTGGGTGTTATCGGCTCAAGCGGTGTGGTGTCCGAGGTGGTAAACGGCAAGCGATCTATTAGTAAGGCACAAGCCAAGGCGCTTGGCGATCGCTTTAAGGTGTCGCCAACGCTGTTTATCTGATGTAATAGATGAATCTTTGCATCATTCCTAAGCCTGCCCTTCTCCGTCGGGTTGTGTAAAGCATCTGTCGCTCACGAGCTTTAACTTGGGGCAAGACATATATATATAGACGCGATCGCGGTTATTGCTACAATTTCTAAATCTTCAGAAGTATTAAGTGCGATCGCTCTCCATCTCTCTACATATCCACGATTGACAATGTGTCCTCCAATTTACCGTTGCCAAACCTGATGACGCACTTTGGGTTTAGTAGGGACTACATTCATAGCTTTTAGGATATTACCTCTGACTTTGAGTACAGGCGTAGGGCTAAGTCTGTAAGAAATAATAAGGATTGTAGATTGCCTCTCGAAGGATGCCTTTTAGTGTCTCCAGCCTGTTTAGGAAATTATCGTGCTTGAATCTTTACCTATTAGTATTACTTTATTTTTGTTAGCGATTTTGGCGATCGCCTTTGCTGGGACTCGCATGGCGACGGTTGCCGATCAAGTCGCTGAAGTAACGGGACTGGGGGAGGCGTTTGTCGGGGCTTTATTCTTGGGTGGAAGCACGTCTTTATCGGGAATTGTTACCTCACTAACAGCGGCGGCTACAGGTCATCCCGAACTCGCAGTTGGCAACGCCTTGGGCGGTATTGCTGCCCAAATTGTCTTTCTAGGTATTGCCGATGTGTTTTACCGCAAAGCGAATTTGGAACATGCGGCGGCTTCTGTAGCGACGTTGATGCAGGCAACACTACTGATGACGTTGCTGGCAATCCCCCTGCTAGCAATGGCTAGCCCGCAAATCGATATTTTTTGGATTCATCCCGCGTCCTTAATTATCCCAATCGCCTATTTCTTTGGGTTGCGCTTAATATCTGAAGCTCACGAAATGCCCATGTGGAGACCCCGCTCAACGGATGCTACGTGGGTGGAAGAAGAAACCGTCGCCACGCAAGTAGAAAAGTCTGACATCCCGGTTTTAGGATTACAGTTTGTTTTGTTGGCCGTTACGGTAGCGATCGCGGGTTATATTGTCGGTCAAACCGGAATATCCCTCAGCGCGCGGACAGGGGTTTCAGAATCTTTAGTTGGTGGGCTATTTACAGCAATTGTTACGGCTCTACCAGAATTGGTAACAACAGTTGCTGCTGTACGTCGAGGAGCCTTAGCCCTGGCGCTAGGGGGCGTACTCGGTGGCAGTAGTTTTGATGTCTTGGTGATCGCGTTTTCTGACTTTGCTTATCGGGAAGGCTCGATCTATCACGACTTGCAACAGCCGCAAATTTTTATTGTCGCCTTAACAATCGTCATGCTAGGCGTTCTCCTGTTGGGCTTGTTGCGGCGAGAAAAGTATGGATTTGCCAATATCGGCCTTGAGAGCGTGCTCTTACTAGGACTGTATTTGAGCGGGTTTTCTCTCTTATTTTTCAGCGCGTAAGTTGGGGATTTTGTAAATTGATGTTGACATGTCTTCAGCCGCAGCGGTTACACAAAGGGACGCAGAGTTAGGCTGTAGATGCCGTTTGGCGGTCTTAAAGTTCCTTGATCTTGTCTGACATTTCCAGTCGCTGAATTCGCCCTTGCAAATTTAGCTCATCACTGCTAACAATCGTTTCTAAATTAGCAATGCGTTCCTCTAGTGCTTCAACCTGAGTGGCTTGTAAAGCGTTATTCCGAAATTTTTTGTTCGATGGTTGCCAAACAGCACTTGTAGCGATGGCTGCACCGGAAATCACCGCCAGGGGAAGAAGGGGCCCACTGTCTGTTTCATCAGCAAGGGGAATGCAAATTGCCAGCATTCCTGTGGCAAATGCCCAAATCTTGGAGGTGGCGCTAACTCGGATGTCTTCTCTGTCTGAGTTTGTGTCGCAATGTCTTGCCATAGATGTTTCCCTGTTCATCGGTGTCTAGTTACTAGATTGCCACAAGAACTTGATGAGTTACTTCCTGCTTCTAGGGTACGTTGTTTTACTTAGGGCTAAAACTTTGGTTTTATCGACTCGGTAATCTTACAGGCGAAGCCGAGATCAGAGACTTCACGGAGCATTTATTTGTTCCTGAGCGAGCGCCATTTCCTTCTTTGCTTCAGCATCGAGCCATCTTATCAGCAATCACGCTCAATCCTCAAGAATTAGCTCATTCAGCTCAAATGTCCAGCCAGCAAAGGTTCTAGCTAGGCTCAAAGCTCACCCTCTACCTGGACATACTCATCAAGCCAACTTTTCCAACCCTTATACTAACTCGCTCATTAGTAAAAAGAACTAAATCGAGTCGTTCTTTCCTTCTCGCTCTTCGACAAAATCGGCTGGTCGAAGTTTAGAAAGTCTTTATAATCCTCGTAAATTTCGTGAAGAGTTTATAAAGAGCCTCCTAAAAAACTTTTATTTTGATTGGTATCTCATAAAAATAACAACAGTGCAACCGAACATTTACGGTGTTACTGGTATAAACCAGCTTTCCCTATTACTTAACTCTGGTGAGTGCTTAAGAAAGTGAAGAAGATCGAATGTATTTTTCCTGTCCGATGTTTTGAACTTAGCTTCACTCAGCATTTTCCAAGGTTCATAAATAATTCTAATTTTGTCTGATTTGCTACAGCTATTGCCGAACGAACTTGGCAGTAAAAGAGTTTTTGGAGAGATATAATCTATGCTACTCGAGCAATCGCGCGCCAAAAGAGCCGCTATTTCAAATCAGCCGGACGCCATTGATACAGGCGAATTGGAGCTATGGTTTCAGCCTGTTTATCATGGAAAAACAGGTGCCGTCTTACACAACGAAGTTCTCCTGCGTTGGCGAGATGAGGAGGGCAATTTACACCTTCCCCAAGATTTTCTTCCCTCTTTGTCTAGTTCCAAAACGCTGCAGCAAATTGATCAGTTCGTTATTTGCCAAGCGGCAGACTTATTAGTTCAGTATCCCGATCAGTATCTTTCCGTCAATCTCTCCGGAGAGGGATGGAATGATTTTTCTCTGATTAAATATGTCCAAACCGTACTTGATGAGTCGGAGATTAATCCCAATCAACTAAGTTTTGAGCTGACAGAAACGGCGATCGCCAACGATTTTACCGCCGCCTGGGCATTTATTCGCGAACTCAAAAACTTAGGCTGTTCTGTCGTTCTAGATGACTTTACCAGTCAGTATCTGACCCTGTTCCAGTGCCAGCAACTGGATGTCGATCTGGTAAAAGCAGATGGTCAGCTGATCCAACAATTAAAAACCGATCCCGGCAGTCGCGTCCTGACGCGGGCAATTCTCGAAGGAGTCCAATCACTCACCAAGGTTGCCGCCAAATTCGTAAGCGATGCCGTCACTCTATCGCTGATTGAGGAAGTGGGTCTTCAATATCTACAGGGCTACCACCTCAGTCCACCTAGCCCCACCCCAGACTGGTCGAACCTGGCAACGTTGCAGCCAGAACTCACTCTACCTGAAGATACAAATAAACCGGCTTTGGCTTGGCGTCTCCTCAAAGGGGCAGGCATTATCAGTCTCGCCCTAGCCGCCGCTGCCGTTGGTACCAGCTCGATTTGGTATCGCATGACTCACATTACCGTCGATCAAGCAACGATCAATGGTCGGATCGTGCGGCTCCAAGCACCAGCCAATGGAAACCTGGAAGCCTTTTATGCCAAACCGGGTCTAGAGGTCAACTCGGGGCAAGTACTAGCTCGGCTCAACATTCAGGGCGAACCCGAAGACGAACAAGCCAAGTTACGCTTAGTCAATTCCGAACAAAAAGAACGCATCCGCACACAACTGGAAAATAGCCGATTGCAAGGGGAAGTTCAGATCAAGGAAGCCCAACTAACCGCAGAACGGCAGACTTTGGCAGCGCTAAAAAATCAGTTGCAGAATTTAAACCGTCAAAATTACGCCGTACAGCAAGTTAATGTGCAACTCGCCTCAGAAGCGGTCAGCCAAGAGCAAGCGGCTGTCGGGGCGGCTCAAGCCCAGGCAACAGCGGCGCGAGCAGACTACGAACGCTACAAAATGTTAGCCGCAGAAGGCGCAGTTTCTAGACAGCAAATGGAGAAGGCGCAGTCGGATTGGCAATCGGCTGAGGCAGAAGTTAAGCAAGCTCAATCAGCTCTGCGTTCCCGCGTCACGTCCTTGCAGGCATCTAAAAACGGTATTGACCCCGACAATAATGATTTGTCTAGCCAGCGCCCCCGATTAGAGCAAACGATTCAAGCACAAGAGGCGACGGTGAAAACCTTGGAGGCTCAAGTCGCAAGCATCAAGCAGCATGTAAACCAAGCCTTAGCCCTTTACACAAATCGCCCTCTCGTCAGTACGACTACCCCAGCAAAAGGCGATCGCCAAATTCAAGAGGTATCAGCGCCCTTTAGCGGTATTGTCTACAACACCGAACGCGAGCAAGGCGAACAGGTAGCCCAAGCCGAACCACTTCTAACAGTTCTAGATTGCAACGAACTCTGGGTTGAGACGGTGGTGAGTGCGGAAGTCGCTAACAAAATTGATAGTCAAAAGCCAGTCCGCGTTCATTTTTCCAACTCATCTGAATCGGTCACTGGCGAGGTTGAACTGATTCAGCCCATTGGTTTATCCCAGAGCGATTGGCAGCAAACCGCCCTCAGACAGACTCAAGCCCTCCCTTCCAGCATCCCAGTGAAATTGCAGGGACAGCCTTTAGCCTTAGTCGTCGTCAGCATTCCGCCGAACCCACAGCAGGCAAAATCCCGACGATTCTGTGGTGTAGGACAGACAACCGAAGTGACCTTCCAAAAGCAGTTAAATCGTTAACTTGCTCAATAACTTCTAGCAATACCGATGAAATCAACCTCTTCCAATAGTGAGAACAACTTTTCGGCTTTCAGCAGTGGGTTATGGGCTGTATTCACCTCCATCGTAGGTTTTCTCGGTCTCGTCCTACTCCGCGACCCCGATCGCGTCGCCCTTTTAGGGGTATCTGGCTTGATTGGAATGGGTATGGTCGGCATGTGGCGATGGTCTTGGTGGGTCTTTCAAGTCATCCGCTCTCGCATCTACCTCCATTGGGTATTCCCTCGCTGGCGACGGCGGGCTAATAAAATTCCCGTTGAACAATTGCCCACGGTTTGCTTATTGGTGCCAACCTATAAAGAGCAACCTTGGATCACAGAACGGGTATTTAAAGCGATCGCCTTAGAAGCAAAAACTCTGACAAAACCCATCGTCCTTCTCGTGACTAGCAGTAGCAATGAGGAAAATGCAGCGATTTTGGAGGTACTCAAATCAGTTGACCCGGAACTAAGTTCCATTCACCTGATCCAAATGGTACAAACCGGGGAAGGCAAACGTAAAGCGATGTCAGATGGCTTGCGAGAACTCGCCCGCTTGAATTTGCCCAAAGATGCCATCGTGGCTCTCATGGATGGAGACTCCGAGTTAACACCGGGTACCTTGCGCGGTTGCCTTCCCTTCTTCCGTGTGTTTCCCAAAATGGGGGCGCTGACTACAGATGAATTACCCATTGTTAAGGGGTCTTATGTATTCTCCGAGTGGTTTCACCTGCGGATGTCTCAGCGGCACTACCAAATGTGTTCCGTTTCCCTTTCCAGCAAAATAATGTGCCTGACGGGACGCTTCTCCTTGTTTCGTGCCGAAGCCGCCCTGCATCCCACCTTTGCCACTCAGTTAGAAAACGACACATTAGATGATTGGCTGTGGGGACGCTTTAAGTTTCTCTCCGGAGACGACAAAAGCACTTGGTACTGGCTGTTGCAGCGGGGTTACGACATGATTTATGTCCCCGATGTGATTGTTTATTCGATTGAGACGATTTCCGGCTCCTTGGTTGACCGCGCTTACCAAAATATGCGGCGCTGGTATGGCAATATGCTGCGAAATAGCGATCGCGCGATCGGTCTTGGCCCTAGGAAAACAGGCTTTTTCGTCTGGTACTGCCTCATCGATCAACGGATTAGCTACTGGACTTCGCTGTTTACGCCGAGTTTGTTGTTGATTACTATGTTTCAAAGGAACTGGATTGCTACAGCTCTCCTCATCGCCTGGGTGATCTTCAGCCGTCCCCTCATGCTAATCGTCATCTTCTTCGGACGTCAGTCTCACCTCAAGCCGATTCATTTTCCCCTACTGTTGGTCTGTCAGTGGATTTCCTCGCTGATCAAAATCTGGACTCAGATGAATCTCGCCCAACAAAAATGGTCAAACCGAGGCAATCAGAGCATCACCGCTGAGGGCAAAGGCTTGAAACGAGTTGCCAAAGTTGGCACCTCCCGGTTCTTGATCGTCACCCAGCTATTTACCTTTGCAATTATCTTGTGTTCTTTTGCAGGTATCCTCCATCCGGCTAGAGACTTCGCCAGCCTATGGAATACTCAGGTTGTTGTGGCTAAATCGTCTCCAGTAGAGAGAGTTGTTGAAGCCACTGATTATGGCGTCGTTCCCAATGATGGAAAAGATGACGCCGTTGCACTGCAAGCTTTACTCGATCAGCTACCTCCTCAAGGCAAGGTTAAAATTAACCTCCCAATTGGCGAACTCGATTTGTTCAAACCCTTAGAGATTTCCCGTAGTCATACCATTCTCAACGGAGAGGGTGTTCGGCGGACTATTTTGCTAGTTCATAACAATCTAGAGCGGCAACAAGCGGCTCTCTTCGTCCGACCTCGCCCAGATTCATCCACCCCGGCTGCCCAAAACACCCTTCAAGATGTACAAGTGATGGGCTTTACCCTGCGCCACGTTTCCCCTAAGACCGCCTCCGATTCTAAAAAGCCCACAGATAGTATAATTCTGGAAAATGTTGCTCAAGTTGCGTTGAAAAAGCTCAACTTGAATCAGAGTAGCCGTCATGCTTTGGTGCTCAACAATACTCAAAATGTGACGATTGAACAGGTGGCGATCGACAACAATTCTCAGCAAAAACAGCTTGTCCAGAAAAACAGTGTCAACACCCAAGTAAAAGCTCTAACCCTACCGGACTTGTCCTCGTAAGGGTGAGCCTGCCCTAAATCTAAGCTTCTGCTCTTAACCCAGATTGAGATGAGTGAACCTAAATACACCAATTTTTTGCGGGCTTCTTGCCCCAGTCTGTTAGGAGGAGCGCTGATGCTGCTTACCTTAAGCTGTTCTACCCCTCCAGAGGTTTCTTCATCGCCGGCGGTAACGGTTGTCTCTGACTCTCGCCGTCTTGAGCCTCTGTGGTCAGATAGATTCGCAAACCCTGAATGGAGAAGTTCCTGGAATATCCAAAACAGTGGAGCTTGGGGTGAAGAAAATATGCAAGTCATCAACGACCCCAACCGCAGATTTGCCAAAGTGCTGAGGCTGCGTTACCCAAAAAATTCTGCTAGTCCTAGTGTTGCTCGTAAAAACAAAGTCCCCATTGGGGGAGGACAGTTCTATGCCAATCTGGGTATAGCTCCTAGAGACACTATGCAGTTGAGCTACTATGTCCGCTTTAGTGATAATTTTGACTTTGTCAAAGGCGGAAAATTGCCAGGACTGTTTGGGGGAGACGGCAACAGTGGTGGAACAATTCCCAATGGCAAGGATGGCTTCTCAACTCGTTTTATGTGGCGGCGAAACGGAGATGGAGAACTATATGCTTACCTGCCCACCAGCGATAAACATGGCACTTCAATGGGTAGGGGAAACTGGCGATTTAGACCCGGAGTCTGGCACCACCTAGAGCAGGAAGTGACCTTAAATCAACCAGGGAAGGCAAATGGCAGGGTTAAGGTTTGGGTTGATAGTCAGCTAGTTCTTGACCAAGATAAACTGACTTTTCGCACAACTGACGATCTAAAAATCGATGGTATATTCTTCTCAACCTTTTTCGGTGGGGGAGACTCTTCTTGGGCAACTCCTAAAGATGTCCATGTAGACTTTGCTGAGTTTCAAGTTTCAAAAGCTGGTAACTGAGATCAAATCCAGTGAAGCACCCCTAGTTTTGGTAGCAGGGAAACAGGGGAAATTTAACGGAGGGTTTGTTTAAGGGGACGCTGATGCTGTTCTTCGCACTGAGATCAAATCCAGTGAAGCACCCCTAGTTTTGGTAGCAGGGAAACAGGGGAAATTTAACGGAGGGTTTGTTTAAGGGGACGCTGATGCTGTTCTTCGCAGCGAGGAAACCTTTGGAGGATTGGGGACTTTTCGTTTTCGCGATCGCTAGCTACGCAGAGAATTTGCTCATCATCCAAATCCTCTACTGTTAAAGGTGGCGGCGGGTCTTGTGGAAAATCGAGAATAACATCTTGATCCGGCACTGAAATTGGCGCTGGAGTTGGTGCTGGAATTGTTGCTGGCGCGGGAATTGGTGCTGGTGCGGGAATTGGTGCGGGAATTGGTGCGGGAATTGGTGCTGGAGTTGGAATTGGCGCTGGAATTGGTGCGGGAGTTGGTGCTGGAGTTGGTACTGGAGTTGGTGCTGGTGGTAGCGGTGGCGGTGGAGTGCTGTTAATGAGGATACTACCCGAAGGGGAGGCGAATCCTACCGGGAAGGATTCGGGTGGAGAGATAGTGTAATCACCAGAGACAATAGCTTTTGCCGTTCCATTTGTTGTCGCATCGCCCACCTCAAAAGGAGTTACGGTCACTCCCCCTTGATGAGTAATTTGAATTAAACCGCCCCCACTGCCGTTAGTATTGATACTAAAGCCCGGATCGAGGATAGGGTTGCTAAACGCATTTTGCACGCGGAAGTATCGACCAGCATTAACTGTGACATTGCCGCCTGTGCCACTTCCTATACTCTGAGCATCGATGGCTTGCGCGATCGCAATATCATTACCAGCATTTAGTTGAACATTACCCGCAACGCCAGAGGTACAACCATCACATCGCGAGTAAGTTTCGATACTCTCAGCGACAAGATCGCCACCTGCTGTGATGCTGACATCGCCCCCATTGCCAGATGCCGAACTGCCGGATAAGGAAAAAGAGTCAATTTCCCCGGCTGTCACATTTCCTGCCGCAGAAAGGGTGATTTTCCCCCCATTCCCCGCACCGTTGCGAGAATCTAGAGAGTAGAGTTGATTGACGGGATCGGCGGTATTAATCGAGCCAGCAGTACTGATAATTTCAATATCTGCACCATAGGATCGGATGGTTTGCGTTGTGATATCCCCCGGTGCTGACAAATTGACTCGCAATGCTTCCCCATTTTCCGAGTCAATAGTTCCAGAAACGGTAATTGTGGCGGGTGAGGTCAGGGGAGTTTTGACAAAATCAGTGAAGGAATCGAAATCAAAGTAGTCGAAGCTAACGTTATCAGTAGTACCAGGAACGCCTGCGTTTAAAATCAACACTCGACTGCTGGGGTCTAAGCTAGGGTCGATGGCGTTAATTAAAATATCGCCTGTAATGTTGATGCTGCCTGTTGCCACAATCTTTAAGGAAGCCCCAGTGTAAGGGCCAAAGGTGACATCGCCATCGGCAGTAATGATCGGGTCGTAGAGACTGACAAAATTGCCTGC
The DNA here is from genome assembly GCF_059505785.1 of Kastovskya adunca. Taxonomy (NCBI): domain Bacteria; kingdom Bacillati; phylum Cyanobacteriota; class Cyanophyceae; order Coleofasciculales; family Coleofasciculaceae; genus Kastovskya; species Kastovskya adunca. The sequence continues at coordinate 160,860 of NZ_JCACLG010000047.1, read as the reverse complement.
TTCACCTGCTAAGTTACGAACGGAGAAATTTCCGCCACTGGCGTAATTAGCATCCCCAGAAATTATCCCATCACTCACTAAACTGAGGTTGCCGCCGCTTTGGAAGGGGGTTTGGGGGTGATTGAGGGCGAGAATATCAATTCCTTGGTTGCCCTGAATCGTTAAATTTCCTCCAGCTTGAGCGAGAAAGGGTGTTGTTTGGCTATCCCTTGCCCGAACGGTATTTCCTGCCAGTAAATTCATATCCCCAGTTGTCTGCAACTGGCTTTCTATTAGGCTTAAATTGTTGTCAGCTGATAGGGTGGCAGTTCCTCCCCTCACCTGACGGGCAACTACATCTCCCGCTTCCACTCGGATACCAGAACCCGCCAGTTCTACCTCGCCGCTATCATTTACCGCTAATCCCGTTGCGCGATCGCCTCCTGCACCAGTGAGGAGTTGTGGCAAACTTAAGGCGGAGTTTGGGCTATCTGGTAGGGGAACCTCTAGACTCAACAGGTGTCCCGCTTGGCTAATGCGGACGGCTTGCTTGCCGGGGACGGCGGCGAGGGTAATGTTACCGCTAGGAGAAATTAGCTCTCCCGTACTCGCGACGGTTCCCCCTAGTAGGGTCAGATTTTGTCCCGGTTGTACGGCTAGCTTGCCCACGTTAACGATCGCTCCCGGTTGCGGAGTATTGAAGGCAAAGGCATCGGGCGTACCCACAAGCTCGGCGTAGTTATTGGAGGAAAGATCGAACCATTTGTCGCCAAAGCCAATACCTGTGGCTGTTGTTGCTGTAAATGCCGCAGGCAGGTTCAAACTGGCATTGGGGCCAAAGATGATACCTGATGGATTCATCAAGAATAGGTTGGAATTTCCGCCTGTAACCTGAAGGATGCCATCGATTATTGATGGGGTATTTCCCACAACGCGACCGAGAATGTTTTGAATTCCGGGTTGGGAAATAAAGTTGACAATTTGGTTGGTTTCTACCCCAAACTGTTCAAAACTGTGGAAAAGATTGGCTCCATCGCCAGAAAGCGTCCCGCCTCTAATTTCAATGGTGTTACCTTCGGGAGCGGCAATAGAACCCGTGCCGTCATTGGCGGTAACGATTGGTTCTGCTTGTGCTTTGGCAATAACGAGTCCCTGGGAAAGGGGCAATACTGCTAGCAATAAGCCCGTATTTTTTATGGTTGAATCCATATTTCACCATTCAATAGAAGTGGCTTTCGATAACAGCTACTGAGCTATTTGGTGAGAACCGGATTATTGGTTAATAAAGAATAAAAGTTCAGTGATTTCTCGGAATTTTCAAATTTAAGTTGAAATTATGACGGACTTTTTCTCCGTGGAGACGTAAAGCGAAAGGAGTGAAGTTTTTGGAAGGTACGCTCCTATGCGGCAGTCTTTACGAGTAAGAGTAATGAACCACACTAGGCGAGAGGGCACGGAGGAAGAAGGGGAGACAAAGCTTTTGAGGGCTGGATGCAGGGTTTCTCTTCCTGGTGTGGTGTTATTGAGTTGGGCAATGCCGGGAGGGGCAACGATTGCTGAGGCTACGTCGGCGGTAATGCCTTTACTGGATACGGGGAGTGATGTGGCGGTGGAGGAGGAGGAGATATCGCTACAGGCTCAAAACGCTCCGGTTCCTGCACCTCCGGAAAGTCTGCCGCCGGAGCCAAGTAACAGTATTTTGCAACCTGCACCTGTTTTAGATTTACCTGATTTGGAGGAGGAGCCGCCCTTAGAGTCCCCTTCTTCCATGCCAGAACCTGCACCTGTTCCTATCCCTGAAATCACGGTTCAACGGATTGAGGTGACGGGTAGCACTGTTTTTGATCAATCGCAGCTAAACCCAATTCTTCAACAGTATGAGGGGCGATCGCTTTCTTCTGAGGAACTTGAAGGGGTGGCGGATGCGATTACTCAGCTTTACCTCAACCAGGGTTATCTCACCTCTAGGGCTGTTGTTCTCCAAGGTATGACTAACGGCGTTGTCGAGATTCGCGTTATTGAAGGCAGTCTGGAAAAAATCGAGGTAGAGGGAACGCAGCGTCTGAATCCTGATTACGTCCGTAGCCGCGTCCAATTGGGAGCGGGTACGCCTTTAAATACAAGTAAGTTGGAAGACCAATTGAGGCTACTGAGAGCTAACCCGTTATTTGAAAATGTGGAAGCGAGTCTCAAGGCTGGAACTCAACTGGGCAAAAGTATTGTGGTAGTGCGGGTAACAGAGGCAAACCCGATTGAAGCGAGGGTAAGTGTAGACAACTATTCTCCTCCCAGTGTGGGTTCAGAACGCTTGGGTGTTAGTTTTCGCGATCGCAACCTCACAGGTATCGGTGACGAACTTGCCGCCTCCTACTACCACACCACTACTAGCGGCGCGGATATTCTTGACTTTAGCTATCGCCTCCCTCTCAATGCCAAAGATGGCACGCTGCAACTGAGAGCCGCCCCTTCCCGCAACCGCGTCACCCAATCTCCTTTAGACGCATTGGATATCCGGGGAGAGTCTCAACTGTATGAAATTAGTTACCGCCAGCCCCTAGTTCGTTCGCCTCGCGAAGAGTTGGCGGTGTCGGTGGGTTTTGCTTACCAGGATGGTCAAACCTTTACATTTGCGGGCCCGACGCCGTTTGGGATTGGCCCGGAAGCGGATGGGACGAGCCGCACTAGTGTGATTAAGTTGGGGCAAGAGTACGTTCGCCGGGATGTGCAGGGAGCTTGGGCAGTGCGATCGCAATTTAATATCGGTACGGGCTTATTTGATGCCACGACGAATCCCGACCCAATCCCAGATGGTCAATTCTTCAGTTGGCTCGGTCAAGTGCAGCGCGTGCAAGTCCTCAACCCAGACAATTTCCTCATCCTGCAAGCCGACGTACAACTCACCCCAGATAGCCTGCTCCCCTCCCAGCAGTTTGTAATTGGCGGCGGTCAATCTTTGCGAGGCTACCGACAAAACGTGCGCGCGGGAGACAATGGCATCCGCTTTTCTGTAGAAGACCGCATTACCCTAGAACGCAATGAAGCGGGAGAAGCCACTTTCCAGTTAGCGCCCTTTTTTGATATGGGAGGAGTTTGGAATGTCTCGGATAACCCCAACCAACTGCAACGACAGCGCTTTCTTGCTGGAGTTGGCATCGGACTGATCTGGCAACCACTGCCAAAGTTGAACCTGCGCCTAGATTACGGACTGCCACTGGTCAACCTCGACGACCGGGGGACAAACGCTCAGGATGATGGCTTCTACTTCAGTGTTGATTACAAACTTTAAATAGATGGGCCCAAATAAGTCCGACAAGTGAAGGCAAAAGTGATGAATGGAGAAAGGCTTTCTCTTACTAATTGTGGGCTTTTGTTTCCCTTTGTTTATTCCTCGTTACTTGATATTCATTCACTAATTAATCGAGAAATAGAAAAGAATACCGCAAGAATTCCGGATTTTACTTTAAAACCCGGAACTAGTTAGATGTGCAGTTCCCACCTATTAATTGGCTGCGTTAATTAGGGTCGATTTTTGTTGTATCCCTCAACATTTCGACCCCTAACGCAGTTATCAGATGGCTTAGTTCAGCTCAGAACGTTAACCCTATTAACCCTCTGATTACCCTATATAAGGATTAAGCCTGTGAATTTACTCAGAAGTCAAAGAAGCTTGTCTTCCAATTACCAGTATAATCTCGCATTGACGCTCCAGGAAACTACCCTAACTAAACTTCACGAGTTCTTTAAATTAGGATCAGATCTTGGCTCAAATAGACCACTACTGTTCTTGAGCGCGATCGCCGGATTTTCTTTAATTCTCACTTCAGCAAAACCCGCCGCCGCCGCTGGAATTATCGGTAATGGAACAGCGGGAAGTTGCACGGAGTCAGCCTTGACGGCAGCCTTGGTAGGCGGTGGAACTGTCTCATTTAACTGTGGTTCCAGCCCGGTTACGATTAGAGTCAGTAGTGAGAAACTGATTGCCGCCAACACCTTAATCGATGGTCAAAACTTAGTAACGTTTGATGGTGGCGGAAAAAATCGCATTTTCAAGACGCTCGGCAATGGCATTCAACTTACTGTTCGGAATTCAACAATTGCCAACGGTTTTACCACCGATGAAGGGGGAGGCATTTATAACGGCTACAGAGGCAAACTAGCAGTTATAAACTGCAAATTTACAAACAACGTCTCTACAAGAGGTGGAGAATTTGATGGTGGGGGTGCTATCTACACCCAAAGTGAAAGTACGGTGTTTGTAGACAAGAGTACGTTTACCGGGAATAAAGCCGGAAACGGCGGTGCAATCAATAACTTACTGAGCAATTTAACGGTTACCAACAGCACATTTAGCGGGAATCAATCAACGGTTTCAGGCTCTGGTGGTGGAGGCGGTGCCATTTACTATGACGGGGGCAATGGTGACAGCGGAAAAATTGTTTTACGTAATAACACCTTCACCAACAACACCGCTGTTTTTCAAGGTGGCGCAGTCTTCAGCCAACTCTACAAAAATAATACTTCCGCGATTGAAAATAGTACCTTTTCTGGCAATAAAGTGACAGGTACGGGCAATCAAGGATTTGGGGCGGCAATTTTTAATTCTGGTGGTGCTTCCACTGTTCTGCTTACCGTTAGTAATTCCACGTTCACGGGGAATATGGCTAGCAACCAAGGCGGCGCGGTCTCGAACGCTAACAGTGCCAGACTGAACATTATCAATAGTACATTTTCTGGCAATCGAGCGGAGAGTGGTGACGGTAAGGGCGGTTTGGGCGGTGCAATCATGAGAACTAACGGTAAGATTACCATCACCAACAGCACGATCGCCGACAACTATGCTGGCTTTCAAGGTGGCGGGATTGTCGGAGACGGTAATGTTACGCTGAAGAATACGATTATTGCCAACAACAGAGCCAACAATGGTGGCAATAACTGGAACATCAAGCACAACTGTTTTTCTGCGATGACGAATGGTGGTAATAACTTACAATTTCCCGCCAACAATTCCAATGATCCCAACGATCCTGCCTGCACGAGTGGAATTACCACCGCTGATCCGCTGCTGGGAGCGTTAACCAATAATGGTGGTGCGACTCAAACTAGAGCGCTTTTGACAGGTAGCCCAGCGATTAACAAGGGTAACAACAATACTTGCCCTACAATCGATCAGCGAGGCGTCACTCGTCCTCAAGGTGGCACCTGTGACATTGGGGCGTTTGAAGTGAAGTAAGGCTAAGGCGTTTACTACGCATTGAGCCATATCAGGTAGGGGCAAGGAACAGTATCAAGCCCCTACAGAAATGCCCGCCTTATGGTCGTTGGTGTTTTCTGTTGCTTACTGTACTTAAATCTTGACGTTTTTGAAAGCGTTGAAGTATATACTGTCTTATGAATTTGTGAAGTAGATCCTGTCCTTTTTGTCCATTTTATTGTTCAAATCATAGTTCGTTTGTGCTGTTGAAAGCGATTTTTTTGCTCTCTGTTTTTCTTCTGGTCAACAAGATATTTACTTTTTCACAGATTAATTTGTAAATACTGACGGTATAAATTACAGCGTGGTAATACGCTATCTCCTTGCAGTTTTACCAATCCAATGCTGTGTAATTTAAATTTAGTTGCTGCCGATAATTTGGCAAAATTATTATCAATTATATTTTTCATCGCATCTGCTAATTCCGGTTGTTGCGTAAGAATTAAACTTTGACGGCGTAAATGGTCTGCATAGATACTTGATGAACTTGTAATATTCTGTAGTATTTCTGTTAAAGTAACATCCATATTGGCTATATGATAAAGGGCAAGACGCACTAAAAAGGGATGTCCACCCACCAGCGCCATTAATTTTTTTACTTCGTTTTCATCCAAATTTAATTGATGCCTTTGGGCTAAATCTAAAATTTGTTTATTATTAAATTCAGGCAATTCTACAGACAAACCTACATTAAAGGGTGATTGATTAATATCAAGAGGCACGTAAACTTCTGTAGAATGTACAATTACCAATCGCAGTTTTTTCCAAATCTCCCGCCGTTTGCCTTCTTCATGTAAAGCACGTAGCAATCCAAAAAAATCTCGATAAATTTCTGGATATTCAAAAACTTTATCAACCTCATCTAAACCAAGCGTTAGTGGCTTACCAATTGTTGGTAGTAGATACTCCTCAAAATAGGCTTTACATGCCATGCTACTACCCACGATTTCTGCTAAATCCCAATATTCATCAATTTGATTCGGGATATTTAAAGCTAAACCAACACTGGCACAAAACCAAAGTAAAAACTTATCTGAATTGACAAAAATTTGCTGTGCTGCGAGTTGGAAATCTAATATGACGGCACAATCCCCTTGAGAATATGATTTATCAATAATTCTTGATAAGAGTGAAGTTTTACCCATTTGTCTGGGTGCTTTGATTCTAATCAAAGTACCGGGTTTGTGAATTTGTTCGTAACAGCGTTCTTCAATTGGGAAACGCTTGATATAAAATGGCGAATCTAATGGTACTTGCCCAGATGGATGTTCTATAAAAAAGTGGGATGAAGATATTTCTTGAGTTCCTTTGTTATTTTCCTCTGTGGTGGGTGGTAAGGGTGATGAAAATACATCTTTTCCACTTTCCACCGTTAAATCAGCAGTTAAATCAGCAATATCTTGCCATTCCAGCCCCAAAGCTCGACAAATTTCTCTAAAGTTGAGGTAATCAACAGGTCTGCCATTAAGAAAACTGCTGATAGTAGATTGAGATATTTGCAAATATTCAGCTAAATCGGTTTGACGAATGTAGCCATTACGCGGTAATGCCGACTTGACCTCTGATAGAAATTCAGGGCGTACTCTAACTGAACGTGGCATTTTTGATATTACAACTGCTAAATTTATTTATTTGGCGAAATTTTAAAATATTCAATCTCGTTACAAAGTCGATACGTACTCGATATACTCCTATGCGAACTCAATTGCTGTCAAGGTTAAATGGGATTAGTAGGAATAAAGTTTGAGGTGCAACCTGTAAACACTAACTAGTCCTACTTTAACTGAAAACACTTCTGGATTACAGACTTATGAAATTTGCCTTCTCTATATCTTCCTTATTAGCTTATGCATCATCTATTTTGCTGCTGGGTTTTTCGATACCATTAGTTGCACAAATACCAGCTTCTAATGCCTCTACTGATTGTCAAACTCCTAAACCACCATATCTTAATACGGTAGAGGACTTCATAGGCATGGGGCACTTTCAAGAGGACTGCCAAAAAGACTCTCAAGCTGCGGTTTCTTCTTTCACGCAGGCAATGCGGCTCAATCCTAAAGCTGAAGAACCCTACTATCATCGTGCAAATGCTTACTATGAACTCGGGAATTATCAAGCCGCAGTAGAAGATTATACCGAAGTCATTAGGCAAAATACAGGTAGATTAGGTTTTAGTAGTGTTGCATACTGGAACAGGGCTAGAGCTTATGAAAAGTTAGGCGAAAAACAGAAAGCAATTTCAGATTGGACTCAAGTCATTAGTGAAAATGCTTCTTCTGCTGATGCTTACTTTTTCAGAGGAAATCTGTATCGGGATTTAGGGAATAAAGAAAGTGCGATCGCAGATTATAAAGCAGCAGAAGAACTTTTGCAGCAATATTTAAACGGAGTTTTTGGAAATGGTATGATGGATGCTAGAAATGAGGAGATGCTAGATCAAGTCAGAAATGAATTATTACGATTGGGGGTATCCATTTCAGAAGTACCGCAGATTTCTACTGGTCGTATTTTACAATCAATCGCCAAAATGGAAGTTGATCGAGCATTAAATTTAGCAACTTTTCAACCTCAACATTCAGTAATTCAGCATTTTGACGCTCAACTTCAGGATCTGTATAAACAGCTAGCTAACACACAACCACAACCCTATGAAAGAGTAGTAGAAGCCCTTATATCAAATGCTGCATACGAAAAAATGGAAAGTCTTGAAATGGAGCGATCGCAACTCCTAAATAAGTTTAGTCCAGACCATCCAAAAATAACATTAATTGACAAGCAAAAAAATCAATTAGAAGTGTTAATTCGCCGCAACAGAATATAGCCTTCATTAGGATGTGTGACGGTATAAATTATATGTGTAAAAGATAAGTGATCTATTTGCCGTCACGCGCATCTATACAACTAGCTGCGTAACACTGCACGTTTACAAGCAAAAAAACCGGGGTTTGTAATAAATTCAAAAACTTCCCCCTTAAACTAATTAGTAATCTAGCTAAATAATGAACAACAATTTTTTCTATAAAATTGGTGGGAGCCTTACAGAAAATACTCCCAGTTACGTAGTTAGACAAGCAGACTTTGACCTTTATAACCAACTGAAAGCGGGGAACTTCTGTTATATTTTCAATTCCCGGCAAATGGGTAAAACTAGCTTGCAAGTTCGCACAATCAAACGACTGCAAGCAGAAGGAATCGCTTGTACTACGATTGACATTTCTGGACGCGGTAGTAAAGATATAAATCCGGAACAGTGGTATGCAGGTATTGTTTACACATTAGTTGCAAATTTTGAAATAGCTAACCCTAGCGAATTTATTAGAACATGGTGGAAAGAAAACTGCGAATTACCGCCAATACAGCGTTTAGATATATTTGTCGAAAAATTTCTCTTAGAAAATGTTCCAAGCAAAATAGTCATTTTTATTGATGAAATTGATAGTATTTTAAGTTTAAAATTTAAGGCTGATGATTTCTTTGCATGGATTAGGAGTTGTTATGAAAAACGTAATTTTAATAGCGAATTTAATAGAATTAATTTTGTCCTTCTCGGAGTCACAACACCGAGCGATTTAATCGCAGATAAAGTACGAACCCCCTTTAATATCGGTCGTGCAATTCAAATTAATGGTTTTCAAATACACGAAATTTCACCTTTAGCATCAGGTTTAAAAGGGTTTGGAAATCCACAAGCTATTTTGCAAGAAGTTTTAGCATGGACTGGAGGACAACCCTTACTTACACAAAAACTATGCGATTTATTAGTAACTTCCCCAAACTTTATTCATTATGAATCACTAAAAGCAAAGGGAGAAATTACAGAAGTTGAATGGGTGAAAAATATTGTTAGACAGCAAATAATTGAAAACTGGGATTCCCTTGACGAACCGCCCCATTTAAAAACCATCAAAGATAGAATTTTGATGAGCAAGCATAATACAGGTGCATTGCTTGGTTTATATCAGAAAATTTTACAGTTAGGGCAAATTCCCGCTTCGGATAGTGCAGAACAAATAGAATTACGACTATCTGGATTAGTTGTAGAACAGCAGGGATATTTAAGGGTTTATAACCGTATTTATGCAACAGTTTTTGATTTAAACTGGATAGAGAAAGCACTTGCCGATTTAAGACCTTATTCAGAAGCATTATCCGCTTGGTTTGCTTCAGCCTGTCAAGATAATTCTAGATTATTGCGCGGGAAAGCATTAGAAGATGCAAAAAATTGGGTGTTTAATAAAAATTTAAGTCAGCAAGATTACCAGTTTTTAACTGCTAGCCAGGAATTTGAAAAACAAGAAATAGCCACTGCATTAACATTTCAAGAAGAAGAGAGTCGCATTTTAGCACAAGCTAACGAGACTTTAACCACGGCACAACATCAAGCCAAACGACAAATTCGTATCGGTGGTGGAGTTCTTGTTTGTTCTCTTATCGGAGCAGCTATTGCTTTTGTCGGGGCAACTATATCAACTAATCAATTACGAGAAACCCAGTTAGGTATAAGATTAGAGCAAGCAGGAGTTGCAGCGCTCAAGCAGTTTGAAACAAAACAGATTGAATCTTTAGTTACAGCGGTGGATGCAGGGCAAAAGTTAAAAGAAATAGTAAAAAATGGACGGTCTCTAGAAAAATATCCTGCAAGCAGTCCAATTTTTGCTTTACAAAGCATACTCGATAATATTCGGGAAATAAAACAATTTGTTGCTCATAAAGACAATATTACAACTGTGAACTGGAGCCATGATGGAAAGTACATCGTCACCGCTTCTAATGATAAAACTGCTCGTATTTGGAACTTGTCCGGTAAGCTTATAGCCGAACTAAAAGGACACCAAGACGGAGTTTTTATTGCTAATTTTAGTCCAGATGGCAAGCATATTCTCACCGCTTCTAATGATAAAACAGTTCGTATCTGGAACTTTTCTGGGAAACAATTGGCGATACTTCAACATCAAGAAGATGTAACTAGTGCCAGTTTTAGCCCAGATGGGAAACGTGTCATTACGACTTCTGGAAATTCATTTGTTATTGAAACAGGTTTGGATGGTAAAAGCATAGCTAATATCCCTAATGATAAAACAGCCCGCATCTGGGATTTATCGGGTAATTTATTACTACAACTTCAACATCAAGGCAAGGTTAATAGTGCCAATTTTAGCCCAGATGGTAAATATATTCTTACCGCTTCTGATGATAAGACTGCCCGTATTTGGGATACATCGGGTAAACTATTGCGAACATTCACAGGACATTCAATGGCTGTTAACAGTGCTTATTGGAGTCCGAATGGAAAATATATTTTGACTAACTCGAATGACTCCTATATTTGGGATGTTTCAGGTAAACAAATTGCACAATTTAAAGCCGATGATCAATGGGTAACGATGCATGCTGTTTTTAGTCCTGATAGCCAGCGTATTCTCGTATCAACGCCTTACAGAACTTATGTTAGGAATTTATCTGGCAGGCTGATTAGAGAAATAAAAAATGAGAAAGTCCTGAATGGTGATGCAGGATTTAGTCCAGATGGAAAGCAATTTTTTACAACCGATGACACTATAAAAGTCTGGGATATAAGAGATGAAGCTGTAAAAGTATGGGATTTATCAGCTGATTTACTCACCGAACTGACAGGAAATCAAAGAAGCCCCCGTTGGAGTCCAGATGGAAAATATATTGTTACTTATGGACAAGATAACATCGTTCGTATCTGGGACTTATCCGATAGGATACCAGTAACCATCAAGTCAAAAGATGCTATGACGGGAGCAAGCTGGAGTCCCGATGGTAAATACATTGTTACCCCAACTTGGAAATCTATATTAATTTGGGATAATTTTGGTAAGCAGCTAGCAAGATTTCAAGGACATTCAGATATTGTTAATAGCGCTAATTTTAGTCCTGATGGAAAACTAATTGTCACAGCCTCAAATGATAAAACGGCCCGTGTTTGGAATACATCTGGAAAACAATTATTATCGCTTACAGGACATGAGGATAGATTAGAGTATGCTGCTTTTAGTCCAGATGGCAAGCATATTTTAACTACAACCTATGACAAGAAAACTAGAATTTGGTCGGATTCGGGTAAGTTAATAACTACATTCAAAGCCAGAGGCATTATTTGGAGCCCTAATAGTAACTATATTATGGCTATGTTTGATTATGACGGCAATAACTACTCTAGTTTGTGGAATATTTTGGGTGAAAAAATAGTAGAATTTCAAGCAAGTGAAAATAGTTATTTGGGTGCTAGCTTCAGTCAAGATGGGGAGCGTATTGTTACGACTCATGGAAATATAGCGAGCATTTGGAATACATCAGGTCAAAAGTTATCAGAGTTCAAAGCGAATCAAGATATTTATAGCCCTAGCTTTAGTCCAGATGGAACATTAGTTCTTGCTACTTCTCCAGATAATAAGGCGATTATTTGGGATACTTCTGATAAACAATTACTGGAAATACCGCATCAAAGCAGGGTTGGATTTGCTGTTTTTAGCCCGGATGGTCAGCGGATTGTCACAGCTTCAGATGATGGAATTTATCGTGTTTGGGATATATCAGGTAAACAACTTGCACAGTATAAGTATTCATCTACATTTATATCGCCAATACATTTTAGCCCGGATGGTAACTACATTCTCGCGCATGTTCAGGGTAATTCTCCTGAGCAGAACAAGGTGCTGATTTGGCGGATTGATGAATTAGATGGGCTATTAGGGCGGGGGTGTGACTGGTTAAAAGATTATCTGAATACCCAGCCTCAAGTACGGGAAAGATTAAAGGTTTGTTGGAGTAAATAGTCGTAGAATCGAACGGCTCAAAAAAGCTGTAGAAGCTGCTATAGCCAGACGGCAACGTACCCATGCTACTCTCAATCCAACTGATGCAGAAGTCACAATTGCGACTGAACGTATAGCTCAAGAAAAAGCTTCTGGAGAAGTTAATCAAGCGACCTTAGAAAGAGAACGCCAAGCTATAATTAACCAACAAATTGAAGTTCAAAAACAGCTAGAGCGAGATACTAGGGAACTTAAACAAATTGAAGTTGAGCTTCAAGAAACCGCTGTTACAGCTACCACCGATGGTATCATTTCTAAGCTAAATCTAAGAAACCCCGGTCAAATGGTACGTATAGGAGAGGAAGTTGCACAAATCGTCCCCAGGAATGCTCCTTGTAGTCGTAAAAGCAGCGATTGAATCTGAGGCTAAAAGCAAGGTACAGATTGGTCAAAAAGTGCAAATGCGAGTGTAGGCTTGTCCCTATCCTGATTACGGCACTCTCAATGGTAAAGTAAAGGCTGTTTCTCCCGATGCAATTACCCGTCAAAATAACAACGATAGCGCAAATATAAACAGCACTAATCCACAAGCAACTGCTGCTGGTGCTTTTTATGAATTAACAATTGAGCCAACAGCCCTTTCTTTAGGAAACAGTCAAAAGAAATGCCAAATCCAATTGGGTATGGATGGCAGAGCTGACATTATTACCCGCGAAGAGACTGTACTGCAATTCTTTCTCAGAAAAGCAAGGCTAATAACAGACCTGTAAGGCGCACGTTTAGATGATACTCTCTAATAAATGTCAAGCACTTTGTCGTGTCGCTGTAAGGATTCAGGTCAGTGCCACAAGTATTAGGCGGTATGACAATATATAGCATCCGAAGAATGTGATCGCTCCAGGATGGGGCGATTTTTAATTCTAGCGGTTCTATCAACCAAGGCGGCGCGATCTTGAACACTAACAATGCCAGCGCTCCTAACGATCCCGCCTGTACGAGTGGGATTGTTATCGTTATGTCACCAATCGCATAGGGTGTGTGATTCGTAGGAAATTGTATTTTCCCTTGATTGATAAGAATCCGGCCTTTGCTCCTGGGAATACTAAAACTGAACAGTCTTTTTTCCTGGAGATACTGCGATGAAAAAGCAGGTAAGCAACGCGATCGCTTTTGTGCGTCCTGTCTTAGGGGTAGTTACCTGTTGTCTTGCCATTGAAACCACAGCCTTTGTGACAATGGCTTTGACAATCAATCCCGCAACGGCTCAAATCACCCGCTTGACGAAAGGAATTGAGTCAAAAAGCTATGTTGGCTACACTCCCAACCCTGAAGGGTGCGATCTGTCGCGGGTATCCGGTTGGTTCTACTGGTACAAAGACACAAACGAATATTGCTATGTAACCATGTCCTACAGCCAAACTTATGCAGCCAAGCGAGCTCAGGAAATTCTTCGCACATCTAGCGTGCTAATTTCGGGGGTGGGATTTAAGTAATTGCCTGCATCAGGTGATACTAATGCTCGCATAAGTCTGCACGGTTAGAGCGATCGCCCCAAACTGCCTGAGAAAAAGGGGAGAATTGAGCCATCTACCCCTTGACGAATTTACCCAAGTATTACTTCGCCTTAATTGAGGCAAGACTGTTGCTAACAACACATTTGGCTTAGGTCTTGCTGAAGTGGAAGTACAAAAGTCTGAGAAGCATCCGTGGTACTATTCATCAGGGAAAGCAGTTTTCTATAGATAGGGAAATGCGGCGGTTAAATAAGGTTGTTCGTCTACTTAAAGAGTCTTGTAGCGACAAAAGTTTTCTCCGTGGAATAAACCACGTTGAAGGTTTCATCTCCAAAGTTTTGTCTGTGGTGATGGTGGCGGTAATCTTGGTTGCTGTTTTTGACCTGATTGTCCTCCTTGCTCAAGAGTTAACTACTCCTCCATTCGGTTTTTTCAGCCAATCATTATTTGAGATTTTTGGTTTATTTCTAAATGTATTAATTGCCTTAGAAATTTTAGAAAATATTACTGCTTATCTTAAAAAACATATTGTTCAAGTTGAACTAGTTATTGTTACGTCTTTAGTTGCTGTTGCCCGAAAAATTATTATTCTTGACTTGGAAAAAACTTCAGGGATTCACATTATTGGTTTAGCGATCGCCATTCTTTCCCTTTCCCTCAGTTACTGGATAATCCGCAGCACTAATTCAAGGAAAGCTGATTAACAACTGAATTTATGACCACTAAGATTACGATCAATTCTGACGACATCAACAATTTAGATCTGTCCCCAGTAAAAACCCTAGTCGAATCGCTGCAAAAAGAAAGCGCGATCGCCTCTCTTGAACAGCAGCTCCAGTTTGAGATTGACTACCAGCGCGAGGCTGATGATCCTCGTGAACTTTCTGAAATTCCAGAAATTCGGCTGTGGTTTATTCGCCTGGATGCCTGCTATCCCTGGATGCCCTTTCTCCTTGACTGGAAATCCGGAGAACTAGGGCGTTATGTCGCCATGCTCGTACCTCATCAATTTCATCCCGTAGAAGGCATCCAGTACAACCCAGAATCCCTGGAAATCTTTGTGATGGAAAAAATCTTCGTTCTGCACGCTTGGCTAAAACAGCAAGGTTTGCCAAGCAACTCTCGCTTGCAGTCTATGGCGCAGCTTTTAGGCTACGAACTTGACAGTAACTTCTTTGACCTGCTGTAGTGAAGGCTACACAAGACTACCCCACCTGCAATCACACAGTAGGGGCGAAGGACTGCCCCTACATCAGCGTTGTATGAATGCGAGTCAGAACCGCTATAAGAACTAATTAACTGGCTCGGCAAGCTCGGTAATCGGTTGTGGCGGTGGTGTGAGATAGATGGGTTCTAGACTCCTTTGCCACGCTTGGATTTGGGATTGTGCGGCTGGATAAGCCGCTGTGCCAGAAGGAATCAGTTTGCCGATCGCGATCGCGTCCGATACGTTCGTAGATGACCTTTCCTGTGCCATCGACAAAATCTGATAAGCCCAACGATTAACAACTTCTGGCACACTAGCGCGGGATTTGGAGCTATTAGGAACTTGTCTGGCAACGCGAATGGCATTGGCGAGGGCTTGCGGAGTTGCTGAGGCGGCTGATTGGTACGCCTCCTGCAAGCGCTGCTGACCTTGGATTTCTGCCTGCCAACTGCTAATCTTCCCTTGCGCTTCTGAGTGCAGTGTTCTGCCTGGACGAATTTGTTGCGCGGAACTAATTGCCGCCGGGTAATTGCCAGCACTCGCCAGTGACGAAGCCTGATCCAGGTAAGGCTGGTCTTGCAGCCGTTGGGCATTTCTCCGCCACTGCCCTATTTTATTTTGCGCTTCCTGATAGAGGGCGCGACCAGAGCCGATCGCACTCGCTTCTTGAATTGCTGCTTCTAAAGAGGCAACCCCCCCAAAACTCGCCACTTCCTCCGCACGGGTGAGAATCGGTCGGTCTTCCAGGGTTTGCACCTGGTTTGTCCACTGCTTAATTTGAGTGTTGGCTTCTGAGTAGCGAGGATTATTGCTGGGAACGAGTTGGGCTTCCGCGATCGCTGCCACTAAATTATTCACTGTCGGCGTCTGAGCATAATCCCGTGCCTTCTGGAGACGGGCGACATCCTGAATTTCGAGTTGCCAACGACCGAGGAGTTGCTGCGCTTTGTCGTAAAGCGGACGAGCGGGAGTCAAACTCTGAGCATTAGCGATCGCTACTTCCAGTCCAGAAACCGTTCCTTCCTCTGCCCTAGAAATTGCCTGGGCTAGGTTCGTCAAGTCAGCTTGCATCTCATCCAGCTTCAGCTTGGCAGGCAGTTTATTGGCAATTTCCATCACTCCTTGCCAATCTCGCTTATCCAGTCGGTTCTGAGCGATTTTAATCAGCTGGCTGGAAGAATCGGCAATCAGGTCTTGCGCTTCTTTGTAAGCGTAACTACTGGGAGAAATCTCCTCAGCTAGCTTGATGGCTTGCAAAATGTTATCGACATTATTACTCTTGTAGAGTTTGTAAGCTTGATCGAGCTTGCCGCTTTCTTCCCGCCCAAGTTGGATTTTATCCACCAATTCTTCGTAGCGAGTCGTAGCCCAGTAGTTATTACGAACTGCTGATAAACGTACAGCTTCTCGGAATGCCTGGTTCCAATTGGACTGTCGCAGTTGTTGTTCGCCTTGTTGGTAAATTTCCTCTGCCTGTTTCCAAATCCCTTCCCAGCGGTCGATCTGGTCTTGTACTAATTTGAAGGCAGGGACATGGCTAGGAATTTTGCGAGCAACCGCGACCGCTTCAGTCAGCTTCCCGGCTTGAAACTGCTCTTCCCCAATCTTCAAAATATCCAGCGACCACAGCTCAACTTGGCGATTAATTTCCGGACGCAACGCGTGGTCACCGGGCAAGACTTCTACTAAGGCGATCGCTTCGAGCAAATCTTTTGTTGTTTGCTTATTCGCGGCTAATTGGGCGCAGTAAAGACGCATCGACGCCGAAGCCGTCGGCCAAAACGTCGCCGGACAGTTGGGTACCGCTGGTAACTTCAACAGCAACGCTACGGCTGTAAATCCGATCCCTCCGGAAATCGCCACCGTTAAGATTGCCCAAAACCACCCGTTCATTCGCCAACGAGGACGGTTCTCCTCTGGCGCTGGCGGTACTGGTGCAGCCGCTTGATGAGAATCTTGAGGTTGAACCGGACGGTGGGGCGGTGGCGGTGGTGGTGGCGGTGGTGGTGTAGCCGGACGTTGCGGTGCTGCACCCGAAACCGAGCGAGCAACAGGCGGCTTGGGTCTAGCCCCACCTTTTGGCGATCGCCATCCTACTTGACCTGGTTTAGGCGACCTCGCGGCAGACCAACGATCTGAAATGTCTCTATTTCTTGTCATGACTCACACCACCACATGATCTGCCTGATTCAATGTGCTTTTTAGCACCATTTGTTGTTGCAATCCTACCCCCCTTGGTTAGAAAAAGCTACACCATGTTTCCCAAGAGTAAACAGGCAAGCTCTGAGTATAATCCCAGTGTGCCCTTACCTGAAGCATAGACGCCGCATCTTCCTCATTAAATGCCCTTATCTACTGTTTCCAAAGAAGGCTGAGAAAACCGGACTAGTCCTTTGCCAAAATTCATCTGAAAGGATAACTAGCTCAGCTCTGTGCGAACTTTATCCCTTCAGTCAACCGTTTTAAAGTTAGCACTCATATTTAGGGGCAAAATTAAAACCTTCTCTAATTATCAGAGAAGGCTTGGAAAAGAGCTACCGCATTGATTAGAAAAGCGGAGAAATGGATAGCTTTGTGCAGCTATTGAGCAAACTATTTGTATTTTTACCCGATAGTTTCGATTGAAGTCGCAACTAAACTGATTCCGTTCGCAAATCCGCAATTAGTTGTGTCAGTTCATCACTACTTGCTTGATAGACTCGCCCACAGAAGTGGCAGGTGGCTTCCGCGCCATCGTCTTTTTCAATCATGTCCTGAAGCTCGTCTTCACCAAGCATCTTCAACGCGCCTAAAACTCGGTCAAAGGAGCAAGCACAGTGAAAGCGCAAGTCCTGAACTTCTGGAAAGATAAACAAGTTCATATCGCCCAGCAACTGCTCAAAAATTTCTGGCAAGGTCTTACCTTCTTGCAATAAGGGGGTAAATCCTGCCAGACCAGCAACGCGAGATTCCAAAAGTTCCACTAACGCTTCATCGGTTGCGGCTTTCGGCAGCACCTGAATTAAAATTCCCCCAGCGGCTGTTACTCCCTCTGCACCGACAAAGACACCGACCAACAGGGCCGATGGCGTTTGTTCTGAAGTCACGAGGTAGTGAGCCACATCATCGCCAATTTCCCCAGAGACTAGCTCAACGGTGCTGGAGTAGGGATGACCATAGCCAACATCCCTGACTACATAAAGGTAACCCCGATCGCCAACTGCACCCCCAACATCCAGTTTCCCTTTAGAATTTGGAGGCAATTCTATCTCTGGGTTATCAACGTACCCCCGCACAGTACCGTCTAATCCGGCATCAGCAAGAATTCCCCCCAAAGGGCCGCCGCCTTTAACGTGAATGTTGACCCTTGAGCCTTCTTGCTTCATGCTAGATGCCAGCAAAAGCCCAGATGACATTGAACGACCCAGGGCTGCTGTCGCTACGTAAGAGAGGTTGTGACGCTGCCGCGCTTCTTCGGTGAGGCGCGTTGTAATCACACCGACGGCTCTAATTCCTCCATCTGCCGCCGTTGCGCGAACTAACTGATCAACCATGGAAAAACCTTACACTTCTTAACACTCTCAATTCTTATTTTAGGTTGGTCAGCTAAGGATGAGGGGAAAGCCGAGTAGGGTTTTTTCGCCACCAGTCTATGCGGCTACGCACTCAATTTATCTGTTTGACAGAAGAGGAGATTTCTTTCCAGGGAGAGGCTGAACGTCAGTTTTATAAAAATAGGGTTTAAAGAACGGGGTATTAGAACGATAAATTGGCAAAAAAAATAACAGGGCTGTAAAGAAATTCTTAAAAGTTGCTCAATTTGGTTATTTGCTAGCGATCGCTCAAAATCTTCTCTATGAGCAATGTAGTATAATTAATTAAGTTAAGTTGAACAACCCTATTTTCAGGTATAAGCTTTAGCTGTTTTTTGAAGTTCCAAATCTTCAATAAAAGCAGCTAATAATGTTTTTTGATTTCCTGCCAATCATCAAAAAATAATCTTTGTAAGTTAAATAATTATGTTTGGAACTTTTCAACAAAGTCAATTAAGAATCGAAGTCGAAGCACCCGCGAAAGTTCTCCGTGAAACTTTATTACGGTCGAGCCAGCTACAGCGTTGGCTCTGGCCTCAGCGCTTTTCTGCGGGATTACCAGAGCGGCTACATCAAGGGTTAGTATTTACAAGCTGGACGGGGCCTGTAGCCATTCAACACCGCGTAGAAGTGGCAGAAGACCACTGTTTACGTCTATTGCTCAGTCAGGGAATTGACGGTTATCACGAGTGGTACTGGGGAGAAGGGTGGGTGCAATCTCGCTTGGAAGGAGTGTCTCTTTTGCCCCTAAACGTAGGTCAAACGTTGAATTTGCTACGTCTTCGTCAATTCTTGGCGTCTGATCAGTCAGGGCGTTGAGAAATATGAACTTGAGCAAGCAGATAGGGAGAATCAACAGCAGAGGAGGTGGTCTTAACTATTCATTAGTTTCTGAAGGCTTCACCACTAGCACTGAACAAGGAGCATCCGCAACCACTTGACTACTTACAGAACCCTGTAAAATTCGTTTGAGACCTGTCAGACCGCGACTGCCAATCACGATTAAGTCACAAGAGTAGATGTGGGCAAGGCGGATAATTTCTTCTGCGGGGTCGCCGATAACGATTTCTATCTCACTTGGACAGGGAAGTTTTTCTTGGTAAGTTTGTAGCTGTTTTTCAACGTGCCGATAAGTCAGTTCCTCAGACTTGTGAGGGAAGTCTGCTTCTATTTCCATATCCGACTCGGAGGAGGGAAGGACATGGGAAAGAATGATTTTGGCTGCTGTCTGTATGTGTAGTTGCTCCAAGGTTTGAATGATTCCCTGCGATAGTTCTGAACTATCAAGAGCCACCAAAATTGTCTTTAGCACCCAAAAACTCCTTATCTATTGCTAGTTGTCAGTAAAGGGTTGCAGGTTGCAGATTAACAGGTTTGGGGATTATCTTCCAGATTTTCCCACTGCAACCCCTTGAAGGTGAGCAATAACTAGTCACCCATCACAAAGATTCATCCTCTGTTCGTAAGCGTACAGAGTCGGCGTGAGAGGGTAAACCTTCAGCTTGAGCAAGGGCCTGAATTGCCCAAGCTGCTTTTTGGAGGGCGGTGGGGGAGTATTGAATTAAACTAGAGTGCTTCATGAAGGTTTCTACACCCAAGGCAGAGGCGTAGCGGGCAGCACCAGAGGTCGGTAAGGTGTGGTTGGGGCCAGCTAGGTAGTCTCCTACGGCTTCAGGGGTCGCAGAACCCAGGAATATTGCTCCAGCATGGCGAATCTTCTCCAGTAAATCCCAAGGTTCAGCGACCTCTAGTTCCAAGTGTTCTGGGGCAAACTCATTGGAGAGTTCAGCCGCCGCGTCTAGGGATTCAACAACAATGATTAAGCCATAGTGGGCGATCGCTTTTTCGGTGAGTAGGCGGCGCGGATGATCTTGGAGTTGTCGCTCAACCTCCCCTTGCACCTGTTTCGCCAACTGAGGATCGGTGGAGATGAGAATGGCGGCGGCTAAGGGGTCATGTTCTGCCTGTGCTAGCAGGTCAGCCGCAACATGTACGGGATTAGCCGCCCCATCAGCAATAATTAGCACTTCTGATGGGCCAGCTAGGGAATCAATGCCGACGGTGCCATACACCAGCTTTTTTGCCAGGGTGACGTAGATATTTCCCGGCCCTGTAATCACATCGACTTTGGGAATTGTCTCGGTTCCGTAGGCAAGAGCCGCGATCGCCTGGGCACCCCCAATGCGATAAATTTCCTGTACTCCTGCTTCTTGGGCAGCAACTAATACCGCTGGATTAATTGCCTTATCTGGCCCTGGGGGGGTCACCATTACTAGCCGGGGAACCTTTGCCACTTTAGCGGGAATAGCGTTCATCAGGACTGTGCTTGGATAAGACGCCCGACCGCCGGGAACGTACATCCCCGCCCGATCGACGGGGGTGTAACGCTTGCCTAAAACAATGTCGTCGTCGCCGAATTGCACCCAGGACTTGGGAACGCGCTGTCGATGGAATGCTTCGATATTTCGACAGGCAACCTGGATGGCGGTGAGCAACTCTTTGGATATCTGTTGGTAAGCGGCATCCAGTTCAGAACCACTGACGCGCAGTTGATCGGGCGTCAGGGTTTGCTGATCAAACTCCTCGGTGTAGTGTAGAAGTGCTTTATCGCCTTGGCGCTTTACCGCCTGCAAGACTTCGCGAACGGTCGCCTCTTTGTGAACGATCGCATCATCGTGAGTGCGATCGCAAATACGTCGCAGTTCAGTTTGGGCCTCAGTCTGCTGAGTGATAATTCGCAGCATGGAGCTTGCTTTGCCAATCTAGGGATTACCCGTGGTGTGCATCTAGTCTAAAGCATCCTCATTCTTTGGGATTTCAGATGCCGATTTCGTGCCTGGACTCACTTTTATAGCTTAACCTGGATTTTTTGTAGTCGTCGGAATCGATTTGCACAGAAATGTTATAGTGGTTTTTCTGTTATGTTTGTTTATTACATCTGTCCTCAGCATAAATTCCCGTGGCTAATAGCAAATCTGCAACTAAACGTATACAAATTGCCGAACGCAACCGCGTGCGTAACAAGGTTTATAAATCGTCCGTGAGAACGC
The DNA here is from genome assembly GCF_059505785.1 of Kastovskya adunca. NCBI lineage: Bacteria > Bacillati > Cyanobacteriota > Cyanophyceae > Coleofasciculales > Coleofasciculaceae > Kastovskya > Kastovskya adunca. The sequence continues at coordinate 139,505 of NZ_JCACLG010000047.1, read as the reverse complement.
TGATGAAGAAGTTCTTTAGCAGTGTAGAAAGCTACAGCCGTCAACCCAGCGAAGAAACCAAACAAGAAATCTTCAACCAGATGGCGACGACTTATAGCCGAATTGACAAGGCGGTAAAGCGTGGCGTATTACATGCCAACAATGGCGCGAGAAAAAAATCTCGCCTGGCTAGAGCCTTCAAAAGAGCATCGGAATCCACCGCTTCCTGAGGTGGCAAGCCCTAGGAACAGGTGGGGAAGTGTCTCTTTTATGCCGTAACGCTGTAATTCTGGTGCAGGCAGCAAGTGGGGAAATATTCCTCGCTTGCCTATCGTCATATATTGTTACAATGATTAAAGAGAATAAGAGAGGACGCAAAAACCTGTGCCAATGCAGTTGGTAGACACTCACGTCCACATCAACTTTGATGTCTTTCAAAAAGATTTGGAGGCGTTACAAGCTAGGTGGAAAGAAGCGGGAGTCACGCGTCTTGTCCATTCTTGTGTGGAGCCGACGGAGTTTGACAGCATTCGCGCCTTAGCGGACAAATTTCCTGAGCTGTCCTTTGCGGTAGGTTTGCACCCCTTAGATGTTGAGAAGTGGACGTCCGAGAGTGCCCAGCAAATTCTTGATTTGGCGCGTTCCGATCAGCGGGTAGTCGCCATTGGCGAAATTGGCTTAGATTTTTTCAAAGCCGAAAACCAAGAAAAACAAAAAACAGTATTTGAAGCCCAGCTGGCAATCGCCCAACAACTCAACAAGCCTGTAATTATCCATTGCCGCGATGCGGCGGCTCCCATGACCGAGCTGTTGCAAAAGTTTTGGCAAGAGCGAGGAGCGGTACAAGGCGTAATGCACTGCTGGGGAGGCACGCCAGAGGAAACCCAATGGTTTTTAGACCTAGGATTTTACATCAGCTTCAGTGGCATTGTTACTTTCAAGAACGCCCTAACTACTCAGGAATCTGCCCAGATGGTGCCTAGCGATCGCTTACTAGTGGAAACCGACTGCCCCTTCTTAGCCCCCGTTCCCAAGCGAGGAAAACGCAATGAACCGGCCTATGTCCGCTATGTGGCAGAATATGTTGCCCAACTGCGGGGTGTCTCTCTCGAAACCTTGGCGGCTCAAACCACACAGAATGCTTGTCAGCTTTTTGGGCTGGTCTAAGGGCGGCGCTCAATCGGGACAAAAAGTCCCTCAATACACTCCTTCCTTGGCGGCTTAATGTCGTCGAATTCCGCTTCTGTGCGTCATAATATTAAGAAGAGTTATTGTGACCCAAATAATCCCTGCACCCGCTAAAATGGCTGCTACTGCGTTTTTGAATCAACGCTATGCTGACCGATCGATCGTCGCCCCTGCTAAGAAAATTTTAAATTTTTGCAAGATTTACTTACTAACATTACCCGAGTAAGTTTTAAGCTTACCACTGCAACTAAACGCAGAAGAGATTTCTCAACCCTTGAGAAAGCGATCGGGAAATTGCTCTGTCCACTGTATAACACCCTAAGCTTGATTATTGCTAGCTCAGTGACGGAACAAGTCCCATTCATTATAAATAAAGGCGAAGCCTTTGGCTCGGACGGGTGGTACGAGCTGAATCATACTGCAACAAGAGGAGACGCATGACTACTCAGACCTTTACTGCACCCAGCTACCTGTTGCCAGACTTAGTTGAGATTCAGCGTTCGAGCTTCCGCTGGTTCTTGGAAGAAGGACTAGTTGAAGAACTCAATAGCTTCTCACCCATTACCGACTATACCGGCAAAATGGAGTTACACTTCTTGGGCAAAGACTACAAGCTCAAGCGGCCCAAGTACGATGTAGACGAAGCTAAGCGGCGTGACAGTACCTATGCGGTGCAAATGTACGTTCCGACGCGCCTGATTAATAAAGAAACCGGAGAAATTAAAGAACAAGAAGTCTTTATCGGTGACTTGCCCTTGATGACTGACCGGGGTACTTTCATTATTAACGGTGCTGAGCGGGTAATCGTCAACCAAATTGTGCGATCGCCTGGAGTTTACTACAAATCTGAAACCGACAAAAACGGACGCCGGACTTATAGCGCCTCCTTAATTCCTAACCGAGGAGCGTGGCTAAAGTTTGAAACCGACAAAAACGACCTGGTGTGGGTGCGGATTGACAAAACTCGCAAACTAAGTGCCCAAGTTCTCCTCAAAGCTTTAGGGCTTTCCGATAGCGAAATCATCGACGCCCTGCGTCACCCTGATTACTACCAAAAGACCCTTGATAAAGAAGGCAACCCATCGGAAGAAGAAGCCCTACTGGAACTTTATCGCAAACTGAGACCGGGTGAACCCCCCACAGTCACCGGGGGACAGCAGTTGCTAGATTCCCGCTTCTTTGACCCCAAACGCTATGACTTGGGTCGAGTCGGTCGCTACAAAATCAACAAAAAGCTACGGCTCAACACTCCCGACACCGTCCGGGTATTAACAGCCCAAGATATCTTGACGGGCGTAGACTACCTGATCAACCTGGAATTTGATGTCGGCAGCACCGATGACATCGACCACCTGGGAAATCGCCGCGTGCGAAGCGTGGGAGAACTACTACAGAACCAAGTCCGTGTAGGTTTAAACCGTTTAGAGCGAATTATTCGCGAACGGATGACTGTTTCCGACGCCGACACCCTCACCCCCGCTAGCTTAGTGAACCCTAAGCCATTAGTGGCAGCGATTAAGGAATTCTTCGGCTCCTCCCAGTTGTCCCAGTTCATGGATCAAACCAACCCCCTAGCCGAGCTAACCCACAAGCGGCGTTTGTCTGCCTTGGGTCCTGGCGGTTTGACACGGGAACGGGCAGGCTTTGCCGTGCGGGATATTCACCCCTCCCACTATGGACGCATTTGCCCGATTGAGACTCCTGAAGGACCAAACGCCGGATTGATTGGTTCTCTGGCAACCCATGCCCGCGTCAATGCCTACGGCTTCATTGAAACCCCCTTCTACGTGGTAGAAAACGGGCGCGTCCTCAAAGACCGTCCCCCCATCTACATGAGTGCCGATGAGGAAGACGACCTGCGGGTAGCCGCCGGCGACGCCCCCATTGATAAAGACGGCTACATCTTAGGAGTTCAGGTGCCGGTGCGGTATCGGCAAGAGTTTACGACTACCACCCCCGACCAGGTAGACTACCTGGCAGTGTCTCCGGTACAGATTATCTCTGTTGCCACCTCCTTGATTCCTTTCCTTGAGCACGACGACGCTAACCGTGCCTTGATGGGTTCAAACATGCAACGGCAGGCGGTGCCTTTGCTGAGACCGGAGCGCCCCTTAGTGGGAACAGGTTTAGAAGCTCAAGCTGCGAGAGACTCCGGGATGGTGATTGTCTCAAAGACCGAGGGGGAAGTCACCTATGTTGATGCCAACGAAATCAAGGTCACCGACGCGAACGGGCAAGAAACCTACTACGAAATCCAGAAGTACCAGCGCTCCAACCAGGACACCTGCTTAAACCAGCGTCCCTTGGTGTTTGTTGGGGATGATGTAGTGGTCGGTCAGGTCTTAGCGGATGGTAGTGCCACTGAAGGTGGAGAGCTGGCGCTAGGACAAAATATCCTCGTTGCCTACATGCCTTGGGAAGGCTACAACTACGAAGACGCGATCTTGATCTCGGAACGACTGGTGATTGATGATGTCTACACCAGCATCCACATTGAGAAGTACGAAATTGAGGCGCGGCAAACCAAGCTAGGCCCGGAGGAAATTACCCGTGAAATTCCTAACGTCGGGGAAGATTCCCTCCGACAGTTGGATGAAACGGGGATTATTCGCATCGGTGCCTGGGTGGAAGCGGGAGATATCCTCGTAGGTAAGGTGACGCCTAAAGGCGAATCGGATCAGCCCCCGGAAGAGAAACTGCTACGGGCAATCTTTGGGGAAAAAGCTAGAGACGTGCGGGACAACTCCCTACGGGTACCCAACGGTGAAAAAGGTCGCGTGGTGGATGTCCGCGTCTTTACCCGCGAGCAGGGCGACGAACTGCCGCCAGGAGCCAATATGGTCGTACGGGTCTATGTTGCTCAAAAACGCAAGATCCAAGTCGGCGACAAAATGGCAGGACGCCACGGCAATAAGGGGATTATTTCCCGAATTTTACCAGCGGAAGATATGCCTTACCTGCCGGATGGAACGCCTGTGGATATCGTTCTCAATCCCTTGGGCGTACCGAGCCGGATGAACGTTGGTCAGGTGTTTGAATGCTTACTCGGTTGGGCAGGCGACAACATGGGAGTCCGCTTTAAGATCACTCCCTTTGATGAAATGTATGGGGAAGAAGCGTCGCGCAGTACGGTGCATGGCAAGCTTGAACAAGCCAGCCAGGAAACAAACTCCCCTTGGGCCTATGATCCAGAAAATCCCGGCAAGATTACCGTGTTTGATGGTCGTACCGGGGAGGCATTTGACCGTCCTATAGCGGTGGGAAGAGCCTATATGCTGAAGCTGGTTCACTTGGTAGATGACAAGATCCATGCCCGGAGCACGGGCCCCTACTCGCTGGTGACGCAGCAGCCTCTGGGCGGCAAAGCGCAGCAAGGTGGTCAGCGCTTTGGAGAAATGGAAGTGTGGGCATTGGAAGCCTTTGGTGCCGCCTATACCCTGCAAGAACTGTTGACGGTGAAGTCTGACGACATGCAGGGTCGTAACGAAGCTCTAAATGCGATCGTTAAAGGCAAGGCAATTCCCCGACCGGGAACTCCGGAGTCCTTTAAGGTCTTGATGCGCGAGCTGCAATCTCTCGGTCTGGACATTGCGGTACACAAAGTGGACACGAGCGAAGATGGCAGCAGCCGGGATGTGGAAGTTGACTTGATGGCAGATGGCGCGAGCCGCCGGACACCGACTCGACCCACCTATGAGTCCCTAAGCCGCGAAGAACTGGAAGAAGACGAGGTCTGATAAAGGCCCAGGTGGAAAGGATGAAGGATGAAAAAACAAGCATTTTGCACTTCATCCTTGCCACTTCATAATTCATACTTCATAATTCATACTTCAGATGAGACAACAGATAGAGAATCGGTTTGACTACGTCAAAATTGGTATTGCCTCTCCAGAGCGGATTCGTGTCTGGGGAGAACGCACCCTTCCAAACGGTCAGGTGGTTGGTGAAGTCACAAAGCCGGAGACGATCAACTACCGAACCCTAAAACCAGAAATGGACGGGCTATTTTGTGAACGCATCTTCGGCCCTGCCAAGGACTGGGAATGCCACTGTGGGAAGTACAAGCGAGTACGTCATCGCGGGATAGTTTGCGAACGCTGCGGTGTGGAAGTAACTGAATCCCGCGTGCGGCGTCACCGCATGGGGTTTATTAAACTTGCCGCCCCCGTTGTCCATGTTTGGTATCTCAAGGGCATCCCCAGCTACCTGAGCATTTTGCTAGATATGCCTCTGCGGGATGTTGAGCAGATTGTTTACTTCAATGCCTATGTTGTTCTCAGTCCTGGCAATGCGGAGAACTTGAGCTACAAGCAACTGCTCAATGAAGACCAATGGCTGGAAATCGAAGAGCAACTTTATAGCGAAGATTCTGAGCTAACGGGGGTTGAAGTCGGCATTGGTGCAGAAGCACTGGCAAGACTTTTGCAAGATGTGGCTTTAGAATCGGAAGCCGAGCAACTGCGGGAAGAGATTGCCAATGCTAAAGGTCAAAAGCGGGCAAAGCTAATCAAGCGTCTGCGGGTGATTGACAACTTCATTGCTACTGGCTCCCAGCCGGATTGGATGGTGCTGAATGTCATCCCTGTGATTCCCCCAGATTTGCGCCCGATGGTGCAACTCGATGGCGGTCGCTTTGCCACCTCCGATCTCAATGACCTGTATCGCCGCGTCATCAACCGCAACAACCGACTGGCAAGGCTCCAGGAAATCCTCGCTCCAGAAATTATCGTCCGTAACGAGAAGCGAATGCTCCAAGAAGCGGTAGATGCCCTGATTGATAACGGACGCCGGGGTCGTACCGTTGTTGGTGCCAACAACCGACCGTTGAAATCTCTGTCGGACATCATTGAAGGGAAACAAGGTCGCTTCCGGCAAAACCTTCTGGGTAAGCGGGTTGACTACTCCGGACGAAGCGTAATTGTAGTGGGGCCCAATTTAAAAATTCACCAGTGCGGATTGCCTCGGGAAATGGCAATTGAGTTGTTCCAACCCTTTGTCATTCACCGCTTGATTCGCCAAGGACTGGTGAATAATATCAAAGCGGCTAAGAAGCTGATTCAGCGGGGTGACCCTAGTGTTTGGGAGGTCTTGGAGGAAGTAATTGCTGGACACCCCGTCCTGCTGAACCGTGCTCCAACGCTACACCGATTAGGAATTCAATCCTTTGAACCAATTCTGGTAGAAGGTCGAGCCATTCAGTTGCACCCTTTAGTGTGTCCAGCATTTAACGCTGACTTTGACGGTGACCAGATGGCAGTACATGTCCCTCTGTCTTTGGAGTCCCAGGCAGAAGCCCGGTTGCTGATGTTGGCATCGAACAATATCCTCTCGCCAGCAACGGGTCGCCCAATTATTACGCCTAGCCAGGATATGGTCTTAGGTTGCTACTACCTGACAGCAGATAACCCTGCGGCTCAAAATGGTGGCGATCGCTATTTCGGTGGTCTAGATGATGCTTTGAAAGCCTATGAGCAGAAGCAAGTCGGTTTGCATGCTTATGTCTGGGTGCGCTTTGATGGCAAGGTGGAAACCGAAGTTCCAGATAATGAACCAGTCTCTGTAGAACAGTTGAGTGACGGCACTGTTACCAAAATTTACCGAGAACGCCGCTTGCGAGAAACCGCCGATGGGGAGCTACTTTCTCAGTATGTCCGCACGACCCCAGGTCGGATCATTTATAACAAGACGATTCTGGAAGCATTAATGAGCTAGGTGGACTTGGACTCTTGAAGTCTGAAGGATGAAGTGAATTGTTGCTGAGTAGACTTCATTCTTCCGACTTTCTTTCCTCCCTTTCTAATCTGACAACTATAGAGACAAGCAGGAAAAAGATGGCAGATCAAAAAGAAATGACTTTTCATAACCGGGTTGTCGATAAGGGTCAGCTCAAGAAGTTAGTCTCCTGGGCTTATACGAACTACGGTAGTGCTCGTACGGCTCAGATGGCAGACTTGCTAAAAGAGTTGGGCTTTCGCTATGCGACCCTGGCGGGTGTCTCAATTAGTGTCGATGATTTGCTAGTGCCACCCGTAAAACGCCAGATGCTGGATGAGGCTGAAGCTCAGATTCTGGCAACAGAGACTCGTTATACGCGGGGAGAAATTACAGAAGTTGAACGCTTCCAAAAAGTAATTGATACTTGGAATAGCACATCAGAAGCGCTAAAAGATGAAGTAGTCCGTAACTTCAAAGCCACTGATCCCTTGAACTCAGTCTATATGATGGCTTTCTCTGGAGCAAGAGGTAACTTGTCTCAGGTGCGTCAGTTAGTGGGGATGCGAGGCTTGATGGCAGACCCGCAAGGGGAAATTATTGACTTGCCGATTAAGACCAATTTTCGGGAAGGATTGACAGTAACTGAGTACATTATCTCCTCTTACGGGGCGCGTAAAGGCTTGGTAGACACCGCGTTGAGAACGGCTGACTCTGGTTATCTCACCCGGCGTTTAGTGGATGTTTCCCAAGATGTGATTGTGCGGGAGGTAGATTGTGGTACTCCGCGTTACGTCACCGTGAGAGCCATGAAAGATGGCGATCGCGTTTTGATTCCCCTCAAAGACAGATTGCTGGGACGAGTCTTGGCAAGCGAAGTCCTTCACCCTGAAACCGGGGAAGTAATTGCCGAGAAGAACAAAGACATTTGCGATGACTTAGCAATCTTCATTGATCAGGCTGGCGTCCAAGACGTCAATGTGCGATCGCCCCTCACTTGTGAAGCCCAACGCTCAGTCTGTCAATACTGCTACGGCTGGAGTTTGGCTCACGGGCACATGGTCGATTTAGGTGAAGCTGTCGGGATCATCGCCGCTCAGTCGATTGGGGAACCGGGAACCCAGCTCACCATGCGGACATTCCACACAGGGGGTGTCTTCACCGGGGAAGTTGCACGGCAGGTGCAAGCTCCCTTTGATGGTGTTGTGCGCTTCTCCAAGCGCCTGCGGACTAGAGGCGTCCGGACTCGTCACGGGGAAGACCGCGAGCAAGTGGAAGTAGCAGGCGACATAGTCCTGACATCCACTAGCGGTAATAAACAATCCCAGACCTTTCCAGTTACTCCTGGTTCCCTGCTGATGGTTGCCGATGGCGAAGAAGTCAGCGCCCGTCAGCTTATGGCAGAAGTCGCCCTGGGTAAATCTCGCCTCTCCACAGAAAAAATTACCAAAGACGTTGCCTCTGACTTAGCAGGGGAAGTCCTCTTTGCTGACCTCGTTCAGGAAGAAAAAACCGACCGCCAAGGCAACACAACCCGAACAGCACAGCGAGGTGGTTTGCTCTGGATTCTATCCGGTGAAGTGTACAACTTACCGCCTGCTGCTGAACCTGTCGTTAAAAACGGGGATGCCGTCGAGGTGGGGAGTATCCTGGCAGAAACCAAGCTGGTAACAGCTAATGGTGGTGTTGTCCGTCTAACAGCCGGCAGGCGAGAAATCGAAATCATCACCGCCTCTGTGCAGCTAGACCAGGCAATCGTCCGGGTTGAAAGCAGCGGCGGACGTGAACAGTACGTCATTTACACCGGAAACAACCAGCGCTTCTCCCTAAAAGCCACTCCTAGTACCAAAGTCCAAAGCAGTCAGGTTGTCGCCGAACTGATTGATGACCGCTATCGCACATCAACCGGCGGGATCATCAAGTATGCTGGGGTCGAAGTTGCTAAACGGGGCAAGGCAAAACTAGGGTACGAAGTCACCAAAGGTGGCACCCTCTTGTGGATTCCTGAAGAATGCCACGAAGTCAACAAAGACATCTCTCTGCTCTTGGTAGAAGACGGTCAATACGTCGAAGCTGGAACTGAAGTTGTCAAAGATATCTTCTGCCAGAGTGGGGGGATTGTTGAAGTCGTACAGAAAAACGACATTCTGCGGGAAATTGTCATCAAGCCTGGAGAACTACATCTCGTCGATGAACCCCCAATCGAATTGGGCGGCGAAGGTCAAATCATTTATCCTGGCACAGAACCATTCCATGGACTAACGGTAGAAGAACTGCGCTATGGCGAGTTTGTCGAAACCCCAGAAGGGGCAGCCCTCTTGCTGCGACCTGTGGTTGAGTACGCTGTGCCCGATGAGCCAGATGTTCCTTCTCAAGCTTCGATTAATGAATCCGGCTTGACAGCGATTGAACTACGAGCAGTACAGCGTTTGCCCTTTAAGGATGGAGAGCGCGTTAAGTCTGTAGAAGGACAAGAGTTACTCCGGACTCAGCTTGTGCTGGAAATGGCTCAAGAAGGACAACACGGCGAACACACCGGTACACCTCAGCTGAGTGCTGACATTGAATTGGTTCCTACGGAAGAAGACCCTGAGGCAATGCGCCTCCAGCTTGTCATCCTAGAATCGCTAGTGATTCGTCGCGACACCGGAACTGACCCCTTAGGTGGTAATACCTCCACAAAGGTGTTAGTGGAAGATGGTGACGAGATTGCTCCAGGAGCCGTAGTTGCTCGCACCGAAATTCAGTGTAAGGAAGAAGGTGAAGTCCGAGGAATCAGAGAAGGTGCAGAAGCGATTCGTCGGATATTGGTGGTACGCGATGCCGACCGGGTAACGATCCCCATTACTGCGACACCTCAAGTCAAAGTTGGCAATTTAATCGTGGAAGAGGCAACCCTAGCCGACGGGACATCTGCCCCAGAGTCCGGTCAAGTTGTCAAAGTCACACCCGAAGCCGTTACCTTGCGGCGGGCACGTCCTTACCGGGTTTCTGCCGGAGCGGTGTTGCAAATTGAGAATGGCGATTTGGTGCAACGAGGAGACAACTTAGTGTTGCTGGTGTTTGAGCGTGCCAAAACAGGGGACATCATTCAGGGTCTACCGAGAATTGAAGAACTATTAGAGGGACGTAAACCCAAGGAAGCCTGTGTCTTAGCCAAACGTCCTGGTGAAACACAAGTGGTTTACGAGCAAGACGAAACCGTTGACGTCAAAGTGATTGAGGATGATGGTGTGGTTGCTGATTATCCGGTTGGTCCGGGGCAAAATGCCATGGTCTCCGATGGTCAGAAAGTACTAGCAGCAGAAGCCCTTACTGATGGACCTGCCAACCCCCATGAAATTTTGGAGATTTTCTTCAATTACTCCTTGGAACAAGGAAAAGGGGTGTACGAGTCAGCACTGGTTGGACTGCAACAAGCTCAGGCATTTTTGGTCAACGAGGTGCAGTCGGTGTATCAATCTCAGGGGATTGATATTTCTGACAAACACATTGAGGTGATTGTGCGACAAATGACCTCAAAAGTCCGGGTGGATGACGGTGGTGATACAACCATGCTCCCTGGAGAACTCGTTGAGTTGCGACAACTTGAAACGGTAAACGACGCGATGGCAATCACGGGCGGCGCACCTGCTCAATACACTCCCGTACTGCTAGGGATTACCAAAGCCTCGCTCAATACTGACAGCTTCATTTCAGCTGCATCCTTCCAGGAAACCACCCGTGTCCTAACGGAAGCCGCGATTGAAGGGAAGTCTGACTGGCTGCGAGGACTGAAGGAAAACGTGATCATTGGACGCCTGATTCCGGCAGGAACTGGCTACAACGCTTATGAAGAACCTGCCATTAGCACGATTGATACAGACTACACGAATGGCTCTGGGGCCTACTCCTACGAGCGCTTCGAGGGAGGGGACTTGGATCAAGATGACCCCTTAGATGTCGTCTTGGATGACCGGACAGCCCGTGCTTACAGCTTAGAGGAGCGGAACAACTTAATCAGTGGGGGTGGTAACTTCTCATCTGTAATCGATGACGAAGACTCGGATTTTAAAGATGACTTTGAAGGCGAGGAAGAATAAAGTCTGAGGTGTAAAAAATGAAGGATGAAAAGATTTTTCATCCTTCACTTCTGAGCTATTCAATAATCTCAGTTACGAAAAGTGCGGAGAGTGTCAACCTCTTTGTTCGGTTTGTAATTCTCCGGTGCGGACAGACAACGATGTTGTTTGATTACCGCGCCGGATTTTCATTTGGAGAACCTCACCGACGCCACTATTTTCAACAATTCGCTGCAACTGTTCGGGAGCAGTGACATCAGTTCCGTTAATTTGAATAATTACATCGCCTCGACGAACTCCAGCAGAGGCGGCGGGGCTGTCGGGAACAACCTGGGCAACAAGGACACCATTGACTTCTGGCACTGTAAAGGGTGAGTTGGGGTCACGGTTATTCTCTGCGGCAATTTGAGGTGTCAGGAGGAGCATCCGAATTCCCAGGAAAGGATGGATAACTTTTTCCCCACGTGCTAGGCGATTGGAAATCTCTTTGGCTTTGTTGATGGGAATCGCAAAGCCAATGCCCATGGCGTCAGGGCGAATAGCTGTATTGATGCCGATTACTTCGCCTTGCTGATTCAACAAAGGGCCGCCGGAGTTACCCGGATTGATGGCGGCATCGGTTTGAATGAAATCGAGGCGCTTGTCAGGAATGCCAACTTGAGCGCTGGAGCGTTGCAGGGTGCTGATAATCCCTAAGGTAACGGTGTTGTCGAAGCCGAGAGGATTACCAACGGCGATCGCCCAATCTCCAACTTGTACGCTGTCTGAATCTCCTAGAGGGGCAATAGGTAAATCGCCAGCATTAATTTTAACTACTGCTAAATCAGTAACTTCATCTGCTCCTTGGACTTTGCCTTCTAAGGTGCGTCCGTCCTTTAAGATGACAGTTACTCTATCGGCTTGATTCACCACATGAGCATTGGTGAGAATCAATCCGCTGTGGTCAAAAATAAACCCCGATCCTACGCCTCGTAATAGTCTCTCTTGGGGTGGGGTCTGCAATTGCTCGCCAAAGAAGCGCCGGAAGAAAGGGTCATCAAATAAAGGATCGATACGGCGCGTAACCGTGCGTTCCGTGTCAATCTGGACAACCGCATTGCCAACTCGATTGACTGCCGCTGTCACAAAGCTACCGCCCGTCGTGTCGGTAATCGGTGGTCTTTGGGCAAGTAGTGTAGACGGCTGTACTGGCCCTGCCTGAGATGGCAGCACTTGTATAAAACCAACCATTAGGACAAGTCCGAAAACGGTGGCAAGTAAGTAAGTAGGGAACCGGTTTAGGGAGTGAAAAACTTTTGTCAATCGCATAGTTTTAATTCTTGAGTTTCGACCGTATTTCAACAACAAAACTTCCTCAAAGAGGTGTAATTGTCGCTACAACTAGCCTGACAAATATTGTGACAGTTCTACACTGTCATTGTTTAAATTCAGTTACTGAGGACGTTGCTGCTACGATGTAGGTTTCTGTAGGGAAATATCATTCATCCTGCGCTGTCATTGTCGCGAAAAAGACCAGCCCCGCGAGTCTCCACTCTAAGCTACGATCAAAAATGCAGGATACTGACGCGTAATCGCAACTCTCATCTGGAGCTGACCCCATTGATTAATGAAACCTTTTCCATTTCTGGGAAAGACGAACATTCCCATATAGTGGATGGCGATCGCACCCACACGCAACATGCTCGTGGTGAGGGATCGTCAGCACATCGCCATGTTCACGACGAAGAATCTCTACGACGAATTGTGAATCGGCTGTCTCGGATTGAAGGACACATTCGAGGCGTGAAGACGATGGTGCAAGAGAGTCGTCCCTGTCCGGATGTGCTGGTGCAAATTGCGGCTGTACGGGGGGCACTCGATCGCGTGGCACGGATTATCTTAGATGAACATCTAACTCAATGTATTGGTCGTGCAGCGGAAGAAGGCAATATTGAGGTAGAAATTGAAGAGTTAAAAGCCGCGCTGGATCGATTTTTACCCTAGTCCTCGACCGTCGCACCGGAGACGGGGATTCCTCTGATTTTCAAGACGAGAACTTAGCGGTTGTTTATCGCTGCTGAAAGCCGGATGGAGAGGCGATCGCTCTTTTACCCCAACCGCATCACGACCGCAAAAGAGCGAAACCTCTCATGGCGCGATCGCTAAAAAAAAGCAAAAAAAAGGGAGAGACATTCCCTTTCTCCACCCTTCGTTCCTTGTCAATTTTTAATATTTAGATTTATTCGTTGGTTTTAGTTTCTGTACCAATTGCTCCCGGTGCGTTGACTTGTAATCGACTCAGTTGCTATTGATTGATTGCAAGAGCTAGCCTCGCCAAGCGACTGTATCCCAGTTTCAGCGAATAGAGCTAAACCCAAATTGAGGTTTTCGTTCTTGCCTGTCAGTGAGCGGTGGCTTTTGCCTGATTCCTTCATAAAATTTAACAGTTATTTTGAGATATTGCAACATTTATTCATATTTTTTGACTAACCTTGATTAAAAAGGATGCTATATATGGCTATCTCTACGCCTGATTGGCACAAAATCCCCTTGATCCCCGTCAAGTAAGTTCCTAATCACCCTCTTCCCCTGACCGATATCAGGGATTTACCCCATCAGGTAAAACTGCAGTTTATGCCAGCTCATATAGAGAAGACCTGCATTCGTTGCTATACTGCCCACTTCACGCCAATTCTTGGTACAAGTTACATCAGCGATCGCTCCTAGTTGTTTCCCGTGATACAAAAGCCCTTTGGCTTTTGTATCTCAGTTGTGGTCTGATAGTCACATCAGGGCAAACAATCTATGAGACTATAGCCGAGGGGAGTTCTCTATGGTTTGCCTCGGTTGGCGACTGAGCGTTCAAGTCATTCACAACCATAAGCCGCCTTACTTATTAATCCTCATCTATTTGCTCTGTGTCCCTGTTATCCATGCCATTGCATAACTCTTTGCGTCGGACTAAAATTGTTGCCACGATTGGCCCTGCCACCAGTCATCCAGATATTCTCAAAGCATTAATTGAAGCCGGGGCAACAACCTTGCGGCTCAATTTTTCCCACGGGACTCATGAAGATCATCAGCGCAGCATTCGCTTAATTCGTCAGACCGCGTTTGAACTCAATCAGCCAGTGGGGATTTTGCAAGACTTGCAGGGGCCAAAGATTCGGCTGGGGCGGTTTGAGACGGGTGCGATTATTCTCACAAAAGGCGATCGCTTCACACTTACCAGCCAACCTGTAGTCGGAACCCAAACCATTAGTTCCGTCACCTACGAACCTTTAGCTGATGAAGTCCCACCGGGAGCAATCATTCTCCTTGATGACGGCAAAGTCGAAATGCTCGTTGAGGAAGTAGACAAACAAAAACGCGAGTTGCGCTGTCGCGTCGTTGTGGGTGGCACCCTCTCCAACAACAAAGGTGTCAACTTCCCTGGTATTTACCTATCCATCAAGGCACTGACAGACAAAGACCGCCGGGATTTGATGTTTGGTCTAGACCAAGGCGTTGATTGGGTTGCTCTCAGCTTTGTTCGTAACCCCCAAGACATGCTGGAGATCAAGGAATTAATTGCCAGTGCTGGGAAGCAAGTACCCGTAATTGCCAAGATCGAAAAACACGAAGCAATCGAGCAGATGGAGGCAATTCTTTCCCTCTGCGATGGCGTCATGGTGGCAAGAGGCGACTTGGGGGTGGAATTACCCGCTGAAGATGTCCCTATCCTGCAAAAGCGACTTATTGCTACCTCCAATCGCCTGGGCATTCCTGTAATCACAGCAACTCAGATGCTCGATAGCATGGTGCACTCCCCACGACCGACTCGTGCGGAGATTTCTGACGTTGCCAATGCGATTCTAGATGGCACCGATGCCGTCATGCTCTCCAATGAAGCCGCTGTTGGAAAATACCCCGTTGAAGCTGTGGCGACAATGGCACGCATTGCCACCCGTATCGAGCAAGAACAACTTGTTCGCAATGTAGACGCCACTCGCTGCTCGATTCCGAACGCAATTTCTCAAGCAGTTGGTCAAATTGCCGAACAGCTAGATGCCGCAGCGATTATGACCCTGACGAAAACAGGGGCTACGGCGCGGAACGTTTCCAAGTTTAGACCTCGCATTCCGATTCTTGCCATCACCCCCCACGTAGACGTAGCCCGACAGCTACAACTCGTTTGGGGAGTCAAACCGCTGTTGGTCTTAGATTTACCCTCCACAGGTCAAACTTTCCAGGCGGCAATCAACGTCGCTCAGGAAAAGCAACTCCTAGCAGATGGGGATCTAGTCGTGATGTCCGCAGGTACACTGCAAGGTGTACCTGGCTCAACCGACCTAATTAAGGTAGAGGTCGTGTCTGCTGTGCTCGGTCAAGGAGTTGGCGTTGGTCAGGGATCAGTCAGCGGTCTAGCACGGGTGGCTCATAGTGCCAAGGAAATCACTACCTTCAATCCCGGTGAAATCTTAGTGGCATCTCAGACTAATGCTGAGTTTGTTGATGTGATTCGTAAGGCAGCAGGGATCATTACCGAGGAAGAAAGCTTGACCAGCCACGCGGCTATAATCGGTTTACGCCTAGGTGTACCCGTGATTGTGGGCGTGAAAAATGCCACAAATATTATTCGCGACGGCGCAATTTTGACCTTAGATACCCATCGCGGCTTAGTTTACTCTGGTGCAATTGCTGGGAATTCTAGCAGCAACGGAGCGTTAATGGTTTAGTCCAGAATCGGTATTAATTCCAGCTTCAGTTGTCATTTTGAACAACACACAGAGGAATGTATATCCCTACAGGCATAGCGGCGTTGACTACAAAGCTTGATGTTGCCCGTAGGGATTTTGCTGTTTGTGAGGTGTCCCTACAGGCTGTCTTATACCAATTTCATAAAATAGCGCTACAAATTGACCCCCCTAACCCGCCTTATTTATTTACCAATTGACCCCCCTAACCCCCCTTATTAAGAGGGGAAATACAAGTTTTTCTTTCGCCACTGGGATAGTACCTGTAGCAAACATTCAGGAAATTGGTATTAATACGCGCCGAGTTATCGCTACACCCAAAAAGTAGTTAACGGATTTACTCTTGATCGATAGAAAAATAGATAACCAAAAATTATAAATTGCTTAGTATCTCCTGATACTTATCATTTTGTATCTTTAAATATAAACTTATGTTAAAAATATAGTGAGCTAAAAACTCCTATCTATTAATCCCTAAAAGAATTCCTATTTAAGGAAGTAACTTTTATGTTTACTGAAAGCGGCACCCAGTCTCCTCACCATGTGGTCATTATCGGGGGTGGATTTGGCGGACTTTATGCCACAAAGGCATTAGGAAGCGCTCCTGTCAAAGTAACCCTGATCGACAAGCGGAACTTTCACTTATTTCAACCACTCCTCTACCAAGTGGCTACAGGTGGCTTATCTCCCGGTGATATTTCCTCCCCCCTACGAGCCGTTTTGAGTCGCAACAAAAACACAGAAGTGCTGATGGGGGAAGTAACTGATGTTGACCCAGAACAGAAAACAATTAAGCTGCGGGATAAATCCCTCAGCTACGATACGCTGATTGTCGCTACAGGAGTCAGTCACCACTACTTCGGCAACGACCAATGGTCAGAGCAAGCACCGGGATTGAAAACCGTTGAAGATGCCTTAGAAATGCGGCGGCGGATTTTTCTTGCCTTTGAAGCGGCAGAAAAAGAAACTGATCCCGAAAAGCGCCGTGCTTGGTTGACTTTTGTGATCGCTGGCGGTGGCCCTACCGGAGTGGAACTAGCAGGAGCATTGGCAGAACTGGCGTACAGCACCCTGAAACATGACTTCCGCAATATCGATACCTCGGAAGCGAGAATTCTATTGCTGGAAGGGATGGAGCGGATTTTGCCACCTTACCCGCCGGAATTATCAGCAAAAGCTCAAGCTTCGCTGGAGAAGTTGGGGGTAATGGTACAAACCAACACCCTAGTGACTAATATTGAGGGCGATCGCGTTACTGTACGTCGTGGCGACCAAACTGAAGAAATTCCCACCCAAACTGTTCTCTGGGCAGCCGGAATGAAAGCTTCAGGAATGGGTGCCGTACTACAAAACTGTGCGGGGGCAGAACTCGACCGCGCCGGACGAGTCATCGTGTCCCAAGACCTCAGCCTTGCCAACCATCCCAACATTTTTGTGATTGGGGACTTGGCAAACTTTCCGCACCAAGATGATAAACCCCTGCCAGGAGTTGCCCCGGTAGCGATGCAAGAAGGGCAATATGTCGCCAATTTAATCAAACGGCGGCTCCAAGGTCAGACCCTGAAGCCATTCCGCTACTTTAACTACGGCAGCTTGGCAGTAATTGGACGGCACGCCGCCGTTGTCGATTTTGGGATGGTGAAATTTTCCGGTTTCCTGGCTTGGCTGACCTGGATTTTCATCCACATCTACTTCCTGATTGAGTTTGATAATAAGCTGCTGGTGCTGATTCAGTGGGGTTGGAACTACTTCACCCGCAAACGCGGCGCACGCCTCATTACCGGAGCCGAGGCACTACCTGAGGTGGAAGTCGAGGTACCGGATACTTATCAAACAACAGTTAAGGTTTAGGAGAGACCGTCGCTACTAGCACTGCAATAAATCTTATTAGTACCAACTGAGGGTAAGATTTGTCTGACAAATTTCTCTGGAAGAAGGGGAAATTTTGGTAAAACAGCGATCGCCTGCATTAGTTTCTGCCTGTAACGGATCAAGCCGAGATTCACGCAAATCTCAGCTTGATTCCCATAATGTTCGGGCAGACTTCCTATTGCCGGTGAAGTATACTGCTCTATTGCCGACAGGCTGATCCGTCTGGAGGGCAAAAGTTTGTATTTTTCAGATTTTGCACTATCCCCCTAACCCCCGATAAAGTAGGGGAGATCAGCAGGGGGTAAACAATGATTGAGAACATCACAAAATGTGAACATTTCCGACTGTAATGGCGGGAAAGACAAGACTACAGCATTCTTAAAGCATCAGTGCCATCTCAAAATCCATCTCAGGTATGGGCGTAACTGCTAGATTGGTATTAAAACTTTTGTGCAAACCCTTCAACTCAGCTCTCTATTACTCTTAACTCCCCTAGGGAAGAGGGTAGCCTGCTTAGTTGTAGCTGAAGCGATGCACCCCATTTAGTCAGACATGACGCAAAGCGACTCCATCCAAGTCGTTTGAAGTTGCCTTACTCCTCACACCTATGAGCAATTTTCCAGACTTGTCTAGTCACGGTTTCAAGGTTGTCAAAGAATTAGGACACAATCGCGTCGGTGGGAGAGTAACTTATCTTGCCCTTAACCGTGTCAATCGGCAGCCCATTGTTATCAAGCAGTTTCAGTTTGCTAAAGGCAACGCAACTTGGTCAGGCTACGATGCCTATGAACAGGAAATTCACATCCTACAAGGGCTAAATCATCCTGGTATTCCCCGTTACCTCCAGTCATTTCAGACGGCGGATGGCTTTTGTATGGTGCAGGAGTACAAAAAGGCTCCTAATCTTGCCGTACCCCGCAGTTTTGACGCGGATGAAATTAAGCAAATTGCGATCGCTCTTTTAGAAATCCTGATTTACCTGCAAAACCGCATACCTTCCGTCAGCCATCGCGACCTGAAACCGGAAAACATTCTCGTTGATGAAAACATCAATGTTTTCCTGGTGGACTTTGGGATGGCGCGTTTAGGGGAAGGGGAAGTGGCAATGAGTAGTGTTGCCAAAGGGACATTAGGCTTTATTGCCCCCGAACAACTGTTTAACCGCCAGATTACCGAAGCCTCAGACCTCTACGGCTTAGGCGTCACCTTAATTTGCTTGCTCACCGGGACAAAATCTGCCGAGATTAGCGAGTTAATCGACGACGACTACCGAATTAACTTCAAGCACCTAGTACCCAAACTCAGTTTGCGGATGCTGGACTGGTTGGAAAAGATGGTGGAACTCAAGCCCAAAGACCGTTTCCCCAATGCCGCCGCTGCCTTGGAAGCTCTCAGGGCAATTTATGTGATCCGCGTTCCGGAAGTGCGGCTGAGTCAACCGAGTTTGGAGTTTGTGGCTGAGAAGCTGGGGGAAAGGTTAACGCAGGTTGTCATGATTAACAACCCCGTGCCGGATACAGTGCTGGAAGGTCACTTTGAAGTCGCCCCCCATCTAAGCGATCCTCCTCATACCCCCGATTTCCATACCTGGATTGCCTTTGGACAACCCAAATTTGCCGAAAATCAAGTATTGTGTCCGATTACGATCGACACGGGTAAGCTGATGGCGGGGCGAGTTTACGAGCGAGAAGTCCTGGTTCATACCAACTCTCAACCCGCAACGCAGGTCGTAAAAGTCAAGCTCCAAACGGCTCCCATTCCCGTTGCTTTGAAAAAGTTACCTTTACTTTCCCTGGGTTTGCTCGTCTGCTTTGCGGCAGCAGCGACCTGGGTTGAGACAACAGCTTGGGCAGGAATTATTAATAAAAGTGGGTCGATGGGAGTGGCGATCGCGGTTTTTGTGACTGGCTTTGTGGCGATGTTTGGCTTGGCAGCCGCCGTAACCTCAGGAATGATCTCGAAGTTAGTTGCGAAAGTGCGATCGCGGTTTGGAATTGCCCTCAAGACCCTTGATGCGGCGATCGTTGCCTTTTTTGCTGGGGCGGCTGCCCTATTTGTGGCTGCCTTTGGGGCACAGTTTCGCGCCCCCGATGCGGCGATCGCTGCCTTTGCCGCCGTAGATGCGGTGGTATTTATGGCAGTCTTTGAAGGGGAAAACATTACCAAAAGCTGTCTCGACCGAGGCTTTAGTAAACGTTTGGCATTGGGGGTGTCGTTACTAGCCGCAGGTTTGGGGATTAGTTTGGGGGTTGGCTTCAAGTTGGGGTTTTCTCATCCGGCAGTCACGGCTGCTGTTTTAGGAACTAGTTTTCCCCTCACCTTGATGATTCTGTATCCACCTTTGGCGCGGGCAAAACGAATTTCCAATTACCGCCGCTCCCAAGATCATTTGATTAAGCCTTAGTTCAGTTGTTCTTAGGTAGCGATCGCGACCTAGTTTTTGTAAATTTATTGACTTTCATGCCCCATACCTATGACCTACGCCTTGTCGGACTGTCGATCATCATTGCTGTCTTTGCCTCTTACACGGCAATTAATCTAGCTGAACGAGTGACAGCCTCAGAAGAGCGCAGTCGCGATCTGTGGTTAATGGGTGGCGCAAGCGCTATGGGAATGGGCATTTGGGCAATGCACTTTGTCGGCATGTTAGCCTTTTGCCTGCCAATCCCGATCGCCTATAACTTGCCGATTGTCTTGGTTTCCCTACTAACAGCAATTGTTGGCTCTTTGATTGCTCTATTTTGGGTAAGCCGCCCCACCCTAAATCTGCTTCAGCTAATCTCTGGTAGCGTCTTCATGGGAGGGGCGATCGCCTCGATGCATTACACGGCGATGGCAGCGATGCAAGTAAGAGCGATCGTCGAGTACCACCTCCTTGGCGTTACCTTATCCATACTCATTGCCATTGGCGTGTCGGGAGTAGGATTGTGGCTTATCTTTCAGCTTCGGGAAGAAGTGTCAAAGTTGAGCAACTGGCGACAGTTTGGCGGTGCAACGATCATGGGTTTAGCCATTCCGATCATGCACTACACGGCAATGGCAGCCGTTACCTTCATCCCCGGAGACACTCCTCCCCCTCAATCCCGCTACTCCCTCGACACTCCTTTGCTGGCAACCGCGATTGGGGTAGTGACGCTGTTGATTCTAGCAATGGTAATGTTAGTGGTTGTTGTCTCTCAACACATTGCCCACAAAAACGCCAAAGCCGCCGAAGCCGCGATCGCCCAAAAACAAAAACTAGAGCAAACTCTCCAGCATCTGCAAGGAACCCAAGCACAACTGATTCAAGCGGAGAAAATGTCCGCTTTAGGTCAGCTTATCGCTGAAATTGCCCATGAAATTAACAATCCCATCACCTTTGTTCACGGCAACCTTGACTATGTCGATGAATATACTCAAGCTATCCTAAAGCTCTTACATCTTTATCAACAGCAGCTTACCAATCCAAGCCCAGAAATAGCATCAGTCGCTGAGGAAATTGAGCTGGACTTTATCAAACAAGATTTACCGAAGCTGTTATCTTCAATGCAGGTTGGGTTAAAACGCATCCAGCAGCTTGTTTTTTCCTTGAAAAACTTTTCCCGTTTGGATGAAGCAAAAGTGAAGCCCGTTAATATCCAAGAAGGGATTGATAGCTCCTTGCTCATCCTGCAACATCGATTCAAACCTAAGGGGAAATTTCCGGGTATTGAAGTGATTAAGAAGTACAGCGAACTTCCCTTGGTGGAATGTTACCCCGAACAACTCAACCAGGTATTTTTGAACCTGATTGGTAATGCGATTGATGCCTTAGAGACTAGGGAAGAAGGGCGTGCGGAAGAGGAAAATCAGCTCATAATCGAGACGAAACTGCTAGATAGCGATCGCGAAGATCCTTCAAAGCCAGCTTGCGTACTAATTAGTATTGCTGATAACGGTACGGGAATGACCGAAAACGTTAAAAGACGGCTATTTGAACCGTTTTTTACCACTAAACCCGCTGGCAAAGGAACTGGATTAGGTTTATCTATTAGCTATCAAATCATCGTTGAAAGACACGGCGGTGAGTTGCAATGTCATTCAGAACCAGGAAAGGGAACAGAGTTTTTTATAAAAATTCCCCTAGGTCAGCCCGAGTCAGAGCCAGCGGCTATCGTCCCTGCTGAACGAAAATTAGTAGAGACGTAGCAGGCTAAGTCTCTAGATGGTAAAAATTTCAGATTTAATGCAGATGGAGAAACATAATTCTGACTCACCGTCAACCAATTCTCCGCCATTGAGCAAACCGACTGATGAGGTGACAACTCAGTCGGTCAATGATTCCTGGAGAAACCGCATTACCGGGGTCTGGAGCAATGCGACAGGACGCTTGACGAAACTCCTCCCTGTCGAGCAAGTAGCACAGACGGCGGTGGGATGGTTTAGCGTCAGCGATGAGCAAGTTGCAGAGATTTTGGAGACGGTGCGAGCCGAACTCCCCACCACGGAAGCGCTTCTGATTGGGAAACCTCAAGCTGGGAAAAGTTCGATTGTGCGGGGACTTACCGGGGTTTCTGCGGAAATTGTTGGTCAGGGATTTCGTCCCCACACGCAACACACTGAGCGCTATGCCTATCCGTCTAGCGACCTGCCGTTGCTCATTTTTACGGATACGGTGGGGCTGGGGGATGTAAACCAAGATACTCAGGCGATCATTGAGGAACTAGTTGATGATTTGCAAGAGGAAACTCGCTGCGCCAAAATCTTGATTCTGACGGTCAAGATTAATGATTTTGCCACTGACACGTTACGCCAAATTGCCGCTCAGTTGCGCTCTTCATCTCCAGATATTCCCTGTCTGCTAGTAGTTACCTGTTTGCATGAGGTGTATCCTTCCGGTACCGCCGATCATCCTGCCTATCCCCCCGACTATCAGGAAATCAACCGCGCCTTTGCTGCACTTCAGCAAGCCTTTGCCAAAGTATGCGATCGCTCCGTACTGATTGATTTCACCCTAGAAGAAGACGGCTACACTCCAGTATTTTATGGCTTAGAGGCGCTATCAAATTCTTTGGCAGAACTGCTCCCTGAGGCGGAAGCCCAAGCGATTTATCAGCTCTTGGATCGGGGAGAAACTGGTGAGCAAATTGGCAACCTCTACCGGGATGTGGGACGCCGTTACATTTTGCCCTTTTCGATCATGGCAGCCACCCTCGCGGCGGTTCCCCTGCCCCTTGCCACTATGCCTGTGCTGACGGCTTTGCAAGTCTCGATGGTGGGGTTGCTGGGAAAATTGTACGGACAGACGCTGACGCGATCGCAAGCCGGGGGTGTGGTCAGCGCTATTGCCGGGGGATTCCTCGCCCAAGCAATCGGACGGGAGTTGGTTAAATTTATCCCCGGCTTTGGAAGTGTGATTGCCGCATCCTGGGCGGCATCTTATACCTGGTCACTAGGGGAAGGAGCCTGCGTTTACTTTGGTGACTTAATGGGCGGGAAGAAACCCGATCCCAAAAAGATTCAGTCGGTGATGCAAGAATCCTTTAAGACAGCGCAAGAGCGGTTTAAGCACATCAAACGTTAGCAATTAATTAGTAGTGCGATTAGATACAGAACAACTAGCGATCGCATTCAATTCTTGAGTCACCTACTTGTTAATACCAGTTCTGCAAAAAAGTGGATCGATATCCTCGATCCACCATCCACAGCAATTAGTACGCAGGGTAACCCACAGTCAGTTTTTAGTTACGCCAGTTTAACCAACTTGGCGCTCAACTCCCACATGAGATCGCCCTTTTCATCATCGCGGGCTTGGGGAGAAACCTTTTGAACAAAGGACTTGCCATCTTTCTTCTGGCGATTGCCCCAACTCCAGTAGGCACCGGATTGCTTGTACTCAGGATCGGCAACTACCGCCGCCACACGCTCGCCTGACAACTCCTGAGACACGTATCCTCCGGTGATGTTTTTCTGAAACCAGGGGAAGATTTTCTGAAACAGAGGATAGTGGTTTCTAAATAGCGGCGTGTCTGCAACACATCCTGGGTAAAGAGAACTGAAAGTAATACCCGTTGACTGATGATATCGCCGATGCAGTTCCCGCATGGTCAGCACGTTGCAGACTTTGCTGTCTTTGTACGCCTTGACGGGTTCAAAATCCTTGCCGTCAATCATCGAGATTGGCTCCTTAAAGCCCTCTGCAAAACCAGCCAGATTGCCCAAGTCCGGACGCGGCGGAATCTTCCCACCCAGCTCGTCCGGGTTGTGCGTCACCGTTCCCAAAATCACTAACTTTGGCTCCGAAGAGGGCGCTTTTTTTAGATCCTCAAGCATGAGGTTAGACAAGAGGAAATGACCGAGGTGATTGGTGGTGACTGTCAACTCATAGCCTTCTGGGCTTCGCAGTGGCTCCTTTAACAAAGGCATATATATGGCGGCGTTGCACACCAAAGCATCCAGGGACATACCTCTTGCCCTAAAGATGCTCACAAACTGGCGAACGCTCTCCAAGGAGCCTAGATCAATATGCATAAGGGTGTAGCTGTCCTGCGGTATGCCTACCGTTTGAGCCGCTTTTTGGGCTTTATCTAAATCCCGACAAGCCATTACTATGTGCCATCCCCTTTTGGCAAAGGCTTTCGCGGCGTACAAACCGACCCCTGAAGAGGCACCTGTGATGACAACCGTTGGCTTCTGCTGAGGTTCCATTCTGTTCCGACTCTATTAACCGTGTTGACTTTACTTTAAAATCTTAAGTCACTCTCAGCTAGACCGTAGTTTTACCGCATCCTATGTTGGGCTTTTTGGCAAAGAAGCTTCAGCGCGAAAACCTGAGGCAATTTCGTCCATCTGCTTTGGCGGCATACAAGGCTTTATCTGCCAGTTGCAATAAGTCATCGCTTGTTTCACCATCATCGGGGAACATTGCCAAACCCACCGAAACCGTAGCAAATATTTCCTGTTCTCCAGATTCCACACCCAAGACTTGAAAGGATAAGCGTATTTGCTCGGCACATTGACACGCCTGCTCCCACGGCATATTTGGCAAAGCTAATACAAATTCTTCACCGCCATATCGACAGGCCATATCGCTAAATCGGGTGTGACGGCGAAGCACGTTTCCAAATACCTTCAATACGCGATCGCCACCCTGATGACCAAAGGTGTCGTTGATTTTCTTGAAGTAATCGATATCCATCAAAATAATTGCCAGCGGATACTTCCCCTGTGCTGCCCGCGCCAGTTCTTTGGGAAGCGTCTCTTCAAAGTAACGGCGATTGAATAAGCCCGTAAGCCCATCGCGAATTGCCTGTTCCCGTAGCTTGACTTGCAGCGCCTCAATTTCCAGTAGCTGAGTTTGCAACCGTTCGTTGGCACTGCGGAGTTTAGTTTCCGCCAGATAACGTTGAGTGATGTCGCGCAAAACCACCAGTCGTCCCGTTAAACCTCCGAGGCGATCGCGCAACGGTGAAATCCGCAACTCCACATAGCGAGGATCAACCCAATCCATCAAAATCTCTGTCTCGAAATCTTCGTTGTCATAGCAAAGCCTAACGATCTCAGGCCATCTTGCTAGAACTTCATCGACATACTGCCCGACGCATACCCCTGTCGTTCCGATGAGACGTTTTGCCGCCGGGTTGATATCGACGATGCGGTTGTGCACATCTAGAACGAATACGCTGTCACTCATGCTTTCGACTAACGTGTCACGCGCCACCGGAATCAGGTCAAACAGGCGGAAGCGAAAGAGGCTGGCAGAAAAAAACAGCCCCGTCACCATAAAACACATGGGAGTGATGTTCAGACCAGGAGGGGTGAGAGCCAGCATGTAGGCGCTGCTGCCTAGCAAGGGAATAAGGGCACCCACTAACACCGTTCTGGACTGACGGCGATACAAGGCAGAAGGTCGCAAAGCCGCCTTAGCCAGGAGTAATGTGCTTGTAAGCGTGTAGACATAAACCCATGCCATCACCCAAAAGAAACCAAGACCATGGTGGTAGATGAGGACATTGCTTCCCCTAGAACCGGGCGAGAAGCCAGTCCAGACGAGGTTGTGCCATTCGTTCGTTGCCGCCAGAGCCATATTAAAAATAGGAATGACCCATAGCCATGCCCTTTTCCGAGGTTTCAGCCACTCCTTCTGGCGCGTGAATTGGATGGCAAATATTAGGAAAAGCGTCATCAGACTGCCGGAACCGACATACTCTAGCTTCGACCAGAAAACTTTATCAGGAATAGCGATCGCAGCTGACTCTAAGGCAGCAACGGCAGCATATCCAGTCGCCGCGATCATCATCCAGGCAAAGGTTGTGCTGGCAGGGGTGGAGCGACGCCGCCATACGACGAAGGCAATGGTGGCTGAAAGGATGACAGTAATGCTAAGAATGGCAAAATAGGGATTGTATTGGAAACGCATGAGCGTGAAGCGCTCAATTATAGAAATTAACCGCTATAAGTAGTTAATTACGGCTCATTCGTCATCTTATCCGCACTCAGGGTTCAGTGCTCAAAATTTGAGAATTCTATTGGCACATCATCAGAGTGATATTGCAGCTTCAATTGAGCGATTACTGGGAGAATAGTTCAGCTGCAGCCAAGTTACACTATTGAGCGATCGCTTTGTAGAATAACAGGTAAAAGCGGTGTGACTAGCTGCCTCAAACGTAAAAAATGGTACAAACACCCACCAAAGTCCCGACACTGGAAGAGTTTCTGAAACTTCCGGAAACTGAACCGGCTAGTGAATACATTGACGGACGGATTATTCAATCGCCAATGCCTCAAGGAGAACACAGTGCAATTCAGACTGAGTTGGCAGCCGCAATCAATGTAATACTCAAGCTACAGCGGATTGCACGAGCTTTTTCAGAGCTTCGCTGTACTTTTGGCGGGCGCTCAATCGTACCTGACATTTCTGTATTTACGTGGAAACGAATTCCGCGTAAGGAAAATGGTGGGGTTGCGAATATTTTCTCGACTGCGCCAGACTGGACAATTGAAATTCTCTCCCCTGACCAAAGCCAGACGAAAGTAACAAAAAATATTCTGCACTGTCTGAAGTCTGGGACTCAGATGGGGTGGTTAATTGATCCAGAGGAACAATCAGTGTTCGTCTATTTGCCAGATCGACCAACAGAAGTTTTTGATGAACCAGAAGCGTGTTTGCCAGTACCAGAATTTGCCAAGGATTTCCGTGTCACTTTGGGAGATTTGTTTGGTTGGCTACTGGAATAAGCGATCGCTGCTGGCTTTTTGGTACGAGCGATCGCATTTTGCTTCTTGATACAGGCTGTCGGACGGAAGTTAATCAAATTCTTGCCTGGTGAAGGGAAGTGCGATCGCCGCTTCCTGAATTAAGATGGGCAGTTAATTTGCAAGTCCTCTATAGTAGATGACCTGAGGTGATGCCGTACTCTCTCGATTACTGATGCGTTGAGTGGATTAGAAATAGCACTGCCATTGTATTTGAAGCAGATAGTCACAGCTACTTCTGAACGACGGTTCACTACACCTGCTGCTATCATGCGACTGAAATCCTCATTCCTGACCCAAATTTCATAATCAGATCCGAACTCAGACACCAATTGCTCAAAATAATCTCTGAAGAGTCTTTCTTCAGATGAAAGGATACTCGGTTCATACAGACGATCAACCATAAATGGAGCAGATATCCTTTTCACAAACTTTCTCAGACTGAACTTTTCTAAGATGTCGTTGAATCTGTTGATTCACTACAATCGCCCATTACCCTAAGCTTAAACCATTAGAGCTATCTTTATCATTTGGCTGGTTCAAATGAAAACAGATCTTCTGCCTTTGCCACAATTTTTGACCCAATCCCAGGTATCTGTCCTAACGCTTTCGGAGTTAGTGTACTGTGCTTTACTCTGAGCTTAACGATCTCCTTAGCAACAGCTCGACTGACGCCTAAAAAGCTTTCCAGCTCATCAAGTGTTGCTACGTGTATGTTCAGAGGCTTTTCCAACTTTGCTTCCCCTGGCTTTAGATAGTCAAGAATATCTGCGAGCATGAGATATGTGTGAAAGACTGTTTTGACTGCTTCTAATTTTCTAAGAGCAGCATGAACGCCTTTATTCGTGAGTTTATGGATATTTTCTAGATAACTACCGAGGAGATCAATGTGAGCCTTTGCAAGCTTTCTATTTGATTCACTTTCTATTGCTTTGTCCATAAAAACCCATAGTCGGTTGATATACTGAGCTTGCCCTAACTTACGACCGTTGTTCGTCTCTTGAGTAGGAGGAAACAATTCGTCAGCAATCCCCTCTATCAGGCGTCTACAGGTTGTCAAGGCGTGTGACCATTCTTCTGGATTCTCACTGGAGACAGATTTGAATGCGACCATCAACTTCTCAGCTAACTCAGGATTCAAATCCAGAAGTTTATCATCAACCTCCTCTCGGAGATAATCGAAAGTACTTCGTGGTGTCTCGGAAAATGCCAACTTGTTAAATAAGTTAGTTGCTTTATCGTGCGCTGCTCTACGCACGTAGCTAATACGGCGCGATAAATTAGACTTATAGAATTGACCGTCATTATTTCTCTTTGTCCTAACGAGATCAGCGTATTTCTCTTCTATAAAATCAATGCCTGCTAGCCCACCTCCTGCTTCATCAATCAGGAAGGTGACATCGTCAGCTTTTATACCTAATTCCTCTAATCTCTTTAGTCTATTTACTCCTTCAGTAATACGTTCTTCATTCTTTTTACCCTTACTTTCCTCAGATGCAACTAAAGCATCAATGTAATCTATGAATGGGGAAGCATAATCTACTTTACCAAGCTGTATGTCGCACCATTTAGAAATATTTTCTTCACCTATAATTCGCGCCACTCTCAATAACTTCTGTATTCCTGAAAGGACACTTCCCTTCGGAGCTTCCAACTCGTCCAGTGCTTCTTTAAGTAACTTGAGAGCTTCTTCCTTGAGATTAACCATAGAAAATTCTGGAATGATTAAGACAGCTATGCCTACGGTTATCTAACACCGTTATTCGCCATGCTATCCCACAGTAAGAGGCCTATCACTCACAAACGAATGTTAGCGACAATAGCGGTATAAGCCGTCTAGTTGAGGTGTGAGGCAATGGTGCAATTAAAGGTGTGGCAGTGGGTGGTGTTGGCACTTCCGATCGCGATAATCGTCGGTTTCTTGCTGATATCCGCAGGGGTGCAGATTCACGATTGGGGCATTAATTGGATTTGGGGCGTATTTACCGTTTTATTAGTAGGGTGGCGTTGGCTGCTGGTGAAGTGGACTCGACCTGCGATAGATCAACTAGAAGCAGTAATGGCGCAAGTCAGCGAAGAATTGGAACCTGCTTCAGACGAGACAACAGCAATACCTGCGGGAAATGACGCTACAAAGAAAGCAGAAGGTGCGCTCCAAGAAATCCTGAAAACGGCACAGAGCGATCGCCCAATTTGGGAAGACTGGCAAACCTTTTGGCAGCGATGCCAGGATCTAGTCGCCGCGATCGCTAATATTTACCATCCGGAAGTGAAGTATCCCCTATTAGACATTTACGTTCCCCAGGCTTACAGCCTGATTCGGGGAACAGTGGATGACCTAGATCGGTGGATGCAACAACTATCCCCTGCCCTCAATCAGGTCACGGTTGGGCAAGCATACGAGGGCTACGAAGTCTACCGCAGGCTGGAACCATCCGCTCGTAAGCTTTGGCAAGCTTGGAACTGGGCACAGTGGTTCTTTAATCCTGTGGCGGCGGTAGCAAAACGAGCCACTAAGCGTTCTAGCAATCAGGCAACTCAAGAATTACTGGTGAATCTCAGCCAGTTACTACGAGAAGCAGCTCTCAGGAACTTATGTCGGCAGGCGATCGCGCTCTACGGTGGTAGCACCCTACTCCCTGCAAAATTCTCTGTTTCTACACCGACGCTACCCCAAGCAAAGACCCAAACCCTTCGAGAAATCCTGACTCAAGCCGAACCCACCGAGGACATTGAGCAAAAGCCCGTCAATATTCTGCTCGTGGGGCGAACCGGAGCCGGAAAAAGTAGCCTGATTAATACGCTGTTTCAGGCAGACCGCGCCGCCGTCGATGTGTTGCCCACTACCGATAAAATTCAAAATTACCATTGGCAGACCCAAACTGGGGAAGCACTCACGCTTTGGGATACTCCCGGTTACGAGCAAGTGAATCAGGGGGATCTGCGGGAGGTAGTGCTTGACTATGCTACTCATGCCGATCTGCTGCTGCTCGTCACTCCAGCCCTCGATCCTGCCTTGCAAATGGATGCAGACTTTCTCAAAGACATCAAGGCGGATGTTGCCGACTTACCTGCGATCGCCATTGTCACTCAGGTAGATCGTCTGCGTCCCATCCGCGAATGGGAGCCGCCCTACGATTGGCAATGGGGCGATCACCCCAAGGAAAAAGCGATCCGGGAAGCGACTGAGTATCGCGCTCAACGCCTGGGCGACTTCTGTAACGATCTGGTTTTACCCGTCGTCACCGGGGACATCAAAACAGGTCGAGCCGCTTGGGGAGTGGAGGCGCTCTCAATCGCACTAGTGGAGGCGATCGCCCCTGCCAAACAACTCCGGCTTGCCCGCTTTTTGCGGAACCTAGAAGCCCGCACCGCCGCCTCTGCTAAAATCATCGATCGCTACACCTTCCAGATGGCAACCACTCAGGGACTAGCCGCACTGCTCAAAAGTCCTGTCCTCCAGTTTATTTCCACCCTATCCACTGGCTCTCCAAACTTGGCATATCTGCTGGCACAGCAAATTCCGGTGGAACAGTTGCCCGTTGTCATTGGCAAGCTGCAAATGGCTTATGACCTATTCTCCCTTTTGAATCCTGGCGAAAACCCTCTCAGCTTTGATTTGCTCTCCCTTTGGCCCCTACTGCTAAAAAATCCCGCCTCACCAGAGCGCAACGCTTGGGCATTTGGTCACGCCCTAGTGGAGTACTGGAGTCAGAATCTGACGGTTGAACAACTACAGGAGCGGTTTGACTACTATCTACATCAGGTTTGACTGATTCAGCTTACTTAGAGGGAGCAAACCGCTTCCGTAGCGATTCGGCTCTCCGCTTGGCCGTGTCATTTTTCGGCTCCAACTTCAACACCGTTTCATAAGCTTCTAAGGCTTGAGCCGCTAACTGCTTACGTTCGTAAGTATGAGCTAGGTTATTCCAGGCGGTAACGTATTCTGGATTTTCCTTCAAGGCTTCTTTGTACTGACGGATGGCGAGGTCATACTGCTCTTGAGCAAAGTAAGCATAACCCAAAGCATTGTAGATAGGAGCAAGTTTTTCTTCCTCGGCATCCTGGGCTTTCAGGGCTTTTTGAAAGAGCTTGCTTGCTTGGGCAAAGAGTTTCTTATCTGAATAAATACTGCCTAGTTCGTAATACTCCTGTACCGTCCCTAGCTCAGTTTGTAACTTGTTTTGTATGCGTGTGAGGGAGTTCTCAACCTTACGAGTTTTAAAGACTTGACGGATGACTAGCCAGGTGATGCTAGCTAGCAAAGACAGTAAGACAGAAACATAAATAACTGGAAGAGTATTATCCATTGTTTGGTAAAGTCGTGCAGGTTTTAGTCTGTTTCCTATCTTACCGGGGAAAAATTCCAGCAGAGTAACTGCTATCCCCATCTCAATCTTGACGATGGCTACAACACAGGTTTTACGGTAGCCCCCAGTAGGCGGCTCGTTCAGCCAACCAACCGGATGCTTGCCATCGAGCGATCGCGGCATTGATTTGCTGCCGCAACGCAACATACTGTAACCCTCTGGGCATCACCACAGCCAAGGCTTCTCCTGATAGCCGCACAGGTAGCATCTGGTACTGGGGATATTCTTGCACCCAGCCAGTCAAAACGCTGTTATCCGCCGCAAAGGCATCCGCTCCCCCGTTCTCTAAAAGCGATCGCCCCGCTTCATAGGAGTCTACCCCGATTAAGTTTGCCGCCGGGAGTGTGTGTTTGATTACCGCAATTGTGCTTGAGCCATTCACTACGGCAATTTTCCCGGTGGCAACATCCCCTAAGCGTTGGATGGCGGGGTTGTTGGTCACTATACCTGTACCGTCTAGATAATAGGGTCGGCTGAAGTCCACTACGCGGGAGCGAGCGTCGGTGACGGTGACTCTGGCAATCGCCAAGTCAACTTGATCTTGCACAACTACATCGAGGCGATCGCGATTACTTACAGGCTGGAATGTCACCGCCTCCGCATTTCCCAGCAGTTCTTCTGCTAGACGTTTAGCGATATCAATTTCCAGCCCCTGCAAGTTGCCAGTGCTGTCACGAAACCCTAAAGGACGAAGGTTGTCTTTAACCGCAACAACCAGCGCGCCGCGTTTTTCAATCTTGGCTAATTCGGCGGCGCGAATCGGTGGCAGGGCCAAAAGCGATATGCTCAACCCTAGGATTAACCAAGCCAAAACTTTTAAACGCATCTGATCGGCTTTGGAGACTGAAATTCGACAACTTCTCATCGGCTTTCAATAATCAAGGCGAGCTTGCTAATGGGTTAACTGCTAATGTTTTTAACGATTAGCAAGCTAGCCATTAGCGACTGTGCAGAAACTAACATTTAGCTTTTGGCTTGTCCGGCTAATTCCACAACTTTAGTGAAGCTAGTAGGATCAAGAATTGCCAATTGTGCCAGCATCTTGCGGTTGAGCTGGATGTCGGCTTTCTTCATTTGTCCCATCAGTTGGCTGTAGCTCACACCATGTTGGCGGGCGGCGGCATTGATGCGGGTAATCCAGAGGCGACGGAAATCACGCTTACGCTTTTTGCGATCGCGGTAAGCATTCCGCAGTGCCTTCATCACATGCTGGTTAGCGGTGCGAAACAGGTTGGACTGAGAACCCCGGAACCCCTTAGCCAGTTTGAGAATTTTTTTGCGTCGCTTACGGGCGACATTACCGCGTTTTACTCGTGTCATCGTTGGTTTTTGGTTTTTGGTTGGTTGCTAGAAACTTGAATGGTAGAGGGTAAGGAGGTAACCCTTTGCTGTTTACTCTCCTCCCCTCTAAGATTTCTACAAATACGGCAGCATCAAGCGCACGTTATCAGCATCGCGCTCATCTACTAGACCAAGCTGGGATAACTCCCGCTTTTTAGCTGAGGTCTTGTGCTCTAGTAAGTGGTTCTTAAAAGCCTTACGGCGTCTAATTTTGCCAGTGCCAGTAGCACGAAAGCGCTTTGCTGCTGCTCGGCGGGTTTTTAGTTTAGGCATAGACCAAAATTCTAATAAGGGCACAATCTACAATGATACGACGAGTAGCCTCTACAGGGCAAACCAAAAATCAAGGTGACAATTCCAAAATCCGCTACAGCGATCGCTTTGGGTGCAATAGGGGCATCAGCATTAAACCTCCTGCATGAATACCTTATACCCCTCCCCAACCCTCCCCTTAGTAAGGGGAGGGAGCCAGATTTTTCTTAACTTCCACCCTTACCAAGGGGGGATAGAGGGGGGTCGAATTTTGATTCGTGCAGGAGGTCTATTGTTTACACGCAGACGGAAAGCCTCAGACTCTCAAGGCGCATAAGCTACAAAGATTTACATACAGACTTCCTCCGCCGACATCCCCAGCAAACCTGCTGCAATGCTCGGCGGTTTTTTAACTTGGCAGCGCGGACAAAGAAACCACCGCTTGAGGAAACTGGCGCTTGAGGGCAGGTAATACAGAACAGGGTTTTTTCTGCTGTAGATTATCCGCTGCGTGACCGCTAAAGGTATTCCAGCGGAACGGCCCTTTTTCAGCCGCTGACATCCACAGCAAACGCTTTGCCCGCGTCATAGCAACATAAAGCAGGCGGAACTCCTCAGCGGTTTTGAGTTGTCCTGCTTGTTCCCATGCTTCTGTTGCCATTGGTAAGGGAAATACTCCGTGGAGGCTGGCACGAATTTGCGCTCTGGCAACTTCTGGTAGGGTAAAGTCTCCTAAAAACTGAGCCGCCGTCGGTACCCAAGGAGTACCGGGAATTGTATCTTCGTGGAGAAAGGGGAGGAAGACGTAGTCCCAATCTAACCCTTTTGCTTTGTGCATCGTAATAATCGTCAGTTGTCCGGCGCGCAGATAGCGGGAGTCGCTATCTTCAGTTTCCACAGGTTCAAAGCGTTCGGAGGTGACGATTTCCGCAAGGGCTTCTAAAGTTGCCCCCATAGAACTGTTACCGAGGGTTTGTTTGGCGATGCGTTCGGCTAATTTATCGGCTGTCGCCAATTCCGACTGGTCATAGTTTAGGGTTAAGGCGAGGAAGGAAATTAGGTGGTAGTGGGGGAGTTCTAGGCGAGCGCGAAGCAAGCTGGAACAGTAACGGCGACTCTCGCGCACCAGTGGGGTCTGGGGTGGGTCGAGGGGGCCGGGATAGAGAAATTGTTCGGGAAAGGTGGCAAGGGCGTTTAGGTCTTGCTGGGGAATCAGTTGACGCTGTACTAGGACTTCTAACGCTGCTTTTAGGAAATCTGGGGAATGGGGACGGTCGATAAATTGCAGCAGTGCCAGGATTTCGCCGGGGACGTGGGAGTGGCGATCGCGTTCTCCGACATCGTATACTTCAATGCCATGCTGCCGCTTTAGGTAGCTCAGTTTCTCCCCCAGAAAGCGACCTTGACGATTTTCCCGCACTAAAATCGCGGCTCGTCCTTGGGGATTTTCAGCGAATAACTTGATGACGCGATCGCCAATTAGTTCTACGGTGTGATAAATATCGCGCGGCGTGTAGATTTCCAGTCCCCCACCCGTAGGCGCGGGATTGGCATCGGTCTGCGGATCGCCTCGGTCAACCGGACGAATCGCCTGGAACCAGAAAAGTCCTGAGTTTTCAGAGCTTTGGTTATTTAGCGATTGCCTACCATACGTCCGATTTGCCCAATCGAGGAGGAAATTTGCCGCCTCAATAATTTTTTGAGTACTGCGTCCGGCTCGATCCATTGTTGCCAAGTTCCCCTGAGCATCACAGTGTTGGCAGAAGTCGAGGAAATATTTGGGATCGGCGGGAGTAAAGGTGGAGTTAATCGCCTGATTGGGGTCGCCAACCCGTACTAAGTTAACTAGAGGCTGAGGGTTTCTCTCTCCCGCTCCCTCGCTCCCCCGCTCCCCCGCTCCCTCGCTCCCCCGCTCCCCCGCTCCCCCGCTCCCCCGCTCCCCCGCTCCCCCGCGTCCCTGCTCCCCCACCTCCGAAGTCGCTAAAATCTCCAACAACCGTGCTTGCAACGGGCTAGAATCTTGAGCTTCATCTTCAAAAACGGCAAACACCTGTTCTTGCCAATGGCGACGCACGGCGTCATTTTCTAACACCCGTAGGGCGGCGAGAATCATGTCGTCGTAGTCAATAAAGTTACGCGATCGCGCATAGGTTTGATACTGTTCGTACAAGCCCGCCGCCACGCTCAAAATCTCGTACTCATCCTTTAGCTGTTGGCTGTACCGCCATAAATCCTGGGGGAGCAACCCGGAACTTTTCGCTTCATGAATTACGGTACTCGCCAGAGCGGGTAATACTTCCGTCCGCAGTACCGACTGACGCCGCAGCCGTTCTGTTTCTTCCCCATCAAAACTCCGTCCCTCCAGCAAAACCGAGTAACGGCGGGGGTTTAGGGCAATCCACTGCTCCACACAAGCGCGAATTAAGCGATGGCTCTGAGTCGGGGTGATCAGCGTGGCATTGCTCAAGTCGAGTCCTGATAAGTCGGGATGGCGGCTGGAAATGTTTAACGCCAAACCATGCAACGTATTGACTATAAAACTATTTTGTGGTAGGGATAAATCCCGCAAATGACTGCGAATTTTCCCTTTAATGCTCGCCGCCGCCGATCGCGTAAACGTCACGACAACGAGCTGCCGCCGTCCGTGCAATTGATAGCGAGCGATCGCCACGGCTGCTGCTACTGCCATCCCGGTAGATTTTCCCGCTCCCGGCACCGCAGAAACGGCTAGTTCCCCTCCCTGCCACTCTGCCAAGCTCTGTTGCCCAGAACGCAAGCTATTATGCAACCGCAGCAATGCCTGCTCTCGGAGCGCAAATAAAGAAGAAGTCGCTGGTGTGCCCGTGGTACTGTTGTCTTGGGACATCTGAATCCGTCAGAAATGGGATAGCTAAAGCCGGGGATAGCTGTTTCCCCACAGCTTAGAACAATGTAGGATTGTGTCGTTGAATTTGGCTTGCCAATATTGGTATTTAGTAATCGCCACCTTGGTAAGTTTCAAAGACACTATTTAATGCTAACTGGAGTAGTGGTTGTGGCTGCCATCCTCCGGTTTTGGCACCTCGACTTTAAAGCGCTCTGGCTAGATGAAATCATCACCGCATTACTCACTCTAGGACACAGCTATGAAGATGTTCCCCTAGATCTGCTGTTGCCGCTCTCCAGCTTTACTCAACAACTATTTACCGAGCCAGTAGCAGCAAGTTGTCCAGACATCGCCCAGACGCTGGCCAGTCAGTCTACCCATCCGCCATTGTTCTTTTGCTTAATGCACCAGTGGTTGCGCTGGCTAAATCCCTTGGAGCTATCCCTGGCTTGGAAACTGCGATCGCTTCCGGCTTTATTCGGTGTTGCTGCTGTCCTCGCCGTTTACTTCCTCAACCGCGTTGCCTTTTCTCCCCGTGCGGGTTTACTGGGAGCTGTCTTGATGGCGGTTTCTCCTTTTGGGATATATCTTTCTCAAGAAGCACGTCACTACACCCTAGCGATATTAGCGATCGCGTTAGCACTAGTAGCATTAATCAAAATTCAGCAAAACCTCTACTCCCGACAGCCGCCACAAATTGGAGTTTGGCTATTTTGGGTAATTGCTAACAGCATCGGTTGGTACATCCACTACTTTGCGATCCTGGCAACCGTCGCCCAAGTTTTTACCTTAATAGTGCTGATGTATCAGCGTCAGTTTCTGGCTCGTTACAGTTGGCTCGCCTTCAGTGTGGCAGTATTAGCGATCGCCTTACTCTACCTGCCTTGGTTCCCTGTAATGTTTAATCATTTTGCTAGTCCGGGAGCAAGCTGGCTGCCACCACCACAACATATTGTGCCTCTATTCCAGGCTTTAGCTGCGGGGGTACTAATGGTGATTGCGCTGCCAGTGGAAGGTCAGTCCCTAGCGATTGCATTGCCGATGATAGTGCTAATGTTTGGCTTCGCTGGCTGGATCGCTTTTACAAGCTGGCGGGGAATTAAGCAACTCTGGCAGCATCCGAAAACTCAACCGCCAACCTTTACTCTGTTATGCTTCACCCTTTGTGTAGTGGGAGAATTTTTGGTAATTATCTATTTGTTGGGCAAAGACTTAACTGTTGCTCCCCGCTATCACTTTGTCTACTACCCAGCCGTCTGCGCTCTTTTGGGTGCCAGTTTGGGAGAAGCGGGACGCTATTCACCTCAACGCGCCCAAGGTGAGCCGAAGTTACCTTTAGCTCGTTTAACTAACAGGGTTTTGGTTGACACAAATAGAAGTTATGACAGAGTATCCCCGTCCCCTCATCCGGTTGTCTCTGTGACGACTAGTTCTCAAAACGGGAGCGTTGTCTCCTCAAAGCTGTTTCTTCCTCGTCCTTTGCTTGCCGCTTGGTATAATTCCCGACGGCTAACTCTGGATTCCCATAAAACAATCCTGCTTCTGATATTCGTGGGCATTCTTAGCTGGGTTTTTATCATCTCCAACCTGGCTTTTCAAAAAACCTACCTCCCTGACAAACTTGCCCAAAACTTCAACTTAGAATCAACAACGCCTGTAGTCGTTGTAGTGGAATATATAGACTCCCAGGATGTAGCGATGGGACTAAGCTTTGCTTTCGCCCTCGACCAACTCAGGACAACGGCAGAAAATCAGGGTAACTCTAAAAATAACGCGGCTGCCTATTTTTCCTTCTCCGATAAACAATCTCGCTATCAGTTACTCCAGCCACCGTTATCTCAACCCTCAGTACTTCCTCCCCCTCCCTTC
Source organism: Kastovskya adunca (assembly GCF_059505785.1). Taxonomy (NCBI): domain Bacteria; kingdom Bacillati; phylum Cyanobacteriota; class Cyanophyceae; order Coleofasciculales; family Coleofasciculaceae; genus Kastovskya; species Kastovskya adunca. The sequence goes on along the minus strand of NZ_JCACLG010000047.1, from coordinate 102,067 downwards.
AATTTGTGGATTGTTGCTCCGAAAATGGCACGGCAATACTATGTACCAGAAATAGCGATCGCTCCCTCAACCCTCTGCACCCTCGACCCCATCCATCACCATCCCGAAGGCATTTCTCATCAGCTCTATCGCTGTCAACGTCCTTAGTGGTGAGTTCTGAGTCCTGAGGGGGTAAGTTTTGAATAGTATTAGCTTTTAGATAGAGGAGTGCGTTACGTGATCGCACTACGAGAATCTGATCAGATAGCTAAAGCTGGGGATAGCTGTTCCCTCAGAGCTTAGAACAATGTAGTATCGTTGTCGTTGAATTTTGCTTGCCAATATCAGTAACCGCCGCCTTAGTAAGTTTCAAAGACATTATTTAATGCTAGCGGGAGTAGTTGTCTTGGCTGCCATCCTCCGGTTTTGGCACCTCGACTCCAAGGCGCTCTGGCTAGATGAAATCATCTCAGCATTAATCGCTCTGGGACACAGCTTAGAAGATGTTCCTCTGGAGACAATCCTGCCGCTCTCCACTTTGATCCAGCAACTCTTGACAGAGCAAGTGCCGATAAGCTGTCCGAACATTGTCCAGACAATGGCAACTCAGGACACCCATCCGCCGTTATTTTTTTGCCTGATGTATCAGTGGGTGCGCTGGCTAAATCCCCTAGAGCTATCCCTGGCTTGGAAACTGCGATCGCTTCCGGCTTTATTTGGTGTTGCTGGTGTCCTCGCCGTTTACTTCCTCAACCGCGTTGCTTTTTCTCCCCGTGCGGGTTTGCTGGGAGCTGTCTTGATGGCGGTTTCTCCTTTTGGGATCTATCTTTCTCAAGAAGCACGTCACTACACCCTAGCTGTACTGCTAATCTCACTGGCACTAGTAGCATTAATCAAAATTCAGCAAAACCTCTACTCCCAACAGCCGCCACGAATCGGAGTTTGGCTATTTTGGGTAATTACTAACAGCATCGGTTGGTACATCCACTACTTCTTCATCCTGGCAACCGTCGCCCAAGTTCTGACGCTGATTGTGCTGATGTACCAGCAGCGTCAGTTTCTGGCTCGTTACAGTTGGCTCGCCTTCAGCCTGTCAATCGTCGGTATTGCCTTACTCTACCTGCCTTGGTTCCCTGTAATGATCGACCACTTCACCAGCCCGGAAGCAGGCTGGCTGCCACCACCACAAAATATTGTGCCCCTATTTCAGGCTCTAGTAGCAGGGATATTAATGGTGATTGTGCTGCCAGTGGAAGGTCAGCCCCTAGCGATCGCATTGCCGATGATACTACTAATGCTTGGCTTCGCTGGCTGGATTGCTTTTACAAGCTGGCGGGGAATTAAGCAACTCTGGCAGCATCCCAAAACTCAACCGCCAACCTTTACGCTGTTGTGCTTCACCCTTTGTGTAGTAGGGGAATTCTTTGTAATTATCTATCTGTTGGGCAAAGACCTGAGTGTTGCTCCCCGCTATCACTTTGTCTACTACCCAGCCGTCTGCGCTCTTTTAGGTGTCAGTTTGGGAGAAGCGGGACGCCATTCACCTCAAAATCCCCAGAGTGAGCCGAAGTTGCCTCTAGCTCATCTGACGCACAAGTTTATCGCTCTAGGTTCCAGCAAAACAATCCTGCTCCCAATCTTCGTAGGTATCTTAAGCTGGGTTTTTATTACCTCCAACCTAGCTTTTCAAAAAACCTACCCTCCCGACAAAGTTGCCCAAAACCTGAATTTAGAACCAGCAAAACCTGTAGTTGTTGTAATGGAATACACAAATTCTCAGCAGGTAGCGACGGGACTAAGCTTTGCTTTCGCCCTCGATCAACTCAGGACAACGGCAGAAAAAGAAGGTAGTTCTAGAGACAGCGCAACTGCCTATTTTGCCTTCTTTGATCGGCAATCTCGCTATCAATTACTCCAGCCACCGCTATCTGCTCCTTCAACCCTTCCTTCCCCGCCCTTCAATTTCTGGACTGTTATTCGGCAAATGAAACGTCAATGCTATGTCAAAGAAATAGCGATCGCGTCCTCAACCCTCTGCACCCTCGACCCCATCGAGAACCATCCCGAATATGTCTCTCATCAACTCTACCGCTGTCAACTTCGTCCTTAAGTTTGTCGGGTGAGCATTGTCAAAGAAAATCCTGAAACATTTTCAAACATCTTCATTAGGGATGGTGGGCAGTTCTACAGCCTTTAAGGTTGAGACGACACCCCCATCGTGCTAATGGCAACCCTACAGTTATTACAACAGTTACTATGCAGCTCAAACCAATGGAGATTGATGCAGCGATCGCGGCGAAGTTTGTTCAATTGGTGCTGAACTGCATCAACCAGGAGTATCCACACAGCCAAATTTCCTGGTTTGAAAGCGATGAAGATATTAAGCCACCACGAGAATTGACGCCAGCGTTTTATGGTTGTCTGGATTGGCATTCCGCCGTACATGGACATTGGTTACTTGCACGGTTAGCTCGTTATTTTCCTGAAGCTGAATTTCAGACGACGGTAAGGGAAGCACTGCAACAAACCCTTACTTCAGAAAAAATTCAAGGAGAGATTGCCTATTTACAGCGATGTCCCTTCTTTGAGTGTCCTTATGGATTTTCATGGCTATTGCAACTGGCGATGGAATTACAGGAATGGAATGATCCCCAAGGGAAAGAATGGCTGTCTGTTTTAGAGCCGTTAGAAACGTTAGTCGCCAATAACTTTTATCGCTGGCTGCAAAGACTTGAACTTCCCAATCGCACAGGAACGCACTTTAACACGGCATTCCCCCTATGCCTAGCACTCGATTGGGCCCGAAGTAAGAACCAGGAAAACTTTGTAAATTTAATCAACAGTAAGGCACAAAAATTTTATCTGAACGACAAAAATTATCCATTAAATTTTGAGCCGTTGGGCTATGATTTTGTTTCTCCCTGCCTTGCAGAAGCAGATTTAATGCGGCGCATTCTCTCACCAGCAGATTTTGCGAGCTGGCTTACCGATTTTCTTCCACAATTACTCACAGAGGAAGCTTTACAATCATTACAACCTTTACAAGTAGACAATTCCAACGACTATTTACAATCTCATTTTCGGGGTTTAAACCTTAGTCGAGCGTGGATGATTGAAGGTATTATCTCTCACTTACTCGATAGTGATTCTCGGCTCGATACGCTTCGTTCTATTGCTGTTTTACATCGTCAGTGCGGACTGGTAGATGTTACCAGCGATCATTATGCTAGTAGTCACTGGTTAGGAACGTTTGCAATTTATCTCATAACGGCGCGTGGATTATGTAGCTAGATACTTCGAGTAGTTCCAGAGGTCGAACACGGTGTTGGGGCGATCGCACATAATAAACATGACCAAGTAGTTTAAGGCAGTGAAATATGACCGCTCCTTACACTGGAGGATGTCAGTGCGGGCAAATTCGATACGAGATCCAAGCTGAACCTCTCACGCTTTATGCCTGTCACTGCAAAGAATGTCAAAAGCAATCTTCGAGTGCCTTTGGCATGTCAATGCCTGTTCCTCGTGCCGCCGTTGTAATTCTTCAGGGGCAACCGAAACAATGGAAGCGAGTCTCTGATAGCGGACGTGAAGTGAGTTGCTTATTTTGTGAGGAATGTGGGACAAGATTATTCCATAACCCGGCTCGAAACTCCGAAATTACCAACGTAAAACCTGGAACATTGGATGATACAAGTTGGCTCAAGCCTGTTGGCAACTTATGGACTCGAAGTTCGCAGAAATGGGTCATTCTGAGCGAACAGATGTTAAATTACGAGGCGCAACCCAGCGACTTTAACCAACTGTTTGAGCGATTTGAGAGCGAGTAGTATAGAAAGAATTCCGCTTGACCAGAATGGACTCGCCCATGGTCGTAGGGTGGGATTAGAAGTTAGTGAGCTCAAGTCATAAGCCTAACAATTCGCTTGCACAGTGACTGTATATTTCTTCATTGAATTCTCTACTGTTGAGTGTTGAGAGTGCGTTGGCGACAAAGGGAAAATTTATTTTAACTTTCCGCGAATACGTTTCTGTGGAACCGCAGGGAACACAGCGCTTTATCCCTGTCCAAAGTGATGAATCAACCATTCTCACCTGTTTTCTTGAGTATTGTGAAAACATTGTGGAAGTTTACGACTTGCTCTATCGGAAAGAGGGAGAGCGATGGTTGTTGAATACCAGTTTTTATCCGAAGTTACGTATCGATAAGAATTGGGTCTGCGATCAGCTACAAAAAGCAGAACTACAAGTACTTCAAAATGAAATTATTAATGGAATGATATGCATCGTTGCTCAAAAAATCTAAATGCGATCGCTGCTCTTGTAGTGGCTTGGCAATACGGGGGGTTAAGGTTAGTGAACAGCTTCAAAGTGTTGGCATTCAGGATAAACTGAGGGCTGCTCACTCGTGGCAACTTTTCTATGCTTATCCCAGATGCAGAGAATGCAGTTGTTGATATTCGTAAACTGCGTGACTACTGCCTCAATCTTGAACACGATGACGGTAAGCACAAAGCTCGGCTGTTTTCCTCAATCCTTGGGATGACGACTGACAATGCAGAGGAATTGCGTCAAATTCTACTTGAAGTTGTTAAAACTCACGAAGCCCAGTTAGGAAGGCAGGATGAGTTTGGGCAGCGTTACACTATAGATTTCTTAATCGAATGGCAGAATAGAACTGCAACCCTACGGAGTGGCTGGATCATAGAGCATGGTTCGGAGATTCCAAAATTAACGACCTGCTATCCTCTTTGATTAGTGGAGGTAATCAGCGCGATGAATACACCCAAGTTGTTAGATGTTGTAGCCTTGACGGCTGACCTACCCCAATACAATCTGTGGCGGGGACAAGTTGGGACAGTGGTTGAGATATTAGCGAATGGTACAGCGTTTGAAGTTGAGTTTAGCGATCGCAACGGGCGCACCTACGAGTCTTTAGGGTTACGACCCGAACAAATTATGGTATTACGTTTTGAGCCAGCACCGCCTGATACGAAAGCTGAAATGGTCACAGCCTGACCAGCACAACAACGCTGTTGCAACGGACTGCCCCAAGCTACTGGTGGAGTTTTAAAAGTTATTGACAGCTGCTGAACAGCAACGTTAGACCGCACAGGCGCACCTACGAGCCTTTAGGGTTACGACCAGAACAAATTATCTGCCGAAGCAGGGGTGGAGACGGTGAAAACGAGAATGAGGAGGTTTTGGGTGTTCCCCTAGCTTCACGAAAAGAGGGTTAAGCAGGAGTTATTTTATATAAAAATTATTTATATAGTAACAGTGTTTTAATTTGTCGGGATTATAAGTAAGCTACAGACATAGCCCATAGTCAGAATATTCACACTCCTGCAGATACAGCTATGTTGAACCTTATTTTGAACCGGATCAAAGGCAAAGACACTCCTTGTCAAACTGGCTCTTCAATGAATCCTCAAACACTTCCATTCGACGGGTTATACCCCGTTCGTCAGTGGCTCAATGGGCTGAACATCCGCAATACTACACTTGCCCATTTGCTCTGTCGTATGATTCCTGTGCAGTGCCCCTTTGAGCGAGATATTTGTCTATTTGGTCGCACCCTTGTGCAGATTCCACCGTTGTGCAAACTGAATCCACTGTATGAAGAAGTGGTTAGCTTACGGTTTCGAGCACTCTGCTATTTAGCTGATGAGTGCGGCGAAGATGTGCGTTGCTATTGCTAAATGAAACCATTGTCATTGGCTGATGTATTGGGCGGTTCAGCCCACCCTACAATTACTCGTGTGGTGGGCAGTACTACATCATTTAAGGTTGAGGTGACACCCATCTTGGTAATGCCCACCTACAGTTATTTCCTTTGGCGATCGCTAATCCCTAATAACTATTCATCAATCTGCCAAACATCCTGGTTTAAGGGTTCATCAATAATTTTCTTCGGACGCATTATCAAAAGCAGGCGTCCTAAAATTGGCGCATCAGGCGCTGTATCCGTCCACTGAATTTGCACATTGTCTGATTTGTCTACTAAAAAGTAGCTGCCATCGTCCCAGGTTGTGTTGCCACGGTCAATGAGTACCAGCATGTCTTCCGGCTTACCAAGGACTTTAGTGGGTAACTGGCTACTATTGCAGACCATAGCGACGGGATCTTGGGCATTTAGAACCACTTTCCAACCAGGAATAGTCACCACTAATTGACCAACAACGGCTTCTATGATTTGAAAGGCTCCCTTTTTTTTGAGGGGTTGAACGTTTTTCACATCAGCAGCAGTTAGGGGAAACTGTCCGGCGACAGGAACGAGACACGGTAGCTCATCCTCGGCTTCTATCCGGTAAAGAGGTAGTGTGGGGACAGGGCGTTTCGTTGAGTTAGTGGGTTCTGTTAGCAACTTCTCGATTTGTTGCCGTGCGCTTTGAGAGTTGGCAAACATTAAACCACGGGCAATTAGCCGGGAACGTTCTTGCAAATCCGTTTGTTGTCGCGCCAATCTCCAGTAGTAGAAAGCTACTCCATCGCCGGGGTGCTCAGTAAATCCTTCGGGAAGGGTACTGTAGCGGGAAAACTCTTTCATTGCCTTGGCGACTTCTTTTGCGCCTTCGGAGTCAAGGTTTTTGGAGTAGAGTAATTCCGCAGCAGCAGCGCGTTCAACTTGGTTGAGGATACGTAACTCGTAGAGCGAATCGCTACCCGTTTTGGAATAGCGCGATCGCACTTCCTCAGATACCCCAACACTGACAATACTGGCGTAAACTTGAGCCGCAACAATTACTTGATTTTGCTGAATTGGCTCAAATCCAGTTTCTTCAAAAATCGTCTGGGAGTTATAACCAGCTTTTTGCAGGGTTGCACAAGCCTGTCCCCACTCGACCCAGGTTTGTTCTTTGCGTCGTAGCAACAATAACAAATCTTCATAATTTACAGTTGTGGCGTCGGGTTGAGGGTTACTCTCAGGAATGCCTGGTGATGATTCAGTCATGATGGTGTGAAGAAGTTTTTACAGCTCAGGAGATTAGGGCACAATAGTTTCTAATTTACCTTCAACCCTAAGAAGGCTCCCGCCATAATATACAGATTTGGGGGCGAGATGAATGACAGTAGAAGTGGGTTAGAAATGCCAGTTAGCCTGATCAAGGATCGTGAGTTTATGATTGGCTTGTTGTGGAAAAATCTGTAAGGATTACTTAGCCCTTGCAGCCGGTTGTTTGACAGTCCGGATTTGCCTCAAGGAGTTTGTTGTATCGTTATGGACAAAGCGATCGCCGAGCTTGATAGTATCAGCCGCCAATTAATGAGTGTAGAACGCCCCAAAAAACCAAAAATGCTAGTGGTGGATGATGAGCCAGATAATCTGGACTTGCTCTACCGCACGTTCCGACGTGATTTTCAAGTTCTCAGAGCTGAAAGTGGTGTCAATGCCCTCTCTGTATTATCTAGTGAGGGAGAAGTTGCCGTTATCATCTCTGACCAACGGATGCCAGAGATGAAGGGAACAGAGTTCTTGAGCAAAACGGTTCCTCAATTCCCAGATACAGTACGGATCATTTTGACCGGGTTTACCGATGTTGAAGACTTGGTCGAGGCAATTAACTCTGGGCAAGTTTATAAATACATTACTAAGCCTTGGGACCCGAATGAGCTAAAAGCGGTTGTTCAACGGGCAGCGGAAACTTACGAACTGCTCAAGCAACGGACAGAAGAGCTACATCGGGCACAGGCACAAACAGAACTGCTAGCAAAAATTGTGCAGGTGGCGCAAGACTCAGAAAGTGTCGAAGCCACCCTACAACCGCTTGCCAAAACCTTCAAGGAGAAGTTTTTGGCGGATGGTTGTATTTTGCAACTCGTGGACAATGACGAGTTAACAGCAGCCCAAGGCAGTCACTCCACGTCTGACAAGTTTGAGAATTGGCTGAAAGCTGACCCCTTAGTAAGTGAAGCGATCGCTACTCAGGCTGTTCAAGTTTGGCTGAATGTACCCAATACACCCCAACCCGCCGGAACCGATCATTACCAAACCAGTGAAGTGCAGGCGCATCTTGTCGTCCCGATTGTCTACCGTTCCCAAGTCCTAGCCGTACTCTCTCTCCAGTGGAAGCAGCCGTGCAAACTCCGCGAAGATGAGGTAAGGCTGATTCACCTATCGGCGCAGCAAGTCGGTCTAGCCCTCACTAGTACCCGTACCCATGAGTTATGTTCTTAGTCCTCATACCCTTTCCCTTTTAAGAGGCTACACCTAGATCCCCCCAACCCCCCTTAAAAGGGGAGCAAGAAAAGTATCTGTAGCAAGCATGTTAGAGAATTGGTATCAGTTGTTAATGAATGCTCACGACTGACGACTAATAAAAGGTGAGTTGAAAACAGCTGTGGCTCGTCACCCTCAATCCCCGGCAAAATCCGTCCTCATACCCCCGATTAATGACTAAACCGCCACCTTCAGAAATTCGCGCTTTATTTAACCGCATTGCTCCGGTTTATGACCAACTCAACAATGATTTAAGTTTGGGTCAGCATCGGATTTGGAAGCGGATGGCGGTGAAGTGGAGTCAACCGAAACCGGGGGATGTTGCCTTTGATCTGTGCTGCGGGAGTGGTGATTTGGCTCAGTTGCTGGCTCGTCAGGTAGGAAGTACGGGTCAAGTGTATGGGGCAGATTTTGCTCCGGAGTTATTAGCGATCGCTCGTCAACGCAGCGATCGCCAATTTCCTCCTCTCTCCATTCATTGGGTAGAAGCCGACGCTCTCAACTTACCCTTTGAGAACAATTTTTTTGACTGTGCCACAATCGGCTATGGATTACGAAATGTAACAGATATTCCCCGTTGTCTAAGGGAGTTACATCGCGTTCTCAAGCCAGGGGCAAAAGCCGCCATTTTGGACTTTAATCGCCCCACTGACCCCATATCCATCGCTTTTCTCAAGTGGTATCTGGAGGCAATCGTTGTTCCCAGCGCCAAACAATTAAGCTTGCAGGAAGAATATGCCTACATTGCTCCTAGTTTGGATCGGTTCCCTTTAGGTACAGAGCAAGTGAGGCTTGCCAAAGCTGCCGGATTTGCGATCGCCACCCACTATCCCATTGCCTTTGGGATGATGGGAGTTTTAACGGTGACAAAAGCCTAAGATGGGAAAGAGATGGATTTGTTGTCGGTTAAAAAGTTTAAGCATTGTATAGTCTTAAACTCAAAACCCAAACTTCAAACCTCTTTTTACCCGCTGCATTCCTGAATTTTCGCTTTGGATTTAGCTAATCTCTGGATTTATCTCGTGCCTCCAATCGCGGGGGCAATCATTGGCTACTTCACCAACGATCTAGCCATCAAAATGCTGTTTCGTCCTTACCGGGCGATTTATATCGGAAAACGTCAACTCCCCTTCACGCCGGGATTGATTCCGCGTAACCAGGAGCGCTTGGCAAAACGAATTGCCGACACCATCATGGGGTCGCTGCTGACGCCAACAGAGTTACAACAAGTCGCCAAACGCCTGCTGAATACAGAACGGGTGCAAAGCGCAGTTCTCTGGCTGTTAAAGCTGGCATTAGACCAAGTTCGTTCCGATAGAGAACAGAAAACTGCCAAAATTCTCTCTGGGATTCTCCATGATCTATTTGGTCAGTCCCTACCCCGATTGCTGAAAGTATTGGCACGGCGGGAGGACTTTTTAGAAGCCCAAATCAACCAAATTTTTGACCAGGTTTTGTTGGAATTCCAACTCACTGACGCTCAAGCTCGTAATCTGTCTAACTGGTTGTTGCAGGTGGCTTTACCACCGGATGTTTTGCGACAGGCGATCATTGACTTCCTAACAGACCGGAATATTCAGATTATTGATGAAGGCTTTCGGGAGAAATCCAGCGGGACATACTGGGTAGTGGCAAACTTGTTTGGTTTACGCAACACCCTGACACGCCTGCGAACCTTTTGCTTAGATGAGAAGGAGGCGGCGAATACGCGCCTTGCCGAGTTGATTCTTTCCTTGTCACTGCGAGAACGGATTCAACACTGGTTACAAAACCTCTCTTTGCAAAACTTGCCTGTTTCAACGGTGCGACAGCTACGCAAAACCACGCGGGACACAGTTCGTGCCTATGTTCAAGAGCGTGGCTCAGAAGTTTTAACGGGACTCGGTCAATCCGTAAATTGGGAGCATGTGGCAACCCTTGTCCTCAATCGCCTCCAAAGCTCTACGGTTGTTAACTCTTCGCTGGAGTTAGTGAGTCAGGAATTGGCGTCGGTTTTAGATCGTTATTTCGAGAAAGATTTAGAAAAAATTGTGGCGCAGGCAATTCCGATTTTGTCAATCGATCAGGTGATTGTTGAGCGAGTCAGAGCCACCTCATCGGAGGAATTGGAAACTACCATTCAAGGAATTGTTAAAAGCGAGTTGCAGGCGATCGTTAATTTAGGCGGTATTTTGGGCTTAATTATTGGGTTGCTTCAGACGGTGATTCTGCTGTTGCGGTAGTTGGGATATAGAAAAAATAGAGCGATCGCCCCACCAAAAAGGGCGGGCAAAATGCCCACCCCATAACAAAGAATTAGGTAAATTGTCTCTTAGCCAACGGGTAACAACTGTCGCTGTTGTTGAGCCATGACCTGCACTTTACCGTCATCGTCAACATCCATGAGCGCGATATCGCCATCCTTGACTTGACCCGATAACATCGCTTCCGCCAAGGAATCTTCAAGGAGGCTCATAATTGCCCGACGTAACGGTCTAGCACCATAGTTGGGGTCATAGCCTTGTTCCACCACTCGATCCTTAAAGCGGTCGGTGACTTCTAGGGTGATACCCTGCTCAACTAAGCGTACTTGAAGTTCCCGCAGCATCAGGTCAGCGATTTGCTTGACTTCATTTCTCGTCAACTGACGGAAGACGATAATTTCATCAAGGCGGTTGAGGAACTCAGGACGGAAGGATTCTTTGAGTTCTTCGTTCACCAAGGAACGGATGCGGTTGTACTGAGACTCTACAGCGTCATCAGACAGCTCAAATCCTAGTCCGCCGCCTCCTTTGGAAATCACCTTAGAGCCAATGTTTGAGGTCATGATGATCAAGGTATTCTTGAAGTCCACCGTGCGACCTTTGGAATCGGTCAAGCGACCGTCATCCAGCAGTTGTAGCAACGTGTTGAAGACATCAGGGTGCGCTTTTTCGATCTCGTCAAATAGCAACACTGTGTAAGGACGACGACGCACAGCTTCGGTGAGTTGACCGCCTTCGTCATAACCGACGAATCCCGGAGGCGAACCGATCAACTTGGAAACAGTGTGGCGTTCCATAAATTCGGACATATCGAGACGAATCATCGCTTCTTCAGAACCGAAGAAGTAGGATGCCAATGCCTTCGCTAGTTCCGTTTTACCAACACCAGTGGGGCCAGAGAAGATGAAGCTGGCAATCGGTCGGTTGGGGTCTTTTAAGCCCACTCTGGCGCGTCTAACTGCCTTAGAGACAGCGGTAACGGCTTCTTCTTGACCAATGAGGCGTTGGTGCAAGGTATCTTCTAGGTGCAACAGCAATTCTGATTCTGTCTCAGTCAGCTTGTTAACGGGAACTCCTGTCCAAGCGGCAACAATTTCCGCGATGTCTTCTTCGTCAACAACGGAGATATCTGCCTCGTCTTGAGCAACAGTGTTTTTGTTTTCACGAATCTGTGAGAGTTGTTTTTCCAGTTCCAATTCGCGATCGCGCAGTTCACCTGCTTTGACAAAGTCTTGATCTCTAGCGGCTGTATCTTTCTCTTGGGTGACTTGTCGCAGTTCCTGCTTCACCTTTTTAGCAGCAGGAGATAACTGCGAGTCTCTCAAGTGGATGCGGCTTCCGGCTTCGTCGATTAAGTCAATTGCTTTGTCGGGTAAGAAGCGATCGCTAATGTAACGGTCTGAAAGTTCCGCCGCTGCTTCTAGCGCCACGTCTGTGATTTTGACTTTGTGGAACTGCTCGTAGGTTTCCCGCAGACCCTGCAAAATCTCAACGGTTTCTTCAACGGAAGGTTCACCCACCATCACGGGTTGGAAACGACGCTCTAGTGCGGCATCGCGCTCGATATGCTGGCGGTACTCATCGAGGGTAGTAGCACCCAAGCACTGCAAGTCTCCCCGCGCTAAAGCAGGCTTCATTAAGTTGGCAGCATCCATACCGCCTTCGACGCCACCAGTACCAATTAAGGTATGGATTTCGTCAATCGCGAGAATGATGTTGCCCTTAGTGCTTACCTCCGTCATGATTTGCTTAAGCCGTTCTTCAAACTCACCCCGGTAGCGAGTCCCCGCGATCAGCAAACCCATATCTAAGCTGATCACTTGCTTATCGGCTAAGAAGTCAGGGATGGTCTTGTCGGCAATGCGTTGCGCTAGTCCTTCCGCGATCGCTGTTTTACCAACTCCCGGTTCTCCAATCAGAACGGGGTTATTTTTGGTGCGACGACCGAGAATCTGAACCGCCCGTTCAATTTCTTTGGCGCGACCAACAACCGGGTCAAGTTTGCCTTCTATGGCAAGTTTCGTCAGGTTCCGGCTAAAGTCATCAAGAGTTGTCTTTTGAGCAGTAGGGCGACCCATGAAGTCGGTTTCACGTCTTTTTCCCATGGGAGCCGCCGCCGCCACCTCACCCATTTTGCGGATAATCAATGAGCGGACTTGCGCTCCGTCAATTTCTAAGTTCTGCAAGACTCTGGCGGCAACACCCTCTCCATCTCTCAGGAGTCCTAACAGTAGATGTTCGGGAGCAATGTAATCATGTCCCAACTTACCGGCTTCTTCAAAAGAACGCTCAAAAACGCGCTTTGCTTTTGGTGTGAAGGGAATGTTGACCGGAGCATAGCCGGAACCCCGACCAATAATTTTTTCAACTTCTACTTGAGCTTGTTTTAGAGTGACACCCAACTCAGCCAGCACAGTTGCAGCGAGGCTAGTTCCTTCTCCAATTAATCCCAACAAGATTTGTTCTGTCCCAACCAGGTTATGACCTAGGCGACGTGCTTCTTCTTGGGCAAGCATGATTGCCTTAATAGCTTTTTCTGTAAATTGTTCAAACATGGTAATTTACCTAAATCCTTTTTGCTTAGGTGGTGGCTGAATACTGGTCTGGGTGGGTGTTCAAGAATCTCTGTGGTGCTATCTCACTTACCTCTCAATAAACCACTCCGTTGCTTTTGATCCCTCACTCTCAGGATGTAAACTTTTGTTTACATTACTTATCTAAGGTAACGCGATAGAACTAAGTAAGCCGTGAGGAGAACCGTAGAGCTGGGGGGTATTTGCCGACTAGTAAAGCTCTAACTTGACGCGATCGCGAGGATTCTGGCTAAACCCTAGCAATCCCCTTCCTAAAAAGACGCATTCAGTCGCGACTGATGGAACAATAAAGGTAGGTACAGTAGTAGGTGGTTGCAAGCGATCGCGACTACTGGTGCTGCTCTCATAATTCAGACTGACCAACCCGTTATCCCCAGCAAACAGCAATGTTCATCTGCGTTATTGCCGACTACGGAACAGGCGACCCAGCCTTTGCTGAGGTTTCACAACGTCTGTTGATGGCACTGCCTGATGCCCAAATTCAGTTACTCTCCGTACCGCCTTTTAGTACCCTCGCTACAGGGTTCTGGATTGCCCAGCTTGGTCTTAACCCCGGCCCCCAAGAGCGGCTAATCTATCACAACTGCGCTCCCCGTAAGGATGATGCTAAGCCCCGGCAGGACAATGAAGGGGAAGGACTCACCTATGCGAGGCTTCCTAATGGAGTGAAAGTAGTTGGCGTCAATGCGGGTTACAGTCTTTCTTTTATCAAAAATCAGGCGCAAGAGCTACATGTGGTCAATGTATCCCGTGGAGGCTCGCAATTTCGTTCGCGGGATGTCTTTCCAGAAGCAGCAACAGCGATCGCTCAAAACGATTTTAGCCTCTTAGGTGCAGCATTAAATCCCGATCAAATCCCCGATCCACCGCTAGACCGCGTTGCGTGGAATGATGGTTACGGCAACATCAAAACGACTATCCCGGCATTAACGGTCAATCTAGAACCTCAGACAAAAGTGGTGATTCGGATTGGGGATGTGGTTAGTGATGCCGTGTACTCAGACGGGAGTTTCCTTGTACCAGAAGGGACACTAGCATTTTCACCAGGAAGTTCGGGATGGTCAACGCCATCGGGGGAAGCACCTGTGCGTTGGATGGAGTTATTTCTACGCGGCGGGAATGCCTGGAAACGCTTTGGTAAACCACAAGTAAATCAGGCGATCGCGATCATTCGCTAAACTAGAGAGGAGAAAATTTGACTCGATAAATATGACTCAATTTCTCTACGAAAAATCAGTTTCCGATCGGGGGCATCTGATCGTCCCCTTTGTTCAAGAAACAGTTGTGGGTCAACCGATTTACTCTTATCGCTTACTTTCCGAGTTAGGGCATAAAGGAAAGTTTCATCAGTCAACTAATCCAGCGGATATCTATTCAGGAAACCTGCTCAAGCTTATTGACGCAGCAAAACAGCATTTAGCTGAACATTCAGATATAAAAAGTAACAGCGATCATTTTAAATCTCGCTATACCTATCGCCATAATCTAATTATTATTTACCAAGCCGCCGATAAGTATTTTTACGACCACTATCCCCCCACAAGGTTAGATAATATTGCGGCTCCCAGATTATTCAAAACTGAACAAGAATGCATACTTTGGGTTAAACGGGGACTAGATAGAAATTATGTAAAACCTGTCAATTTATAGTTACTTAATCTAAGAGACTGTCTCTAAAGTAATGTTAACTGGCTAGGTTGCCCAACGATTGGATAGATCCCCCCTAGCCCCCCTTAAAAAGGGGGGAACAAAATCTCTTGAAAGTTCCCTGTGATATCAAAGGCGAAGCAACATCTAGCTTCCCCCTTTTTAAGGGGGACGAGAGGGGGATCTCCAAGAATTTACAGTTCTTTAAAGACAGCCTCTAAAAATAGAGGCAACAGATCCACATTTGAGGAAATACTGTTTACCAAAAACTGATAGCTTTTAGCCTTTATTATTTCCCTAGATAGGGATAGGACAAGAATTTTATAAGTATATTATTTATTAAGGGTGGCGTAGTAGTGCAGCCCTCTGGTGCTTAAAAAATCTCAAATATTAACCGTGAGTTCCAATCAAGTAATAAACCTGGATGATCTCTCCCATCGCAGTACAGAAGAACTGAAACAGGAACTTTTGCGACTGACTTCCACACGAGACACAGATTCTCTCAACCAAAAAGTGCGCTTTGCTAAGAACGAACTAGCACCACTTTTTGATGAGTTGAGCAAGCGCAATCCATTTCCTAATGCAGAAGATCAAGTCTCGCTAGTGCTTGGCGATTGGACACCGATTTGGTCTACTATCCCTTTCCAAGACACTATACCAGGGCGTATACGCCAAGAATCTTACCAAATCTTTCACAACGACGGTTACTATGCCAACATTGCCCGCTATGCGCCAGGGTTGAAAATTCCTTTCTTGCGGAAATTATCCTCAATTTTGTTCGCCTACGACCTGATGATCGTGCAACAGTTCAAAATTGTAGAGGGTCAGTGGTATATCCAAAATATTGGCATCAAGCAAGCCTTGCGCTCTAGAGCCGTTCCTCTAAGTAGGGATAAAGCCGAGAAGTGGTTTGCAAAATTCATGGACTCTCGTCTTCAGGAGCCTTCCCAAACAAAAGATTCATTTAAATCACCATCACTAGCCAACTTGGATCAGGTGAGTACGGCGAAAAGATTTCAAAAAACCTTTGAGGCAATTCCTCAGCTAGAACATTTGTATATCGATGGTGACTTTCGTTTGGTGAAGACGCGACGAGAAGCTAAACAGCGACCATCTTATACAATTGCGGTTCGCCTTTGACATTCAGGGATTTCAAAAGATGCGGATTAGGAATTGGGTTATAGAAAAGCGATCGGGCGCTCATTCCTAGCTAGAAGCCGGAAAAGCTGCAAATAAGCAGGGTAGTTGACGCACTCCTGACAGAAAAACAGGTATTCTAGCGTGGTGAAAATCCCTTAAATTCCCCTCAAAGAGATTTACGTAGGTTTTGAGGATGGGGATTCTTCAAATATTTGCAAAGGTGTAGCAAAGCACATTTTTTTAAGTTTCTTCGCGGTATGGTTAAGCGATCGCACTTAGATCATTTACTACAACTAAACTGCCCTTGCGTACAGCTCTTAGTAGTCTGTCAATTGCCCGCCTCTCTTCTGAGTCGAGTTCTTCTTGCAACAAAGCTGCCATCAGTCCATAGCGGTCAGCCAGAGTGATGCGACCCGTGTTGGTGGCGTGAACAAATAATTCAGATAGAGCGCCAGGAAGAAGGATAGGAGCCTGCATCGCTACACAACGGAACTCGATATCACTAGTATTGCTAAAAGACCTCAGGGGACAGGTGATAACGCAGGCGGTTTTGATGCGATCGTTATCACTACTTTTTAGTGACAATAGGCACAATGTAGTCAGAAGGATGTTCCTAAAAAGCTTTCTGACCTTACTTTCTGGGCTTTCTACTCCTAAAGGAGGATTCTAGGTAGAAGCTTCTCTACTACCAAGGCAATAATCTGTGAACAAAGTGGATTGCCCTCAGAAATAGGGGCATCTTGATTGAGACAGCAAGCTCCTAGTTTTCATAGGGGCTTTTTTGTTGCTCTTCGATTTGGCGCTAATCCTGTTTGTGTTTTTTGCTTGCTAAGGCTAATTTAAGTATTCTCTCTATAGGTATGGGTGGCTGTTCAAGTTGTAGGAGCCGTCTCTGGGGGAGTAAAACCCTGTTAATTGACAACAGCCAAGGTATTTCATTTATAGTAATGGGTAAGAGCCATACTCAATATTTATCTAAGTTTGCTTTTCTTCATTTAGTGACATTTCTTGTAACAATGTATTCCTTCAATTGGCTGTGGAATTTTTAAATTAGAGAGCAACCGCTTTTAAGGTAGTTAAATTTGCCACAGGAAAGTCGTAACTCAATTACCTGATTATTTTGAACTGGCAAGGGTTAATACAACATGTAGTTATCTCTTAAAAAGGAAAAATATAAATTTATAAAATGAACTCCAATCACCAGTCAAATTGGCATAACTGTTTACAAGATAAAGCTGCTTTTAACCAACCGCATCGGAGCGATACTGATGCAGAAATACCCCTTTATCAGTTAAAAGAAGCACTGCAAGAAATCCAAGAACAACTAGAAAAATATCGCACTCTGTATGAGGAGATGCCAATTATCTATTTGACTCTCGATGCCTTGGGGGTAATTCTTTCTACAAATCCGTTTGGAGTGAGCCGTCTGGGTTACAGCGTTGAAGAGTTAACTGAAAAGTCAATTTTTAGTCTTGTTCATCCTGAAGATCGAGAAGGTCTGCAAGCAAAATTCATTGCCTTTGTGCCGCGCTCAATTCAAAAAAACTGGGATTCTGTAGCAACACAATCAGAAACTAGTGTTGGAAATTGGGAGTTTCGCATTTGTTGCAAGGATGGCAGCTTTTTCTGGGCAAAAATGACTCCTCCTGCTGTACGCACTGGCTCGAATTCAGTTGCTTTTGTGGTTTGTGAAGACATGACCGATCATCGCCAACAGGTGAATCAGGTACTGAGCGAAAGCGAAGCACAGTTTCGGCTTTTGTTTGAGAACAGTATGGATGCGATCGCGATCGCCGACGACAACGGCAACTACATCCGCGTCAATCACTCCACCTGCGAATTGCTAGGTTACTCAGAAGAACAGTTGTTGCAGATGGCTGTATCCGACCTAGTGACAACAGAGTATCCCAGTGTGGAGGAACGTTACAGAGCTTACGTTCGGGCAGGTCGTGATTTTGGGGAATTTTCCTTTATTCGCCCAGATGGAGAGCCACGCATTGTTGAGTATGCCGCTTGTCGATTTGCCCCCAATCTCAATCTCAGCATCTTGCGTGACATTACCGACCGCAAGCGGGCTTTTGATGCCCTGCGCGATGATGCGGAGCGTCTTTATGCCATCAATACAGCTCTGCACGACATCGCCATACTAGATCTCGATCTAAACGCGCTGATGAATCTGATTGTCGAGCGGACGCAGAACCTCACCAAAGCCAATGGAGCCGTTCTTGAATTGGTCGAAGGGGATGAAATGGTCTATCGTGCTGCCAGCGGCACCGCCTGCGAGCACGTTGGGTTGAGGCTGGCGATTACCTCCAGCCTATCAGGGCAATGCGTGCAGACGGGTGAAATTTTATCCTGCGAGGATGCAGAAACAGACCCACGGGTTGATCTGGCTGCCTGTAGGCGGGTGGGAGTCCGCTCGATGATTCTCGTCCCCCTTGATTACAACCGCAAGACTGTCGGGGTACTGAAAGTTCTTTCACCAAAGGCTAGTGCTTTTGACCGTCAGGACATCTACACGTTGCAGCTAATGGCGAGATTGCTGGGGGCTGCCATGAGCCACGCCTCAGAGTTTGAAGCCAAGCAGGCAGCGCTGGAGGCGCTCCAGGAGAGCGAAGAGCGCTTTCGGAGACTGGTTCAAGACTTGCAAGTGGGGGTGATACTCAATGGAGCGAATTCTGAAATTCTGCTGTGCAATCAAGCTGCGAACGCTCTGCTTGGTCTGACTGAAAGCCAACTGCTGGGCAAAACATCCTTTGACCCCGATTGGAGCGTGATTCATGAAGATGGATCGCCCTTTCCTGGGGAAACCCATCCTGTACCGCAGGCGATCGCCAACCGCCAACCCGTCCGGAATGTCGTCATGGGAGTCTATTGTCCCACCATTGGCAATTGGGTGTGGTTATTAGTCAATGCCGAGCCGCAGTTAGCCACCGATGGCAGCGTTAAACAAGTCATCTGCACCTTTAGCGATATCACCCAACGCAAGCAAGCCGAAGCCGCGCTGCAAGCAGCGAAGGCAGAACTGGAAATCCGAGTTGAGGAGCGTACCGCAGAGTTGAGACATACCAACCAGCAGTTGCAGAGCGAAATTGTTGAGCGCAAAGCGGCTGAAGAGGCACTGAGGCAGCAAAACGAGCGGGAGCGATTGGTATCGGCAATGCAAGAGCGCATCCGCCAGTCTTTAAATCTGGAGGAGATTCTGAACACTACGGTGGCAGAAGTACGGCAGTTTCTCCAAACTGACAGAGCCGTCATTTTCCGCTTCCAGCCTGACTGGAGTGGAGTTGTAGCCGTGGAGTCCGTTGCTAACGGTTGGACTTCTATATTAAAAACGAAAATACACGACCCCTGCTTTGAGGAAAAGTATGTTCAACGGTATAAAGAGGGTCGCACCAAAGCCACAGAGGATATCTACACAGCAGGTCTAGACCCCTGTCATATTGAGTTACTCGTTCAGCTTCAAGTCAGAGCTAACTTAATCGTCCCGATTCGGCAAGGGGAAAAGTTGTGGGGACTCTTGATTGTCCATCACTGTACAGCACCCCGACAGTGGCAGCAGTTAGAAATTGATTTGCTTGCTTCATTGGCAACGCAAGTCGGCATCGCCATTCAGCAATCAGAACTCTATCAACAGGTGCAGTTGCTCAATGCTGATTTAGAGCGTCAAGTCCAAGAACGCACCGCTCAGTTGCAGCAAGCACTTGAGTTTGAAGCCAGGCTAAAATGCGTCACCGACAAAGTCCGCGATAGCCTAGATGAAAATCTGATTTTGCAAACTGCCGTGCAAGAGTTAGCTTTGGGGCTGAAGGTATGCTGCTGCGATACGGCTTTATATGATATTGAGCAAGGTATTTCCACTACCCGCTACGAATATACAGGTTCAAGAGCTACATCTCAGGAGCGAGTCTGTCAACTAGCGGACTTTCCTGAATTCTACGGTCAGTTGCTGCAAGGTCAGCATTTTCAATTTTGCAAATTTTATCCTGTTCGGGATTGGGTTACTGCACTAGCCTGTCCTATTTTTGATAACCAAGGAGTGTTGGGTGACCTGTGGTTATTTAAGCAGAAGGCTCATGTCTTTAGTGAATTAGAGATTCGATTTGTGCAGCAGGTGGCAAATCAATGCGCGATCGCGATTCGGCAAGCGCGGCTTTACCAAGCAGCACAAGCACAAGTTGAGGAACTAGAAAAACTCCACTGCCTCAAAGATGAATTCCTCAGCACCGTTTCCCACGAATTGCGATCGCCTGTATCCAACATGAAAATGGCAATTCAGATGTTGGAAATCACTCTAAATCGAGACGGTATAGTTGATGCCACCGGAGCAAAACCACTGGCAGAGGGTAGCAAAGCCAGCCGCTACTTGCAGATATTGCACAGTGAGTGCAAACGGGAAACCAACTTAATCAATGATCTGCTTGATCTACAACGTTTAGAGGCAGGGACTCAACCGTTGACCTTAGAGGTAATCGACCTTCCAGTCTGGTTCCCCCAAGTTTTAAAACCGTTTGAGGAGCGTGCTCAAAACCGCCAACAAATCTTGCAACTTGACATCTCCTCTCACCTACCTCAATTAGTCTCCGATTCATCTAGCTTGGAACGCCTCGTGGCAGAGCTACTCAACAATGCTTGTAAGTACACGCCACCGGGAGAACAGATTACCATTACAGCCGAGGCTAACTCAGGACTACTTCAGCTTAGTGTCAGCAATTCTGGCGTTGAGATTCCGGCTAATCAGTTTCCCTACATTTTCGAGAAGTTTTACCGCATTCCCAATGCTGATCCTTGGAAGCAGGGCGGCACAGGTTTAGGGTTGGCACTTGTCAAGAAGCTTGTAGAGCATTTAGGTGGCTCAATCAAAGCCGAGAGTGCAGCTAAGATTACCTGCTTTACTGTTGAAATACCATTAACATGAGCGATGGTGATGGGGTGATGGGGAGAACGACAAACAACTGCTATACAAGCGGAATTAAGATTAACCCAGTTAGTTAAAAATAGTGAAAGCCAGATGCCTTCACGACTTGAAAAACATCTGGCTTATTGGGTCTAAATGCAGAATTTGATGCTGTATTTTACCGATTGAGGAAGCCTTGGGCTTGCTTGAGCGCCGCTGCACCAATATTGAAAACTGCCCAGCCAGCCGCTAGGAGAAGGGGAGATGCAACCACTACAATACGCCAATCGATATCCATTTTCAGTTCCCTCGCTTAATGCTTGAAGATTTTTGAACCGTTCTCATTTTTATAGTCTTAACTTAATTTTGTCATTTTTTGACACCACTTTTCAAGAACTTCATGGTAGTTAGTGCAGAGCAGAGAATCCTAAATTTGTTCCCTTTCCAGCATGTACTAACGCCAGTTGTTCGTAGCGCCGCGCGTGTTCGATCAGTTCTGCGGCTTCATGATCGGGGATATCGCGCAGTCGTTTGCCAGGAACCCCGACAACAAGCGATCGCGCCGGAACGTCTTTGTTAACCACCGCCCCAGCACCAATAATACTTCCCTGCCCGATACGGACACCATCTAAGATAATCGCCCCAATACCAATCAAGCAGCCCCGTTCCACATAAGCTGAATGCACCACAGCACGATGCCCGACAGTCACATAGTCTTCTAAGATTGTTGGTTTCCCAGGGTCGCCGTGGAGAATTGCCCCATCTTGAATATTTGTAGAGTTGCCAATCTCAATGCGCTCTATATCGCCTCGCAAAACCGCACCGTACCAGACGCTAGTACCCGCCGCCAGCGACACCTGACCGATAACCACAGCATTGGGAGCAACAAACGATGCCTGAGAAAGGTCAGGCGGTGACCAGTAAGCACCTGGAGAAGATAGGAGGGGATTGAAATCGTTCACTTTTTAAGAGGTACGTCAGCCATTATGTCAATTAGCCTGCAAACTAACTTAAATTCTTGCACGCTAGATAAGCATCACTTAAACCGCAGGTTAAGCATGTACCCAGATATAATAAAGCCACTGGTACTGGTATATACGTTAAAAATTCCCCCACGCAATTGATGATCAATCCAGGCTTGCAGTACCCCATATTTGGCCCAGACATTCAGTGCCCTCACTGCCGTCAGACCATTGCGGCATTGACACTAACGGACACGTACTTATGTCCGCGTCATGGTGCTTTTGAGGCAGACCCCAAAACGGAGGAACTGGTTCACTTACAATCTGGGCGTCACTGGCGTCGATGGAGCGATGAATGGTACCGCCAGCATACCCACCCTGATGGCATTCGCTTTGAGATTCATGAAGCGCTAGACCGCCTGTATACTCAGGGCTATCGAGCAACGCGAGTCATTATTGCTAGTCGTTATAAAGAACTCGTTAGCGCTTACCTAGAACGCAGTACCCCTTGGCGAGCAGCGTCCGAACCTTCACGACCGCGACTTTATGGCTTACCAGTAGAGTTTAGTCCTGAACCCACGGAAGAGCCTTGTTGGGAAGTGATTAATTTTGATTTAGAAAAAGAACTGGGCGTACCTGTCCGCTATCCCTACTTCCGGATGTTTGAGTAGCAAAAGCAGGTAGGAAAGGGTGAAGTATGAAGGGTGAAGTATGAAGGGTGAAGGGTGAAGTATGAAGTATGAAAGGTAGGAGGTAAGAGGTTGGGGATATCACTTCTCTCCATTCCCTCATTCTCTCTGCTCCCCCACTCCCTACCGACTCAAAACTCACCGACTCAGAACTCAGGACTCACCGACTCAGGACTCTCTCATCCCTTATGCACCACACTTCGATTCGCACGGCAGATATTCATCGCGCGATCGCGTTTTACGAACAGCTCGGATTTACTATCTCGGAACGATTTACCGCCGGGATTACTCTAGCTTGCTGGATGGAGGGATTGGGAGGGCGCATTGAACTGATCCAGATTCCTGAACCCAAACCAGCAGCGGATGCATTTGGGGATGAGCATTATGTTGGCTATTATCATTTGTCCTTTGATTTGACGGAGGTAGCAAATGATCTTCCAACCTGGCTGAGAAACCTAAAAACCAGTTTCCAGAATGCAGCTATCGAAAGTCCCGGACAGGTTCAACCGCTGAAAGTGCTTTTAGAACCCACCCAGCAAATGATTGGCGATCGCGTTTACGAAGTTACCTTTATTGCCGATGCTGATGGACTTCCTTTAGAATTTATTCGCGTTTTGGGTACAACCCCTAATTCCCACCCTTGAATGCCCATATAGCGGTTCTCACTCCTATTCCATACAAACATGATGTAGAGGCACTTCGCACCGATTCCGCCAACACCCCTACTAGATCCTGAATTTTGCGGAAGTCTCCAAAACGGTGAACGGCTTCTACTCAATGGGTAGCCAGTTGGCGGCTACATTTATGTCTATTTTCAAATTCTGGCGTCGCCACCTTCTGCCCGGCTTACTCTTCAGCCCCTGCCTTAGTGCAGTACTGTTTTTATTAAGGTTAACTCGACTGAAACCCCTGTGCCTAAAGCCACTGTACCAGCAGCAAAAAACCAACTCTCCTTGACTCAAAACGTCCGTAAAACTGTCCTAGAAAACGGGCTGACTGTCCTCACTAAAGAAGTACATACCGCCCCTGTGGTGAGCGTACAAGTTTGGTACAAGGTCGGCTCCCGTGACGAACCTCCTGGCTTAAACGGCATCTCGCACCAGCTTGAACACTTGATGTTCAAAGGCACTAAAACTCGCCCCATTCAGTTTGGTCGCCTACTGAGTGCCTTAGGTAGTGACTTTAATGCTTTTACCAGCTATGACAAAACCACCTATTTTGCAACAGCAGAGCGAAGCAAATTAGAGGCACTGCTGACTTTAGAAGCCGACCGGATGCAAAATGCCCTGATTAACGCGGCGGCGTTAGCCAGTGAGAAACGAGTTGTAATCTCGGAGTTGCAGGGCGATGAAAATTATCCGGAATACCGCTTGGATCGTCTAGTGATGCGGGCGACCTTTCCCAATAGTGCCTATGGTTTACCTATTGGCGGGACTAAGGCAGAGGTGGAGCGCTTTACCGTTGAACAACTTAAAAATTACTACCACACCTACTACAGCCCAGATAATGCCACGCTGGTGATTGTGGGCGACTTCCAAACGGACGCAGTACTCGCAGCGGTTAAAGATCGTTTTGGTAACATTCCTAAAACTCAGGCATCCACAGAGGATCGCCAACCCGTCACTAGCCAGCCTATTCTCAACAAAGAATCTGTAGTTTTGCGAGAGACCGGGAGTGCGTCTCTATTGGAGGTGGTGTATCCTCTGCCGGATATCAACCATCCTGATGTGGCGGCGCTGGATGTGATGGATTACATCTTGACCTCAGGGCGCAGTTGTAGAATTTATCAAACGTTGGTGGAGTCGGGACTGGCGAGTAATGCCAGTGGGTATGCTCTCAACTTAGTTGCAGCCGGATGGTATGGCTTTGATGTCACGGCATCTCCCGGTCAAGACTTGAAGAAGATTGAACGGATACTACAACAAGCGATCGCACAATTACAAAACCAAGGCGTGACCCCTGAAGAACTCAAACGGGCGAAAACCCAGTTACAAGCTGATGCGATTTTAGAGAGTCGGGATGTCACCAGTCAGGCTTACCAGCTAGGTGATAACCAGACTATTTCGGGTGACTATCGCTTCACTGACCGCTATTTAGCGGCGATCGCTCAAGTTAGTGCCCAGGATGTGCAGCGTGTAGCGAAGGAATACCTGAAGCCAGAATATCGTACGGTTGGCTTCTTTGAGCCGACAACGATTACAGAGGAAGAAAGTAGTGCTGATAGCAATTTTCGCCAAACAATAGAAGACTTTAGCCCTGACGAACCTGTAGATCCAGCGGAAGTTGCTCAATATTTACCTGCTGTCGCCCAAGGAGCTGCCCCCAGTACGCAACCGTTACCGGAAGAATTTACACTGAAAAACGGTCTGCGCGTGTTGCTTTTGATCGATCGCAGTACTCCGACTGTCTCCCTCAGTGGTTACCTGCAAGCAGGTTCCGCCTTTGACCCAATACAGCAAGCGGGTTTAGCCCATCTCACGGCAGAAAACCTGATGAACGGCACCCAAACCAAAGATGCCTTAACTCTGGCGAAAATATTAGAGGATCGGGGCGCTAGTTTGGGTTTCTATCCCGTTCGTGAAGGGACTTACTTTGGGGGGAGTAGTTTGTCTGGGGATCTACCAATCCTGGTGCAGACGGTGAGCGATGTCCTGCAACAGGCTATCTTCCCCCCCGATCAGTTAGAACTGAGCCGTCAGCGGGTGTTAAGCGATTTGCAAGTGGCACTGGATGACCCGGATTACTTGGCGCAAACCACCTTTAGGCAGAGCATTTACCTGAAAAATCATCCTTTTTCCTCTTTCCCTACCCTAGAAAGCCTCAAACGCATCACCCGTAACGATATCCTGCGCTTTTACCAGGAACAGTACCGTCCTGACACGATGATTTTGACTCTGATGGGTGATTTTGATGCCCAACAAGTGCGATCGCTTCTAGAAGGTGAGTTTGAAAACTGGCAGGTAAAGGGTAAGCCGCCAACGCTGAACTTTCCCCCCGTAGCGTTACCGGAAAAAATCGTCCGGCTCAATCCCGTCTTACCGAACAAATCGCAATCTGTAACTTATATGGGTTCAACCGCGATCGCTCGTCAAGACCCCCGTTACTACCCTGCTATTGTTCTGAATCAGATTCTAGGCGGAGACACCTTATCCAGCCGCTTAGGAACTGAAATTCGCGATCGCCAAGGGTTAACCTACGGCATTACCAGCGATTTTCAAGCCGGGATTAATGGGGGTTCCTTTGCGATTGGGATGCAGACATCCCCTGAAGATACGCAAAACGCGATCGCTGCCACCCTTGCTCTACTCAAACAAATTCAACAAGAGGGAGTCACCCGCAGTGAAGTGAATGCTGCCAAGCAGTTTCTGACTAACCAATACCCTGTCTCTCTCGCCAATCCCGATAATTTAGCGGGGACAATTCTGGAAAATGCCGTGTATAAGTTAGACCGCAGCGAACTGCGAGAGTACATCAGCAAAGTCAATACAGTCACCTTAGAACAGGTAAATCAGGCAGCGAAGGAATTACTTCATCCCGATCATCTAGTCATCGTCACCGCTGGTTCGGCTGTACCCGCTACCCCTTAAATCAGACCCTTAAGCGCAGTCAACCCATAGGTGAGGACACCCTTGATTTCCCAAAGCAAGCTTGCTGGTTAAATCTTAAACTCACCGACTTTGTGAGCAAAATTAACTGGGATAGGCGGATTTCCGTCTTCCCAGCTACACTGTTCGCGCTTCCCTTTCGCGGCGGCTAACTTTATGCAGCTAAGAACGGCTAGCTCTCGCTGCTTTTTGCGCCGCTTCACTATTTTGGCGATAAAGCACCATGCGGTTTTGAGCCGTCTTATATCGCCCTGCTGGGTCATTGGGGGGTACGGCTCCCATTAAGTCAGACGCTCGTTGCCACGTAGCGGCTAATTCTAACCACTGAGCCGGGGTATTAGCGGTTTGTCCCGCTACGGCGGCTTGCTCTGCTAGTCGCACGGCTTCAACAAAAGGGTCAGGGGTAGGAGAGGGGGAAACGGCTGGGGAGGGGGAAGCGATCGCCTCAACAGTAGAAGTTGAAACCTCTGTCTGTCCTTGACGGCGGAGTCTTAGCCCTAGCTGGCTATACAGTAGCCAAGCGACAAGTAAAATCGCCACACTTATGCCTGCACCACCCGCAATCCCTTGCCAGAAAGTGCGTTTACCCCGCAGGGAAGTGGAGGCAACTTTAGGAAGGGCTGGCTTTTTTTTCGGGGCTGTGAGGCGACGCTTCCTCTCCTCGGTACGCCGCTTGAAGAAGTTTGGTTTTGCCAGTGTAATTTCTTCTGACCACAGCAGTTGAGTTTCCGGATCGCGGTTAATTTCTTCTAACCACAGTAACTGTTGTTCGCGCACGATCCGGCTGTTAATTCGGACACGCCGAATATTACGCGGGGCAATTTCTTCTAAGTTCTGCCGAACTTTCGCTACCAATGTTGATTGCTCTAGTTGCTCTGGTTTTGCTGCCTCACATAGAAGCTGGAGAACACCCTCGGCGAAAACGGCTCGCGTTCTCACGTTGTCTTCTGCCAAGCGCTCATTCAAGATTTGGATAATCGCCGCTACACTCCCTTGGCGAGCTTGAAGCGCGATGTCATCGATTGGATCTACCATTTATTGTTTAGGTCGCGAATTGGTAGTTAGCCCTGGCTTTTTTAATTAAGAGTATACAAGTTTAGCGCGATCGCTCTTTAATGAGAGCAACGCTACTAGTTAACTCCTATTGAGCTATGGCAGCAGCAGCCCCACGCTCTACCCGCTTCGGGTGAACGCCCTTGAAGAATGCCAGTGAGTTGACGACACTCACCTGACCAATGCCGTAGGCGTTGTAAGGTGAGATTGAGCAAACGAGCAACTTACTTGTCGGATTGACCAACGATTTTTCGCTTGAGTCCCCTCACTAACTCTCTGATCACATCGGTCTGGGTTCTGCCCGATTGCTGACAGTAGCGTTTAAGTAATTCCATTTCTGACTCTTCAATTCTAATATTTAGTATCGTTTTAGGCATGATTATGTAGTGGATATTGCACTACAGTAATAGCATGAGAACCTCTTACCAGTATCGACTGCGATTGACAAAACAACAGCAAGCCACAATTGAGCACTGGCTTGAACTCTGCCGCCGTCAATACAACTATCGGTTAGCCGAGCGATTCAACTGGTACGAGCAAAATCGTTGCGATGTCAATGCCTGTCCACTCGTCTGCCATCTGCCAGAGCTGAAAGCTCGTCCTGACTTCTATTGTCAGAAACGGGATCTGGTGAACTCGAAAAAGCTGTTTCCTGAATATAAAGAGCTTCCTTCCCATACCCTGCAAGATGTGATTGCACGAGTGGAGAAGGCGTTCGACCGATGGCTGAGCGGTGATAGCAATGGAAGGCGAAGCGGTAAACCTCGATTCAAGGGTCAAGGGCGATTCCGTTCCCTGGCATTTCCTGATCCGGTCAAACCAGAACATATCAACGGGCGGTTCATCCAGCTTCCGAAAATTGGCAAACTCAAGATGATTCTGCACCGTCCGATGCCGGATGGATTCCCGGTGAAAACGGCGGCAATTATCAAGAAGGTGGATGGCTATTACATCACGCTGTCCCTGCAAGATTCGTCTGTACCCGTACTCATGCCTGATGTTCCAACACGGGAAAATACCATCGGGATTGACATGGGACTTAAGGCGTTTCTGGTAGACGATTCGGGGAGAGACGAGCCAATCCCCCAACACTACCGGAAAGCAGAGAAACGGCTGAAACGATTGCAGCGTTCACTGTCTCGCCAAAAGAGAGGTTCTAGCCGTCGCCAAAAAGCGATTAAGCGAGTCTCTAAGGCGCATCTGAAAGTATCAAATCAGCGCCAAGACTTTCACTATAAAACCGCGAAAAAGCTTTTATCTCAAGGGAAACACGTCGCACATGAAAAGCTGAATATCAAAGGGCTTGCTAAATCGAAACTAGCAAAATCGGTAAACGATGCTGGATGGGGTCAATTCCTGGCAATTCTCTCAGTCAAGGCTGAAAGAGCTGGATTGATGACAATTGCAGTAAATCCCAGCGGCACAACTCAGAACTGCTCTGGATGCGGTACGAAAGTCCCGAAAACACTTGCAGACAGACTTCACGCCTGTTCTCAATGCGGGTTAACGATTGACCGCGACCACAACGCAGCTATCAATATTAAGCACTTGGCGGTAGGGCATTCCGTCAATAAAGCTCAGGAAACGCCCGATGGGATACCAGGGGTCACTGAGAAGCCCGCGCTCTCTGCGTGACTCATGAGCGTCGGGAGTATGTCACGGGATCTTAATGCAAGGATGTCCCAAAACTACCAACCCTCTGTTTGACCGCCTTTAAGTGAAGGCGATGTTCGCGACCCACAGGAGGGAGCATAATAAATAGTGACGTTGAATGTAAAGAATTTCTATGTTGATAAAATGTACAACTCGTCATATCCGGATTTACACCGCTGAGATAAAAGACAACGAATTGCTCGAAAGCGACAACGTGTTGACCTTGGATATTGACCCGGATAACGAATTTAATTGGAACGAAGACGCCCTGCAAAAGATGTATCGCCAGTTCGATGAACTGGTTGAGTCCTATAGCGGGGAGGATTTAACAGAATATAACCTCCGTCGTATTGGCTCAGACCTCGAACATTACATGCGATCGCTTTTGCAGAGCGGTCAAATTAGTTACAACCTTGACAGCCGCGTTCTCAACTACAGTATGGGACTGCCACAAATTGATCCTCAAACCATCAAGTAAGTAACTAGCGCCAAGTGCGATTGCCTTCTTCGTCTACTCGTGCTTGGCGAATCACATCAGAAATTTCTTCAGCGTCCCGAACGTGGTGTAATTCTTTCTTCTCACCATCGGGTTCATCAACTTCAAAGTAAGTCGGAACTTTGATATGATCGCCCGTAATGTCAGGAGCATCAACAGCGACTTGCTTGGATTTCTCTTCGTCAGACTGACCTGGGGAAACGCGATCGCCAGGATTGACAGTACTATTCATTTCCGGTCTTTCAGGTTTCTGTTCAGACCCATGTGCCATTTGCTCTTCCTGATCGACTTTTTTTTGCTCAGCCATAAAAACTCCTGGTATTCTTATTTTGATATTTCTATGGGCTTATCGTAAAAAAAATTAACCGCGATCGCCTCTTTCTACGGAGGGAATTGACACTTTCTCAAAAACCATTAATTGAGGTTACAAAATTGCCCCATTTATGTATTGAGGAGGAAGTAGATTTCAACTAGAGAAAATTTATCTTTTCAGCATTCTTGAACCCGATTCAGGCAACAGGGAGATTTTCAGCCTCAGTTCGCTCTGTTTTTTTAGCAGAACGATGGCAAGGGGCACCAGTCCCTATATTAGAATGGCGCTTTTGCTCAATAAATTGCTTGAGTGCTGTGCGACGATTTTCTAAAAATCGACTCCAAAAACCCGGAAGAAATTGATCCATCGTTTCTGCCAATGCCCAAGTTTCCAGGTTCATCAGCTTGTAGCGCAATTGATGAGAATTCTGTAACGTTGCAATCAACTCCTTGATTTCCGCGCGGGTCTTGCCGTCAAAATCAGCAAACGTTGGCTCTTGGGAGGGTTCAAAATCAAAGTTGGACATAGCGATCGCCCAGGGGCAGAAATAGTCACTGACTAAACTAGGTAAAGATGATCGACAATAGAATTATCTAGCAACGAATCATCTTCATCCTTCCAATCTAAAACCTCAGGGTCGATTTCTAAAATGGGTAAGACCCTTACCCAACATAACTTCATAAAATAACCGCCCGTTTATATCTTGTCTACACAAAAGTCTTTCAATGTTTGGGACTACAAGCCTTGGTGGTGTCAGCCCTGGTCAATTCTCTTAACCGGATTGGTCGTGATTATGGGGAGTTGGCTACTCACCCAAACTTTGTGGTTAACCATACTAGTAGCACTGCCAATTTTACTTTGGTGGTTCTACTTTTTGTGGCTTTGGCCGCGCATGATGCAACGCTACAGCGCCTTAGCTCATTCATCGCCATCCTCCCCAGATCAGACACCAGTGGAAGATCAACCGACGCCACCCTGACCTCTGGAGAATCAGACGCTACAATCTGTGATTAAAGCGCCTGTTTTGGCACGTTATTTGCATGGGCTAACTTCCCAGATTTGAGGAAGTACAACACATCGCCCAATACTCACCGACTGAAGTGGCGAAGACTATTCATGGCAAACACTGCGGCATCACTTTACTGCCCTAACTCCCGCTGTCAGGCTCCCAACTCCCAGAGGGATAAGTTTTGCCAGAAATGCTGCACGCCGCTGCTCAGGCGTTATCTGTGGGTGATTGGGGCAGGGACAGAGGCTTATCAAGTCGGGGAACTGATTGGCGATCGCTATCTCCTTGACCGTCCGCGAATTTTGTTGGATACCCAACCCAGCCTAACCCCCGAAACACCGGAGGAAATTCCGGCTCAGATTGCACCGTATCTCAGACTTTCCCCCTACACACTGCATGTCCCACAAGTGTATGGACGGCTGACCTTACCAGGCAAACGCCAGCCCAAGGCAGTTTGGCTACTAGAAGAAGCCGCCATCTTCGCCAGTGGTGCGAATCATGCCTTGGAGGGACAGTTGATGCCCGAATTATCCACAGCCTGGAAAGAAGCCACACCACGGCGTCAGCTCAACTGGTTATGGCAGCTTGCTCAGTTGTGGCAGCCATTGCTCCGTGAGGGCGTCGCTTCCAGTTTGCTGAACCCTAACCTGCTGCGAGTTAACAACTCCCTGATCCGCTTACAAGAGTTGCAGTTAGATAGCAAACAAACCCCTACCCTGCAACAACTTGGTCAGTTCTGGTCGCGCTGGTTTCCAGCGACAACGCCAGCGGTAGCGGAATTTTTACAACAACTCTATACCGATCTGCAACAGGGACAGCTAATAGCCTCAGACCAGCTCGTGGCACTACTAGACCAAGGGTTGAACGACTATGGGCGCTCTGCTAACACAGCCTGTACCTACCAAATTTTCACGGCAACAGATACCGGGCCCAGTCGCCGCCGCAATGAAGATGCCTGTTACCCACCGAGTGGAAACTTGGTAAGCCCGCCGCTAGGGGCGGAGGCGGTGGCAATTGTCTGTGATGGGATTGGGGGACACGAAGGGGGCGATGTCGCTTCCCATTTAGCGATCGACACTATTCGTCGGGGAGTAGACAAGTTGTTGGTCAACTCCAATTGGGAGCCAGCCAACTTGGCGCTGCATTTAGAGCAAGTCACTTGTGACGCTAATGATGCCATTAGCCGCCAAAATGACAGCGAACACCGTCAAGACCGCCAACGCATGGGCACAACCTTAGTCATGGCGCTGACCCGTGCCCATGAAATGTACATTACTCATGTGGGAGACAGTCGAGTTTATTGGATTACTCGCACGGGCTGCTCGCAAGTAACCCTGGATGATGATTTGGCATCTCGCGAGGTGCGCCTGGGCTATGCATTGTATCGGAATGCCGTGCAACAGTCAGCCTCTGGCTCATTGGTACAGGCGCTGGGTATGGGTTCGTCAACGACTTTGCACCCTTCTGTCCAACGCTTTGTCTTAGATGAAGACTGTATCTTCTTATTGTGTTCTGATGGATTGAGCGACAATGACCGAGTGGAGCAGTACTGGCAAACGGAAGTTTTGCCAGCCATTGAGGGTCAAGTCAGTTTGGCAACAGCCACAACGAGATTAGTCGAGATTGCTAATCAGCAAAATGGTCACGATAACGTCACAATAGCCCTCGTTCACTGTCAGGTGACATCGGGACAGGAAAAGGAAGGCGCTGTTGTTTCCTTCTCTCAACCTACCGCGTTGCCTAACCCCACCCTTAATCTTGAGGCACCAACGGACAAGGGGGTAGCCGTCTCGCGGATGAAAACGCAGCAGTTACAAGTACCTGAGCCGACTCGCACGCCTTGGGGGCTGTTACTAGGAATTGTTTTGTTGTTGGGGGTAGGCGGAGTCTTGGCTTATCTGTTGATTCCGGGTATCAATCGCTTCGTTGACCCTGTAATTGGTCTGGCTCCCCGGTCTACATCATTGCCGACTAGTACCCCCTCACCCACCGATTTGTCTACCAGTCCGGCTGCCGCTCCCTCCTTGGAAGCACCAGCCGTGATTCAAGTTGCCACCCCCACTACCAATGTTTCGGAGCCATTAACAGGGGTGCTGCTGCGACGCCGCTGGGAAGCGCCCCAGAACCGATTAGTTGTGGGACAAGCGCCTGCTGGTAGCGTGTTACAAGTGATTGCTAAACGAGCGGATTTGCAAGGAGAGGATTGGCTGAGGTTGCGATTTTGCTCAACTTCTGACAATCCCTCCAACTTACAACCGCCGACACCAGGGGCAGAGCTTTCTCCCTCTTCCCCAGCTTCCCCAGCTCAGTCATCAAGAGCGATTACCTATAATCAGCTAAAACCGGGAGATGATGGCTGGATTAGAGCATCCGATGCGATCGCCCAAATTAAGCCTAATTTCTTGCCCACTCCCGCTCAACTCGATAGCTGTGCTGTGCTGCCTCCCATCCCCGCTGACTCATCAACCCCAGTGCCGTCAAAGGCTGTACCCAGCCCTTCCCCGACAGGCTAGCGGTCTAGATAAACCTGAACAAGCGTCACCAAGAAAGCCCAAGACTCTGTAAACTGATATAACAAACGGTATTTTCGCTCTTTAATGGGCTTTGAATGTCTGGTATGGAAAATCCTTGCCTCAGTTTGGCGATCGCGCGTCTGACTACCGGGCAAGACAATTTTGCGATTTGGGTCACGAAAGCCCCCTACCCTGGAGGTTATGGTCATCATGACTCAACTTGGCCGGAAAGCTTAACGGTGACCTGGTTAGCTTGGCAAGAAATGTTTTCCCTGCGGGGTTTGCCCCATGTCCCCCTAGTTCATCACGCGACTCAGTCTGCACGCCTGTTGCCCTATGAAGTGAGCAATAGTCCGACGCCCGAAACCGCCAGCTACAGCAGCCGGATTATGCAACATCTGGGCATCAGCTTATGGCAGTGGCTATTTGAGGGGCCAATTCAAAACACCTTGGCTCAAAGCCGAGGAATTGCCCAAGGACAAAATAAACCCCTACGCGTGCGCCTGGAAATTCGCGACCCAGAGATCATTCCTTTGCCTTGGGAAATTATGCAGCCGATGGCAGGTAAGCAATCGATCTCCCTCAGTCAGCAATTATTGTTTAGCCGTACCACCAGTTATGTCGAGCCGCTGATGCCTCGGCGAAACGAACAGGCGTTAAATATTTTGCTGGTTTTAGGACAGGATACAAGCTCTTCAACGCTACCAGTGGGGAGTTTGGAGCTGGAGCAAGAAGCCTCCGCCTTGGTAGATGTACTTAAGGTGCGGGCACAACCAGACGCCAATAGCAACAAATTTGCCAGGTCTGTTGCCTGTCACGTCGATACCCTACTACAACCGACTCCTGCCGAATTGATTCAGGTATTAGAAAACAACACCTACAATGTTTTTTTCTACGCTGGTCATGGTATTCCAGCACCAGACGGTGGCTTGCTGTTTTTACGTGCTGATGCCACGATCAATGGCACTGAATTGGCGCAAGTGCTTGTGCGGGCGCAGGTAGCGCTCTGTGTCTTCAATGCTTGTTGGGGGGCGCAACCAGACCAGGCTGGCTCCAGCACTATCCCCCGAAGCAGCTTGGCAGAAGTTTTGATCCATCATGGTGTCCCGGCTGTCTTGGGAATGCGCGATTCAATTGCCGATCGCGAAGCGCTGAGTTTTATTCAAAGCTTTGCCCAAGCCCTCGCCCTCCGAATGCCTATCGACCAAGCGGTGGCGGTGGCAAGACAGCAGTTGTTGACGCTGTACAAATTTAATCAACCCGCTTGGACTTTGCCCGTACTCTACATGCATCCAGAGTTTGATGGCGAACTGATTCGCTCGGTAGAGGAGGGAATTACAGAACTTCCTAGTACACCGCCAAGCTGGGTAGGGGGGATGCCCCCAGTTGCTTCACTACGCTCTGTGGAAGAAAGCGATCGCCAGTGGCAGATTCGAGGTGGGTTGATGAAAGTGGGGCGACGCCCAGAAAATGACTTGGTCATTCAGGAACAGTGGGTTAGTCAACAACATGCCGAAATTATCTACCGCGATGCCTTTGCGGATGACGAACCAAGACCGATGTATTTTCTGCGTGATTTTTCTCGCAACGGGACACTAATTTTACGTCCAGAAGGTTGGCAAAAAGTACGCCATCAGGAAGTGCCTTTACCATCGGGAAGTCAGTTAAAGTTTGGCAGTACTCATGGTCAAACCCTGGAATTTGTCATCGAAACAACAGAGATGTCTCGCTGATTTCACCAGAAAAACAGAAATTTCGGGATTTGTTACGGAACGCTCTATTTTCTTTCTGTATCTACACACCAGGGTTCATTCATTCATAAACAAAAAAGGGGCGCTATGGTAATTCAACCTATTCACTTTCAAAATCGCGAACAGGCTCGGGACTGCCTGCAAGGAGAACTGATTGATGCAATTTTGCAGCCAGAAACTAATGATTGTTATCCATGGAATCCTGCCGATCCAGAGGCAGAAGCGTATTTTTCAGAGATAGAACAAGAGTTTTTATTTTCAAGTTTGTATGAAGACGAGGAGCTTGCCCAAGCTTCGCAATCATTTTTCACTCAATTGCATCACTGCTGGGGATCACAGGAGATAACCACCGAGGAAGCTGTAAGAGTTTCTCTAACTCAACAATTTGCCCACCGGGTACCTCAAGCTTGGCTAGAGGCGATCGCTACTTCCGCGCAACAAGTTTTTTCCCGTCAGTTATCTCTAGCCGAACAATTAGTCAGCTGTATTCAACCACTGCTCTCTAATTGGGCAGAAGAAGATTTACTCGTGTTTGCCCGTCCTTTGGCATATACGATGCGAGGAAGCCAAGACGTAACGGATTTGGAAGCGCAAGGTATTGTTCGACCTGTAGAGTGGGCGGAGTTATCTC
Organism: Kastovskya adunca; assembly: GCF_059505785.1. NCBI lineage: Bacteria > Bacillati > Cyanobacteriota > Cyanophyceae > Coleofasciculales > Coleofasciculaceae > Kastovskya > Kastovskya adunca. The sequence goes on along the minus strand of NZ_JCACLG010000047.1, from coordinate 66,674 downwards.
CGGTAGAACAAGTGCGCTTGAGTATGGCGATCGCTAATGCCGCTCTTAAGGAAATTCAAAATTCCACTAGTGATGACGACGCCCTGTAATGGTAGCCAAGTCAATAGGTGATCCTCGGCGTTAAGCAATTTGAATAATTGGGAAAACTCTCATCTCCTACCAAGAAATAGACCTACTCAGTCCCGAACGGGTAAGTCTGATCGTCCTAGTGTAAAACAGAAAATTTTCTGTATTTGCTCTGTTCATTAGAAACTTTCCGTTGAAATGAGTATAGGAGAAACAATTGCCACTATTCTTTGACTGGCAAGTGAAGAGGAGTAATCTCTGGAAAGTGGCTCTCAATGGCCATTTATGAAGGCTTACTAAGAACAAAGCCTCAGACATTAAGAGTTGGGTGGTTTGGGAGCAAGGCAGCTTTGCCTTCACTACATATTGTAGGCAGCAAGAATTTTGTAGCGGAGTTAGTTACGGTTTTGGTAACTTACTTTCAATCGGGTTAATTATTACGTTTATATTTTTTGGCTGAGGCTAATGACGCTCTCGTCAGTTCCCTGTGTAGAACTGATCGGGTGATGAGGGGATGAGGGAGAGAAATCTCTTTCTTCCTCGTTGATATTTTTTAGTGAGGGGGTTCGAGAAAACGGGTGGCGAAATTTTGCGATCGCGTTGGTGACAATGCCCTAGCTTTGAGAATTGCAGCGGCTAAAAAGGCATAGGATAAGACTCCTACCAACGCCAAAAGCACGCCGCTAAAAAATCCCGTTGAATTCCATAAGGCATGGAGCGCTGAAGCGCTGAGATAGCCAATGCCTAAAATCTGCCATCGCTGATTGGGTTTGAGGACGCTCAACCCAATGAAGTAGCCAAAATAGCCGCTGTACGCCATATGTCCAGCGACAGAGCCTAAAATGCGAGGAATTAGTAATTGCAGACCTAATAGCTGCCCTGTGCCTTCCCCGGTTTGCAGAGTCACATTATCGATAATTCCCGGTACGTACTGCCCTAAGGTTTCTAGGAGGGTAAATCCCACGGCGGAAGCGGTGCCGAGTAAAATACCATCTAACGGTTCCCAGACTCCCAGACGTTCTCGCCAAGGCGATCGCCATCTCTGTCCGAGCCAATAAGCTAGCAGCACGGGCAACGCCTTGAGTAGTTCTTCCATCAGCCCTGCGCCAAAAAACATGCGGATCAGCAGGCTCAAAAAGTTGATTGGCTCACCGGGAGAGGGCAAGCTTCCGGGCAAAATCCCTCGAAAAACGGTGATAAACAGCAACAACAGGGGACTAACTAAAATCAGTCCTGTAGCGATCGCCGCACCCAATAGCCACCACCAGGGTTTGCGCTTGCCGCAAAGCTGATAGACAAAGTAATAAGCCGCACCCGCTAGATAAGCCGCTAGCAGCAGATTGAAAAAGATGGGTTGTCCTACAGCCGCAAACATCAACACCACAAAGACGACAGTGAAGATGCCGGGAATTAAGAAGGCTTTGCGAGTCAAATCCCGTCCTGTAGAAACAATGGGAAAGAGCTGGGTGAACGTCACAGCATCCGGGGGACGACCACCCACAGGAATACTCAAGGGCGGTTGTGAGATTGCTGATGCGACTGTAGGCGGGTAAGCGGTCTGGGGTGAAGGTGCCTGACTGCTGCTATAGCTAAGTAGGGATTCAAAGAGAAATTCTGGCCCCTTCTCTCCTAGCACAAAGCGATCGCCCGATCGTAAAGGCTGGCATCCTTGCAGGCGTCGCCCATTGATATAGGTGCCATTAGCACTGTTTAAGTCACAAATTTCCCAACCGGGGGACTGATTGTCTGACAATGCCACGGGACGAATTAGTACATGACGCCGGGAGACGCCAGGATACTGATTAGGCTCTAAAACCATTTGGCAACTGGGGTCGCGTCCTAGCGCCAGTTCCTGAGCTTCCGGTAGCTCCTGGTTGGGTAACAATCGACCTGCCGCTTCACCCGTCGATAACTGTCGCAAAAATCCCTTATAAGCTTGACCCTTCATGGATAGTAGTAGCAGTGAGTTGTTTAGCGTGTTCTACCAAACGGACAAAGATATTGGCTTAGACTACTCTAGACGATCCCACACTGAGCTAAAGGAAGATCAAACCCGTGGCTTGTTCTACCGAACTTTCCCATCAAGCGATCGCGTTGGCTCAACTCCATTTAATTTAGCCTTCTGGGGGAGCCATCCTATCATGAGTAATACAACCTCCGTAGGGATAACCGCCCTATGAGCTTCGCACCAATGCCAACGTCCCTATAGGTATCTCACTCAATTAAAAACCGCTGTGATTTCCGTCAATCTGTGATCGAGCAGACACACAACAGCCTATTGAGCCTTTACACTAAACACAAAGTGTTAGTTTTTTTGCCTAACTATCTGTTAAATCTTGCTGGTTGCGAAGACATTGATTGTAAGACTGATAGAGAGAGGCACAGCTGAGGAGCAGGAGAGGTCACAAGTGTAGGCTTTTTACAATATTGAAAACTTGATTTGAAGACAAATCTGGGATTTATTAGTAACCAACTTTAAGATAGACGACTCACTTTTTTTAACAGATAGTAGCGCCACAATGATTGCACTTTTAGCCGTACTTTCGGCTTCAGCGGCAGCAGGAATGAGAATCGCCCTGCCCCTACTCGTCATCGGATTGATGCAAAGTGACAATCTTTGGTCGCGTGTACCGATTTTGTCTCGTATTTCGCCACCAATTCTCCTCGGCGTTTTGACAACCTGGTCGTTATTTGAGCTATTTGCCTCCAAAAGCTTATTGGGGCAGCGCATACTTCAGATTATCCAGCTTCTCCTTAGCCCAATTGTGGGTGCAATCATGAGCATTACCGTCGCTCAGTTTACTGACGCAGCGGTGGAATCTGTCTGGCTAGTCGGGTTCGTCGGTGGTTTGTTTGCTTTTGTTTTGCAACTGGTACAAGTCGGCTGGTTTTATCGCCTCCGGGGTTTGCCTCTCTGGGTTGTCTTTATCCAGGATGCCTTGTGTGTTGCCTTAGTGATTTTTGCTTTTGATGCCCCTCACCCAGGTGGCTTAATCGCCCTATTTCTGCTGTGGTTGTCGGTTCGCAGTTCTAGGTATTGGCATCGCTGGTACAAAGGGCGACACCCATCTTCTCCGCGTCCGTTCCCTCAGAAGCGTGATTAATAAAGGGGGAAGTTGTTGCAGTAAAACCCCATGAAGTAGGGGAGTTGGCACCTACGGGAAGTGCATAGGGCGATTGAGTCTGAGATGCTTTGCTTTAAGAATGATTGCGATCGCTAATCGTTAGTTTTTGTAGCCCAATGCCGGAGAATTTTGATCAAACCTTCTACAAGATACCCACCAAGTGCAGCAATCCGTGACCGCTGACTAGCTCAAACACTAAGGCAATAAAGCCCAGCATCGCGATCCGTCCGTTCCAAACTTCGGCAGTCGTCGTCATACCCCACTCCCAGCGCTCTTGAGGGTACATTTTGACTGTCTTTGTTGGACGAATAACTTCAGAAAATTGGCGTGATGGGGTGTTAATGGCTTCTATGACTAGATTAGCCAGAGAGTCAATGAATGTGGGATGGGTATTGAGTGCTGGAACCCGATGGAAGTTGTGGATACCTGATTCTTCTGCCAGTTCCCGATATTCGATGTCAATTTCTTGCAAAGTTTCGATGTGTTCGGAGACAAAGCTAATCGGTACGACGAGCAAGTCATGAACGCCTTGTTCCCCCAATTCTTTCAGAGCGTCTTCAGTGTAGGGTTTGAGCCACTCCACTGGACCAACACGGCTTTGGTAAGCCAAGGTGTGGGGATTGGGTCGATTGAGGGTTTGCATGATTAAGGCAGTGCAGTCCTCAATTTCTTGCTGGTAGGGGTCTCCGGCTTCGGTGACGTAACTTATGGGGACGCCGTGAGCGCTAAAGAAGATGTGAACGGAGTCAGGGTTGGGAAACTGCTCCAGTTCAGCAGCCATCAGTTCCGCCATCGCTTGCAAGTATTCAGTTTGCTGATACCAGGAAGGAATAACGGTGTATTCAATTTTGCTGAGTTTCGGGTCTTCTTGCCAAAGTTGTTCTAACAGCCGGAAGCTAGAACCGCTGGTGCTGATGGAAAACTGTGGGTAGAGGGGAAGAATTACCAACTGCTCAATGCCGTCGCGCTTGATGCGGGCGATCGCTTCTTCGGTGTAGGGATGCCAGTAGCGCATCCCAATATAAACATTAACCTCTTGCCCTTTTGTCTGTAGCTGCTCTTGGAGGGCTTGGGCTTGGGCTTCTGTAACCTGCCGTAAGGGGGAGCCACCACCAATCTGGCGATAGTTTTCTTGAGATTTTTTCGCACGTAGTGTTGAAATCAACCAGGCGAGGGGACTTTGTAGCCAGGAAAAGGGTAAGCGGATAATTTCGGGGTCAGAAAATAAGTTGTATAGAAAGGGACGAACGTCCTCTAACTCATCTGGTCCACCTAAATTTAGTAATAAAACCCCAACACGACCCATAGCGATAACAGCTTTCCAAAAATTTCATATTTGTTACTGATTTTAACAATATATTCTTTTGGTAGTTTGTAGTTGCATGAAGAAATACAGATTATTTTCTAAACCTGAGCCGTGGCAACAATTTTAAGAACGTGGAGTTATCAATATCAATGGCTATATGACGCGATCGCGCGACTAGCTGCCTTGAGTGTCGGTGGCGAGAAACGCTTTCGCCATCTGGCATTGCAGGGATTAAATATTAACACCGATACTCAAGTGTTAGATCTATGTTGCGGTGCGGGTCAAACCACTGAGTTTTTAGTGCAATTTTCCCATCAGGTCACAGGCTTGGATGCCTCGCCTGTAGCCTTACAAAGAGCGCAGCAAAATGTTCCCCAAGCCACCTACGTTGAAGCCTTGGCAGAAGCGATGCCCTTTCTTGACAATCACTTTGATGTGGTTCACACCAGCGTAGCAATGCACGAGATGAATCCTTCCCAGTTGCTAGAAATTCTCAATGAGGTCTATCGAGTCCTGAAACCTGGGGGAGTTTTTGCCCTGATCGATTTTCATCAACCTACTAACGTCCTGTTTTTGCCAGGATTGACCTTATTTTTGTGGTTGTTCGAGACACAGACAGCTTGGCAGTTGTTGGAAACTGACTTGGCTGAGTTGCTCAAACAGGTAGGGTTTGAGAAATGTGATCGCACTTTACATGCAGGTGGGAGTTTGCAAGCTATTCAGGCGAGGAAGGGGAAAGAAGTATGAAGTATGAAGGGTGAAGTATGAAGTATGAAGGAGGTTATCAGTTTTCCTCATCGCCTCATCGCCTCATCGCCTCATCGCCTCATCTCCTCTGCTCCCCCGCTCCCCCGCTCCCCTGCACCCCGTTCGGCTGAGCTTACGTCGAAGCCTGCACCCCCGCTCCCTGTCTAGAATGCCATTAGCAGGCGGTGGCTTGACTGGCTTCTGGTAGGGGTGGACGCAGACAAAGGTAGATGAGGGAACCGAGTAATGGTATCAGTGCTACTACCCAAAACAGAGCAGAATTGTCTAACCCCCGTCGTGCCATGTCGTCTTTGAGTAAGACGGGAAACAGGAGGCAAAGCAGGCAGAAGTCCAAACTCATGACGTGAACAAAGCGGTTGGTTTGCCACTGCTGGACAAAATCTGCCCAGCTTCCCTGCAAGCCATAGCTAATCAGTCCCACTGTCGCAATACTGAGCAAGACGCCCGTCCAGCGGGAGTCTAGCAGCTTGAGAAAGATATCTTTAGACCCGCTAAAGGTTTGATCGGGTTGACGCAAAGCCAGGTAAGGCAACAGGGAAAAGATGCCCACGCCGAAGGAAATCGTTGCAAAGGGCCAAGCGGGAACTTTTTGCTCTCTGCCATCGATGAACATCAAGCAGCTATATATAAGGGGCCAAATTCCCATGATGTAGAACAGGGCAACAATCAGGGGGTTAATACCCTCAAGTTTGCCCGTAGACATATTAATAATTAGCTCTGCTGTGTCCGGTTGGTTGGGAGGAGCCAAGAGAAATGCGTAGCTGATAAATCCCAACCATAGTAACCAAAGTCCAATTTTTTTAACCATAAAGAGAATCTCATCCTAATTATTTTTCACTACTACTAATCTGGCTGACTTAGAGCATCAGAGAGGTAATCAGCAGAGGCTTCTACAAGGGCGATCGCATTTTCGTAAAGCATACGTGTTGGGCCCAAAAGACCGACACTGCCCACCGGGATTTTATTCTGGTGATACATGGCTGAAACTAAGGTACAGGCTCGCATTGGTTCTAAGGGGTTTTCTGAACCAATCCGCACCGTTACTCGCCGTTCTGATGTTGGGGTTTCTGGTAATTCAAAGATTAAAGGCCAAAGCTGGTCTTGTTTTTCTTCCAATAGGTGTACTAAACTCTGCACCTGCTGCAACTCTGAAAATTCCGGGTGACGCAAAACCTCAGAGACACCGCGAATCATGATCGATGTGGAGGAGGGCGTTTGGGTGCGGCGAGTTATTTCTAGCAGTAACAGACGTAAAAAATCGGTATAGCATTCAAATTCCCGGTCTAACTCCCCCAAATCCAATGCAGCTAATTCCGCTTGCGATCGCCCCTGTAATTGGCTATTTAAAAAGTTAGATAAAATCTGCAACTCTCGCGGGTCAATCTCTGGCGGTGACTGACCATCAGCCAAGGGGGACAACTCCATAATTACCGACTGGGTTTCATAGGCATCTGTCACCACAATCAGCATGATCCGCCCGGTTTCTACTTGCAGCAGGTGAACGTGTCGCAAACAGGTGCTGCGAGTCTGAGGCATAGTAATCAACGCAATATAGCCACTCACCGTCGCCAGAATTTGCGCTGCGCCCCGTAGCAGAGCCTCAAAGCTGCCGTGTTCGTTGTTCCATTGGTCTGTGAGCAAATGCTCAACTTTACGCCCCATGGTCTCTGACGGGGTCATTAGTTGATCGACATAAACCCGGTAGCCAGAATCTGAAGGGATGCGTCCGGCAGAGGTGTGGGGTTGATACAACAATCCGACTTTTTCTAAAACCTTCATCGCATTGCGAATGGTTGCCGGACTAACACTGAGGTCATACCCTACCGCCAGTGCTTTTGAACCAACGGGTTCTGCCGTCGCGATGTAATGACGGATTGTTGCCCAAAGAATATGTTGTTGCCGATTACTCAGACTGACTTGCATAGAGGTGTCAACCATAGCTGAACTTAATCCGGTTTGAAAACGTGCCAGTGATTAATCCAGGTGATGATTGAGGGCAAAAATTTGCTCACTCGGATTTTTTGTAAGCATCAAGGCTTTGGTTACTGACGGCATACAGAGCCACAATGTTCGGAGCAATGAAGTGAAATGACATCGCCAGTTTTCAGGGCTGGTGTAGCCATGCTAGCAACCTGTAAGACCTAGGGTTGAATTAACGATAACAAAAACCCTAGGAGTAGCGCGTGATGTTAATTAATACTGAGGGACGGTTGGGTCAACTTGCCAGGAGTAGGCATCAATGCCGCCAGTAATATTTTTAACATTGCTAAAGCCCTGGCTGATCAGCCACTGACACATTTGTGCTGAACGCACTCCGTGATGACACAGAACCAGAGTTTCGGCATCGGGATCAAAGTTCACGGGGACTTGTTCTGACCACTCTGCAAACTGACTCAAGGGCAAATTATGAAAATTTTCTAAACAAGCGATCGCCACTTCCTGGGGTTCTCGCACATCAATCAGTTGTAATTTTTCCGGAGACTCCGTTAAACGCCTTGCGAGTTCGTTAACACTAATTTCAGCAATGGGTTGACTAGAAAATTGAGCAGACATTTGTTTTTATGAATGATTTTTATGGTACAAATCCTCAGACTTTTTCCCTCAAAAGCCTTTACGTAAATCCAATACAGACATTTCCATGTATCTTGATGCTGAAGAATGGCAATTTTTAACTTGCGGGAAGTTTGAGGGATTAATTAAGTTCTGCATTCTAGGGGCTGTGATCGTCGGATACCTAAAGATAAACTTATCACCCTTCTCAAACTCTCTCCCGGTAGGTCTTGGATGAGATGACCTTGAGCTGAGATAATACGGTGGGGGAAGCGCCATCGCAAGGAGCGCGACTACCACCCGTAGGTAATGTCAGGATTTAGCATGAAGCTACGCTCATTTTTCCAGATTCTGGTAGCCGTCGCTATCGGGCTGCTTTTAACTGCTGCTGTTGGCTTTTACTGGCTCACGTCTCAAAGTCCCTTGGCTCTCCTCCGGGGTGGAGCGATCGCCAACCCAACGGCGGCGATGTTTGTACCAAAACAGTCACCCGTGATGGTGTCTTTGCTGGTCAATCCAGACCGTTTGGAAGCGTTTCGGCAGCTAGTCGCTCGTCCGGGAAACCGTCGGCGATCGCGGACTGAACTCAACCAAATTGAACAAACTCTTTTGGGGAATACCGACTTAGACTATCGCCGCGACATCCAGCCCTGGTTGGGTGAGGAAATCACCCTCGCTGTGACTTCCTTGGACTTTGACCGCGATCGCCAAAATGGAGCGCAGCCTGGATATTTGCTAGCTGTAACGACGAAGGATGCGGAACGTTCGCGGGAGTTTTTGCAACTGTTCTACTCCCAGCAAGCCCTCGCTGGTACTTACGAGTTAGCCTTTGAGCAATACAAAGGCGTCAACTTAATTTATCGTCGTCCCTTGGCTGAGGCGGTGGCAAACAACGGCAATCTTCCCTCCACGCTGACAAGTGCAGTGATTGGCGATCGCTTTGTCTTATTTGCCAACAGCCCCAAGGTTTTGCGTAGTGCCATTAATAATGTCCAGGTAGAAAGCTTGAGTTTGATAAATTCCCCCGTTTATCAACAGAGCCTACAGAACCTCACGAAACCCCGCATCGGCTTAAGTTTCGTCAATCTCCCTGCCATCGCGGCGTTGATTGCCAACGAGCCGAATCCGGAGTTAGACCCGTCACAAGTACCACAGACGCTGACTATTGGTTTGGCATTAGACAAACAGGGATTAGTCGCCGAAACCGCTCTACAAGGCACCAGTACGGAAGACACGAAACTCACCCTTTCTGAACCTGTAAAAGCGTTGGAGTACATTCCTAAGAAAGCTGCATTAGCCGTCGCGGGTGTGGACTTAAATCAACTCTGGACTCGCCTTTCGGCGGGAGCCACCCAAGACGACCTATCCCAACTGCTAAAACAATCCATTGCCAGCTTAGAATCTCGTTGGAACGTGGATTTAGCCAAAGATATCTTTAGCTTTGTAGAAGGTGAGTATGCCTTGAGCCTGCTCCCGCGCTCAGATCGGGTCAATCCTGACTGGATTTTTGTTGCCGAGAAAACCGCAGGTGCAGACGCGAAAATCGAGCATCTTGATAATCTGGCGAAGGCAGAAGGATTTAGTGTCGGCAATCTCTCCGTGGGAAATCAAACCATCACGGCTTGGACAAAGCTGATCACCACCACGAAGCTAGTTCCGAGTCAAGATGACGGTTTGATGAAGCTAGAAGCACAAGTACGGGGAGTTCATGCAGAGGTGGAGAACTACGAGGTTTTCGCCACCTCAATTGAAGCCATGGCGGAAGCCTTAGAAGGACGCTCAAATTCTTTAATCGCCCAAGAGAAATTCCAAACAGCGATCGCTCCCTTACCGCCGCCAAATAACGGCTATTTCTATCTAGACTGGAACAGCGCCCAACCCGCAATCGAGCGTCAACTGCCTGTAATTCGGTTTGCCGAACTCGCGGGTAAACCGTTATTTGACCATTTGCGATCGCTTAGTATCAGTAGCTACGGCAGCACGGATGGTGTCCAACGCAGCAAATTATTTTTCCGATTAGGTAACGCCAACGCTACTTAATGGGCATTCTAAATAAAAGCGACTCATGTAAGAGAAAAATTTTGTGCAACCAACCCAAAGACCCAGAGTCAAGATTTGCTGCATCGGCAGTGTCGAAGAAGCCAAACTCGCCATTGACTACGGTGCGTCTGCCTTGGGCTTAGTCTCAGAAATGCCCAGCGGTTCAGGAACCCTTTTTGAAGGCGCGATCGCTGAAATTGCCGCCAGTGTCCCGCCCATGGTTGCTTCTTTTTTACTGAGTAGCAAAACAGACACCGCCTCGATCATCGCCCAGCAAAGGCGCTTGGGTGCCAACACCATTCAACTTTGCCACCGCCTGCAATCAGGAACCCATCAAGAGTTGCGTCAGGCATTACCAGGCATTTCCCTAGTTCAGGTGATTCATGTCGTTGGCGAAGAGTCCATTGAGGAGGCGATCGCGATCGCCCCCCATGTCCACGGACTCTTACTTGACTCTGGCAACTCATCAACGAGGAAAGAGTTGGGAGGAACAGGACACCTTCATGATTGGACAATCAGCCGCCGTATCCGGGAGTTAGTCGATATCCCCGTTTTTCTGTCGGGAGGACTCAGCCCAGACAATGTGGGTGAAGCGGTACGCCAAGTTCATCCTTTTGGTGTCGATGTTTGTAGTGGCGTCCGCACCCACAAAAAATTAGATCAGCGCAAGCTCTCGCAGTTCTTTCGGGAGCTGACTTCGAGTTTTGAGAAGGATTTCTTACCCCAGTAAACTGATCAACGGGGTGAGGAAAACTACACCCCTTTGAGTACAGAACTAGGTAGCTTATTCCCCCGCTTAACCTCACCAATCTTCCTTGGGCGCACTAAGATCGAGATAGGGAAACAAAACTTAACAGTTTTCCTCGCTGAAAGATTTCAGTGACTGACATGACGCCTCAAAGGAGGCTCTGCATGACTAAATTTCTCGTTAGCGTGCTCGTATTTACCATCGACATGCTCTATCGCGATCGCCCCTATCAGCGATTCTATGTTTTAGAAACGGTGGCTCGCGTTCCTTACTTTTCCTTCCTTTCCGTTTTGCACCTCTACGAAACTCTCGGTTGGTGGCGCAAAGCCGACTGGTTAAAAGTCCACTTCGCAGAATCTTGGAACGAACTGCATCACCTGCTGATTATGGAAGCGTTGGGAGGCAACAATAGCTGGAGCGATCGCTTCCTTGCCCAAAGTGCTGCCCTAGTTTACTACTGGGTCGTAGTTGTCCTCTACCTGATCACACCCCGCACCGCCTATAACTTCATGCAGATGGTCGAAGAACACGCCCATCACACCTATGCCACCTTCTTAGTGGAGCATGAAGCCGAGAAGGCACAACCTGCACCCCCAGTAGCCATCAGCTACTACCGCGACGGCGACCTCTATATGTTCGATGAGTTCCAAACTGGCACCGTACCAGAATCGCGACGCCCCGCCGTAGACAACTTATATGATGTCTTCGTCAACATCCGTGACGACGAAGGAGAACATGTCAAAACTATGGTGGCTTGCCAGCAACCTGATGCTCAAAACACCTTCAAGAGTCCTCACACTCCGGTCATTCAGGAGGCTAAAGTTGTTCTCCCCTCTATCAAGGATAAAGACGTTGAGTTAGTGACTGCTGGTCACTAAATGGCGATCGGGATTAGCCATCAGGAATGAACTATCACCAACTCAATAACTCCTACTAATTCCTGCCTAACGACAGGATAAATACAAACCTTCGCTAAGAACTAAATTTAGTGGAGGTTTGTTGATTTGTCGGGTGATACCAAATTCAATTGATGACCTACAATTCCCCAAAATCCCCTCTCCCGCTTGTGGAGTATTCGACGTATTTGAGGTAAGACGCCATTCCTAGTTCTATTCCCCAAAACACCAGATAAAGAATAACAAACCTACAAAAACGCTCAAAGAAGTCAAGGGTTTTAGGGAATGTAGAAGATCTAACGGTACTAAGACCAGCACTTCTGAAAAAAACCAGCTAACCAACAACAGCAGTGTAATCAGGATAAATAGAGGCATATTCTCTCTAGAGTGCAATAAAGAAGAAAAAAAACCAAAAAATCAATGTGGCAGAAAGCCCACTGTCACTTCTGTATCTGCAAAAAAAAATTTGTATGTTGAAATAAAAGAATGAAGACTAGTTTGATTCGACAGGTAGTCGGAGTCAAGCATCAACAAGGCGCAAGTATGGGTAGGAAGGTAACAGCAATGTTGAAACTGTATCATTGGGGTTGTCTGGCATTAGTTGCCGCTCTAAGCGCCGCACCAATTCTTGCCCAAGAGACAAATTTTGGGACGTTGAAATTAAAACGGGGTTTTGAACCTGCAGCCGGAACAGCCGCTGGCTATACAGGCGGTTCTTTCTCCTTGTCAGCTATTGCCAATCAGGACATTGAAGGCAACCCCTGTGTAGGGTTTGGAGATTCAACCCCCGATCACATTCTGATTTTGGATGAAAATTTTCCAAAACTGAATGTACGAGTCAACAGCAGCGGTTATGACACCACCTTAGTGATTAGAAAAACAGGCGGTAATATTATCCGTTGTAATGATGATAGCGACTCCAGCCAAAACCCCAGCATTAATGCTGAAAACTGGAAAGCTGGCGAATATGAAGTTTGGGTGGGGGCAATAGACGCAGGTACAAAGCGTAACTACAGCATCTCTGTACGGGAATAGTTAATTTAGTCGATTTTTGCCTTTATAAAGCTAAATTAAGCAAAACTTCCCAAAAATTAGCATGGGATAGTTTTGCTGTTCCCTTAGAAAGGGGCGGTTAAGCAGCTTTAGACGATAAGATAGTCTATGGTTTGTTGTACCCAAGTGAGAGCAAGAGTCCAGTGCTATCCGAGCTATTGGCTGACTTCCGGATCATCTTTGAACGTGACCCAGCGGCACGCAACTGGCTAGAGGTTTTATTTTGCTACCCCGGTTTGCAGGCGCTGCTGTTGCATCGCTTCGCCCACTGGTTGAATTTGCTGGGGCTTCCCTTCATCCCCCGCTTAATTTCCCAGTTCTCCCGCTTTCTAACAGGAATTGAAATTCACCCCGGTGCTTCTATTGGGCGAAGTGTTTTCATTGACCACGGGATGGGGGTAGTGATTGGAGAAACCGCTATTGTGGGAGACTACGCCCTGATTTACCAAGGCGTGACCCTTGGGGGAACAGGGAAAGAAGGTGGTAAGCGTCACCCGACCTTAGGAGAAAATGTCGTGGTCGGTGCGGGGGCTAAGGTTCTTGGGAATATTCAAATCGGCAACAATGTCCGGATTGGTGCCGGGTCAGTCGTTTTACGTGATGTCCCTTCCGATTGCACCGTTGTCGGCGTCCCTGGGCGCATTGTCTATCGTTCCGGCGTTCGGGTTAATCCGTTGGAGCATGGTAGCTTGCCGGATTCAGAAGCGGCTGTAATTCGCACCTTGGTAGACCGGATTGAGTCTTTAGAGCAACAAATTCAAGAATTACAAGCGCAGCCAAAAACTCCAGCATTGGCTCACACGTCCTCTGCAAAGTATGTTGTGGTTGAGGAGAAGGACGCGACTCAAAGTTGCCGCCTCAGAGATAAAGAGATTCAGCAGTTTCTAGATGGTAGTGGAATTTAGCGGCTTACAAAGGCAGAACTTACGCAGATGAGGCGTGAAAACGTTGATTCTTGTAGGCTGTGTTGAAGCATGAAACCCAACACCCACATGGGTTACGCTTCGCTAACCCATCCTACTAAGTAATTAAGACTTAGTGGGATTGGTTCCAATAGCAACGGCGGTTGAATCAATCTTGCCATCGTCGTCGCTGTCGTTGCTCAATTTTAAACAATTACAAATAGTTGAACTTTTAAGGTTCGATCACAGACTCTTCATAATCAGCACAGCCCATCCTAGTCTGTGTGGGAGATGATCGAATGGGAAAAGGTTGCAAGTAACCTCTGCCGTTAAAATTCTTAGGAGTAAAGAAGTTGATAGAAGCCATTGAAAGTGCTAAAGAAGCTGCAACTTTTGCGGCAGTTGGTGCGGTTGTTGGTGGAGTTGTATATCACCAAATCGGTGGAGCCGGTTTAGCAATTGCAGGAGGAGCTTATCCTATCGGATTGGCGGCATTTACGGGTGCTGGTGCAGTGGCTGGACTGGCAGTTCATGGTGCTACAAAGGAAGCCGTCAAAAACGTTAAAGAAGCTGCAACCTTTGCAACAGTTGGCGCAGTTGCTGGCGGAACTGTGTACCACCAAACCGGAGCAGCAGGTTTTGCTGTTGCAGGAGGAGCTTATCCTGTTGGTTTAGCAGCATTTGTGGGTACTGGTGCAGTAGCTGGTTTAGCAGCTTTTGGGGTGAAAAAGTCCGTTTTTGGATGAATTGTAGTTTCGATTCGCTAGTTTAATTACAACTTTCATCTCAGTGTCAACACTGGGATTTTTTTTGGGAAGAGTGCGATCGCCATCGCCCGTAGTAGCGATCGCCCCCTACTCAGCAACCGAAAGCCAAGCCATCAAAACCCTATACATAGCGCAAATACTGGGTATTTTCAATCTTTACCGCTACATCTATATCGCCTATAGGAGTAGCCATCAATGAAGCCTGAGAGGTGTCCCATTTCGTGCAGCAGGGTGGTGAGGAGGTCGTATTTGCCAACTGCATCACCTGTGGTGGCGCGGAAGGCAGTGTCGGTGAGGGTTGGTTGGCATCAGTGTCGATGAGGAGGGTGCCGCCGTTGGGGCGTCCAGAGGGGTCGAAGGAGGTAATTTGGGCTTCTGCTAGTTGTCCGGTGGGGAGATCCTGAATAGCTAAGTTGAGGTTAAAGGGAATCTGTGTCTGGAGAAAGTCTATCAAAGCGGATACGTTTGTATTTTGGAGTGATGTGCTATGGCTCTCAGAAAAATGACTGCTGAGGAGTTCTTGCGGCGTTACGCCGCTGGGGAACGAGATTTTTTTGGAGTTGAACTCACTGATGCTGATTTGAGTAGGGCGACTGGTTGGGAAAAGAATAACCCGGTCGGACAAACTATCACTGGAGCGGTTCTGGGTGAGGGAGATTTTAGTGGCACTAACTTCTGTGCTAACGATATGCGTGGTTGTAACTTTGGCTACTCCAATTTGACTCGATGTCAGTTTACTCTCGCCAACCTGACTGGAACCTCCTTCATCGGTGCTGATTTGAAAGGAGCTACTTTTGAAGGAGCTAAGTTGATCCGTGCTGAGTTGACGGAAGCTGATCTCCGTGGGGCTAACCTGACTGGAGTTGATCTGACTGGAGTCAATATGACTGGAGCTAACGATGAGGGAGCTTGGTACGAGAGTGCTCTCTTTTTCGACACCACTCTGCCCGATGGAACTTTCTTGCAGGGTTCCCATCCTGTTGAAGATTGAATCAGTGCGATCGCAATCGCTCGTAGTAGCGCGCCCCCTAGTCAGCAACCGAAAGCCAAGCAATCAAAACCCTAAAGAGGCATTTATATGATTGAGATGACCAAAGAAGAGCTGTTGAGTAGATATGCTGCTGGGGAAAGAAACTTCTCCGCCATCAAATTTAGAGCCGACTCTGAACGCAGATTCTATAGAATCGATCTTCACGGTGCTGACTTGCGGGGTATCAACCTCAGTGGTTCGGACTTGACCTTCACTGATTTGAGAGAGGCTAATCTGAGTGGAGCAATCTTGAGCGGTGCTACTTTGACTCAAAGCGATCTGAGGGAAGCTAATTTGGAAGGAGTCATTGCTGTCGGTACTATGTTGGGGAGAGCTGGTCTCTCGTTGTCTAGTCTGTGTGATGCCAATCTGACTGGAGCAAGTTTCTTGCAAGGTGGTTGTAGCTGTGCTGATTTTACTGGAGCCAATATGTACGGCGTCACAATGGCTGAATATATCGTTGATGGGGCTGATTTCAGCAACGTCGATCTCGAATTTGCGACTATTATTAAAGTTGACTTTTCCAAAGCTGATGTCAGAGGTTTCTTTACTTTTCAACAAGCTTTTTTCTGGCAAGTCACTTTGCCCAATGGAGTGTATATTGAAGGACCGATCTTCAACCCCTAAAGCTGACGAATCAGCCAAAAGGTTTGCTTTAGTGAAAACTGGGATACTCCCAAAGCCATTTCTGCTTTCAAGGTGCTCTTCCAAATCATCCGGAATTTCCGAGAAGAAATCTAGTTTAGTTAGTGCGATCGCAATCGCCCGTAGGTTAGGTTGAACGACAGAGAAACCCAACAGCCGCCACTCTATTCCCCCACTAGCATCCCCTCAAAAGCTATCTCCTGATTCATCCCCCAATTCATCGGATAAACTCCCGCCGCTACATACCGATGAAAACTTGAATATTCCCAATCTTTCACAACCTTCACCCAACCCTGTTTGACCGGATTGAAGATCTTGGGTTTCGTGACGCTAAATCCTAACCTACTAGCGATTAGTGGCGATCGCCCCCTACTCAGCAACCGAAAGCCAAGTAATCAAAGCCCTATACATAGCGCAAACAACGGCTAATTTCAATCTTTACCACTACATCTATATCGCCTATAGTCAAGGTTTAGCTTAAACCTACAAGCACTTCAATTATGGTCAGAGAGCTTGAGCGGCAACGCCAGGTAGACAAATTTCCAAAGGCGGCTCCGGCTGCCAATCCGGTGTTCTTTAGAACTTACAGTCGCCGTACAGAAACCGGACGAGAGACATGGGACGACGTATGCGATCGCACCATTCAAGCTTTGTCCAAACTCGGTAAACTGACAGAGTCAGAAACTGACCTGCTCAACCGGATGATGATTCAGCTCAAGAGCCTCCCCTCTGGGCGCTGGTTGTGGGTGGGAGGAACAGAGTGGATAGAAAAGCCAGAAAACTTTTCTGGAGCCTACAACTGCACCTCTACCAACGTTGTAGACTGGCGTGCCTTTGGTCTGATGATGGATTTGGCAATGATGGGCTGTGGCACAGGTGCAGTTCTCGAACCGAAATATATTAACCAACTCCCCGCGATTCGCAATCGCTTGGTTGTCACCATGCAGGGTGAAATTGGCAGCACCCCAGCACGAGAGCGGCGCGAAGAGACAGAAGTCAAAATTGTTGGCAATCAAGTCTACATGCATGTAGGGGATAGTCGCCAAGGGTGGGTTAAGTCCTATCAAACCTTGCTGGAACTATCCAGCGATCAGCGCTTCTCAGGCGAATCAACAGTAGTAATTGATGTCAGTGATGTCCGGGCTGCGGGGGAACCGCTCAAAGGCTTTGGAGGTGTAGCTAATCCCGTTAAATTGACAGGACTGTACGAGCGTTGCGCGTCCATTCTCAACAAGGCAGTAGGACGAAAGCTCAACTCTGTAGAATGCTGTCTGTTGATTGACCAAGCCGCCGCCACAATAGTCGCCGGAAATATTAGGCGCTGTTTGCCTGAAGATGCTCTGGTTCATACCAGTAAAGGGCTAGTTCCCATTAAAGACATTCAGGTTGGCGATTTGGTACAAACTCCCTTAGGCTTCCGTAAAGTCATTAACAAGTTTGATCAGGGCTTGCAGGATGTCTACGAAATCGATACTAATGCTACTTTTCCTCGCGCCACATTAAATCATCGCCAAGCCGTTTTAGCGAATGCTAGTGGTGAGATCACTTGGAAGTATTTGGCTGCATTAGCTGAGGGCGATCGCCTCATGCACAACTCACAAGTCTTACCCGGAACTGTGACCCAGCTTCCCCCAGACTTCACGAGCGATCGTCCCATGCAAAGTCGCACTGCCAAACCTTTGACGATCCCAACCCTCACACCTGAAGTGGCTTGGCTACTTGGCTTTACTCATGGAGATGGTTATGTTGCGCTAGGTCGCAATAAGCACGGCAAACCCTACGGTCGTGTTGAGTGGGCTACCAACGGGCTTGACCCACACCTCGTGTCCCAACTTAAAACCAAGCTAGCTAATGCATTGGCTGGTTTTGGGCTAACGGCTGAGCAAGTGACTGTTAATGGCGAAAATACAGTTAAATTTGTTTGTTCATCCATTCGGTTGGCAGAATACTTCTACCGCTACATCAAACAACCCAACCAACCTCTAGAAGTTCCTAGCTTCATTTTGCAAGGCTCGGTCGATATTCGCGCTGCTTATCTAGCAGGATTGGTCGATAGTGATGGCGCTATCAACAATCGACCTCCCTATCTTGTGACCACTGTCTATCGTACCTTTGCTCGCCAAGTGGGTGTGGTTCTATCCAGCTTAGGAATTGCGGGTCGTATCAATATCACCCGACCCCAACAAGAGAACTGGCAAGCAAAATATAACCTCACAATTCCGGCTCTGAAGAACTGCTATAACGCCCTAATTGCACCGCACTCGGTCAAGGGTGAACTACGGCAGAGGCTCAAAATGTATGGCTTCACAGTTCCTGGAGCAATCATGCGTGCTGCCTACACTTATAGCGAAATGCGTGAGATGGGCTTCAATGGTAGCCGCACCGTTGAAGCCAACTACGAACGCTATATTGCAGAATCTGATGTTTCGCTCGATATTCCCGTCACAGTTAAAGGGCTAGGAAGCTACGACCACGTACCCACCTACGACATTGAAGTTGAAGAAGCCCACTGTTTCTATTGTGATGGTTATCTGACCCACAACAGCGCGGGGATGAGACAATTTGACAGTGACGACACCCTGGCTGCCACGGCAAAAGATAATCTGTGGATGCAGGATGCCGAGGGAAATTGGCGGATAGATCCCGAACGAGATGCCCTACGGATGGCGAATCATACCCGCGTCTTTCATCGCCAGCCCTCTGAACAAGAGTGTCTTGAGGCAGTTCGTAAGCAGTTTTATTCAGGCGAAGGGGCGATTCAATATGCTCCAGAAGCACTAGCTCGCGCCAGCTCAGATATCTTGCAGGAGCCGAGCGTCAGGCAAGAATTTCTCAACGCCTATACACAGGGGAGAGAGGAAGCTCGTCGCTGGTTGCAACAGCATCTACCTGGGGTGCCGCCGGAGCAGATTGAGCATCGTTTAGAGCGATACGCGCTCAATCCCTGTGGTGAAATTATCGGCTCAAATTTTCACTGCAACTTGAGTGAAATTCACCTCAACCAAGTCGATCCCCATAACGAGCAAGAGCAAGAAGAAGCCTTTACAGCAGGAGCTTTGTCTGTAGCTGCCCTCCTCAACCATCGCTTTGTAGAGGAACGCTATCGCCAATCTAGAGAGGAAGACCCAATTGTTGGGGTTTCCTTTACGGGATTGTTTGACTTTTTTGTGACAGCGTTTGGCGTAGACTGGTTGCGCTGGTGGGAAGCGGGTAGACCAGATACAGAAGCAGGAAAAGCCTTTAAGCAGGGCGAGGCGGAGTATTTAAGTCGCTGGAAAGCGATCGTGCATCGGGTAATCTGGGAGTATTGCGATCGCCACAATCTCAAACGCCCAAACCGTTGCACTACCGTTCAGCCGAGTGGTACCAAATCCCTCCTGACTGGAGCCAGTCCCGGCTGGCACCCCCCCAAAGCCCAGCGTTTTATTCGTCGGATCACCTTTGGGAAAAATGACCCCGTGGCTAAGGCTTGTATTGATTACGGCTACGCGGTTATTCCCTCACAGTCAGATAAGGATGAAAATGGGAATCTCCTGAACGATCCCTTCGATCCCCGTGTCTCAGAGTGGCTTGTGGAAATTCCCGTTGCTGTACCTTGGGCTGATTTACCCGGAGCCGATGCCATCGACATTAGCAAGTTCTCGGCTTTGGCTCAGATGGATTTCTATCTACAAGTTCAGTATCACTACGTCACGCATAATACCTCGGCAACCATAGAGCTGCGGGAAGCAGAAATTGAAGCCTTAAGCCGTCGAATTCACCAGGCGATTGGCGAAGATAAAGGCTACATCTCTGCGGCGCTACTGGCACGGTTTGACGATTTGCAAACCTTTCCCCGCTTGCCCTTCGAGCCAATTTCTGCATCGCAGTATGAGCAGTTAAGCCAGGATGTGCAAAAACGTGCTGTGACTCAGGACTTTCAGGCGGCTTTGAGTCAATACGACTCTGGCTATTTAGAGGCATCTGGCCCGGCTGGGTGCGACTCAGATAAGTGCCTGTTCTCTGAGGCAAAACCAGAGTAGAGGCAAGTCATAACGACTAGGGACGTTGCTGACAACGTCTCTAGAGGTTTTTTGCATCCTGAGAATTAGTAGTGATCGCTCTTTACAACCTATTGCTTTACCTTCAACCCCAAGAAGGCTCCCGTCATAATATACAAAGTTGGCGGCGAGATGAAGGGCATCCCTCGCTATGCATTCGGTACTCCGAATTAGTGGCGGGAGGATGTCAAAAAGAAACACGCTAGGATGATTGTAAAGATAAGTAATCATCTACGTATATAAACCCAGCACCGACAAGGAGACTTTCCATGTTCCTCACTGAACTGACCCCTATTTTTCAAGACTTTACAAAACAACCCCTGGCTTTTTTGGGGGGATTGGTTTCAGGTGTACTGAGGCTGAACTTGGCTGACGAGCCTGTCAAAACCTGGCTAGATAAACAGGCAGGATCTCCCTATACAAAGGCTTCTACCGATAGCAGCAACGGTCAAATAGATCGACCTCAGTCAATTTCGATTGACTAAAGGGGATAAAGGGAATTAAACCGGAAATCTTAAAAGACAGGCATAAGGGGGATTATTTGACCTAATATCCCTGATAATTACTCCTGTTCTAGAATATGTGCGGTAGATCACCCCTACTTTCAGATCGGTAGGCTATTATAAGACGAATATAAAGCTCAGTAAAATCACGGTTTGAGTTTGTCCACTTTATTGCTGTCACTGACGTAGCAATAGAGTCGTAAAACTCCCACCCTAATTTCAGACCAGTTTTTGATCGACTTTATTGTCTCGCTGTTGTCTGTAACACTGAACTTTTAGTCCTCTTTCAGCATTATCGATTCGATCCACATGACCATTTACGTTGGAAACCTGTCTTACCAAGCTACCGAAGAAGACTTGCGCTCAGTCTTTGCTGAGTACGGTGAGGTTAAGCGAGTTGTCTTGCCCACAGACCGTGAAACAGGTCGGATGCGCGGCTTTGCTTTTGTTGAAATGACAGAAGATGCCCAAGAAGACTCTGCCATTACTGAATTGGATGGTGCTGAATGGATGGGGCGTCAGCTCAGAGTCAACAAAGCCAGACCCAGAGAAGAAAACAATCGCGGTGGAGGTAATCGCGAGCGTTTTTAGGGGGCGATCGCTTTTATAAATAGCACTGGCTTCCAGACAGGGAGTTTTAGCAAAACTGAGAAAAAATTTCTCAAGTTGGCACAAATAAGCGAGTGGTGGTTAATAAGACCATCACTCGCTTATTGGGATTTATACAGCTAGCTTCCCTAGTTAATCTCCCAGACAGATCCCCAAGCCTCTAGCCGTTTTGACCAAAGTACCATCGGGATCGACCGCTTGGTATTGGCTGATGGCGTCAGCGATAGGGACATGTACAACCTGACGGTTTTGCCAAGTGACCATGCAGTCATACTTTTCTTCTGCAATCAAATCGACAGCCGCGACCCCGAACGCCGCCGCAATCAGGCGATCGAGGGGCGATGGAATGCCGCCGCGCTGGGTATGTCCGAGGACGGTGACCCGCGTTTCTGCACCACTATAGGTAGAAATCTGATCGGCTAAGTAGTGACCGACACCACCAAAACGGTAAGCACCAGAGCGATCGCTTTGGGTGATAGATTCCCCCCCTGTCGTGCAAACCGCTTCAGAGACAATCGCCACACAAAAATGTTTGCCCTGTGCTTGGCGCTCTTTGATTTTGCGGCAGACCTTTTCTAGAGTGTAGGGAATTTCGGGGATCAAGATCACATCCGCTCCACCTGCGATCCCGGCGCAGATGGCAATGTGTCCAGCATCGCGTCCCATCACTTCTAAGATCATCACCCGGTCATGGCTGGCTGCGGTGAAGTGCAAGCGATCCAGCGCTTCGGTGGCAATGTTCACGGCGGTATCAAAACCGATAGACCGCTCCGTGATCCCGACATCATTGTCAATGGTTTTGGGGATGCCAACGAAATTTATCCCCCCTTGTTGCGCGAGTTTACGCAAAATTGCCAAGCTGCCATCACCACCAATCCCAATCAAGGCGCTCAATCCCAGTTGATGGTAGCCGTCAATAATTTCCTGGGAGCGATCACATAAATTCCCATCCGGCATCGGAAAGGCAAAAGGGTTGCCCTTATTCGTGGTGCCTAAAACCGTTCCTCCCATTGAGAGCAACCTATCGACCTTCTCTTGTTCAAAGTGCATGACTTGTGGAGGACGGCTCATCAGTCCTTGAGTCGCTCGGCAAATACCCAGTACCTCCCAGCCATAAGTCCCCATTGCCCGATGGACAACCGCACGAATCACCGCATTCAATCCGGCACAATCCCCTCCACTGGTGAGAATGCCAATTCGTTTCTGTGCTCCCATATCCTTTAAATACTTCCAGAGAGTAGGAGATTTAACTCCAGGCAGATTTTACAGCGTCAGTTGTAGTTTCATTTCTGTAGTTCATCTAAAGTTAGACGACTCTACAGACACGCCTTCTTAAGATAGAGATAGGGCAATTTGCACAATTTATACCAGCCGATTATGGCATCGGTCGCCAAACCCCCGCCCAGTCAATGAAGAGCGTTACTTGATAGGGAAAACAAAACTATGACCGCAGACATCAATCAACCTCTAGATCAGGAGTATGCTCTGGATCGAGATTGCACAACACTGTCTCGTCACGTTCTACAACAACTGCAAAGCTTTAGCGCCGAAGCCCAAGACCTCAGTGCAATCATGAATCGCATTGCCTTGGCAGCCAAATTGATTTCTCGACGCCTTACCCGTGCGGGATTAGTAGAAGGAGCATTAGGATTTACAGGAAACGTGAACGTGCAAGGCGAATCCGTCAAGAAGATGGATGTCTATGCTAACGATGTATTTATCTCGGTGTTCAAGCAAAGTGGTCTAGTTTGCCGCTTAGCGTCCGAGGAAATGGACAAACCCTACTACATTCCGGAAAACTGCCCAATTGGACGTTATACCCTGCTGTATGACCCCATTGATGGTTCCTCCAATGTAGATATCAACTTGAACGTTGGAGCGATATTTTCCATTCGCAAGCAAGAAGGCGACGATATCGACGGCGACGCCCGCGACTTGCTGCAAAACGGACATCAGCAAATTGCGGCTGGCTACGTTCTGTATGGGCCCAGCACCGTGCTGGTATACTCCATTGGCAGAGGCGTTCATGCCTTCACCCTCGATCCTAGCCTGGGTGAATTTATCCTCTCTAGCGAAAATATCCAGGTTCCTCAGCACGGCCCAGTGTACAGCGTCAACGAAGGGAACTTCTGGCAATGGGAAGATTCAATCCGCAACTACATCCGCTACGTACATCGCCATGAAGGATACACCGCGCGATACGGTGGCGCATTAGTGGGAGATTTTCACCGCATCCTTTTCCAAGGGGGCGTATTCCTCTACCCAGGCACAATCAAGAAACCGGAAGGCAAACTAAGATTACTGTATGAATCGGCTCCTCTGGCCTATTTGATTGAGCAAGCGGGCGGAAAAGCGAGTACAGGAACGCAGAAGATAATGGATGCCGTACCCAAGGAACTCCATGCTCGCACGCCCTTATTTATTGGCAGCAAAGAGGATGTGGAACTTGTGGAGTCCTTCATTGAGGAAGGAGTAAGAGATAAAAAGGAGACCACTATGGCACATTCTTAAATAACTGTTAGGAATGAAGAGTCGGTAACAAAAAAAACAGCGAAAAAAAAGCTAACAGCGAACAATCAAAAAGCAATTACTGGAGCAAAAATATGACATCGACAGCTAACAATCCAATTTTTAGAATCGTCAAAGATTTTGGTCAGAGTATCTGGATGGATAATCTAACTCGTGACCTAGTTGAGTCGGGCGAACTCAAGCAGCTCATTGAAAACCGAGGCGTACGCGGCATTACATCAAATCCTGCCATCTTTGAGAAGGCAATTGCGGGTAATGCAGTTTATGACGCTGACATCGAAGCGGGTATCCGTGAAGGGAAGTCGGTTTTAGAGATTTATGAATCCTTAGTTTTTGAAGATATTCGCAATGCCTGCGATATCCTCAAACCTATCTACGACGAAACTCATGGATTGGATGGATACGTCAGTATTGAAGTTACTCCAACGATCGCCAACGATACCGAAAAAACGATCAGCGAAGCCCGACGCTACTACCAAGAAATTGGTCGTGAAAATGTGATGATCAAAATTCCTGGTACAAAGCAGGGATTACCAGCGGTAGAGCAAGTGATCAGTGAAGGCATCAACGTTAATATCACGTTGTTGTTCTCTGTAGACAGCTACAAAGAAACTTTCATGGCGTATATTCGTGGTTTAGAAAAGCGAGTAAATGAGGGCAACGACATCAATAAAATCGCCTCAGTTGCTAGCTTCTTCCTGAGCCGGATTGATATCAAAATCGACGGTGCTATTGACGACAAACTGGAAGCCGGAGTTGACCGGATTGAGAAAGAAGTCGAACTCAAGACAATCAAAGGCAAAATAGCGATCGCCAACGCTAAAGTTGCTTATCAGGAATTCAAAAAGATTATCCAAAGCGACCGTTGGAAAGCCCTTTCTGCTAAAGGAGCCAACGTGCAACGGCTACTTTGGGCAAGCACCAGTACCAAAAACCCGGAATACAGCGATGTCATGTACGTCGATGAGCTGGTAGGCCCCAATACCGTTAACACTCTGCCTCCTAGCACCATTGAAGCCTGTGCTGACCACTGCGATCCCGCCAACCGCATTGAAGCCAACGTTGAGGAAGCTTACAACTTGATAGAAAGTCTTAAAGACCCCGACATCGACATCAACCTCGACGAAGTGATGGTTGAACTGCTGGATGAAGGAATTGACAAATTCGTCAAACCCTTTGAATCATTAATGGCATCCCTGGAAGAGAAAGTAAAACGCCTAGCAACCGTTTCCTAATCAGACTCAACTTTAGGAGCAGGGGGTTAGCGCTCAAGTCAATTTGGCAATCTACTAAGCTAACCTCTTTGCTCCTAAAGTTTTTAACCAAGGTGCTTATTAATTTTTCCAGTCAATCAGTTGCAATAAATATGGCTACATTGTTAGAAAATCCCCTACGCGTTGGATTGCGACAGGAGCGGATACCCGAACCGTTGATTCTAGTAATCTTTGGGGCATCTGGAGACCTCACCCAACGTAAGCTGGTGCCATCAATCTATCAACTAAAACGGGAACGACGCTTACCTCCAGAAATTACGGTTGTTGGCGTGGCTCGTCGCGACTGGAGTCATGACTACTTCAGAGAGCAGATGCGGACTGGAGTTGAAGAATTTGCTGATGGCATCGGCTCGGAAGAAATCTGGGAAGACTTTGCTCAGGGTTTGTTTTACTGTTCAGGTGATATTGACAAACTAGAAAGCTACCAGAAACTGAAAGCTCTCTTGGATGAACTGGACGGTAAACGGGGAACGATGGGCAATCGGGTATTTTACCTGGCAGTAGCTCCCAAATTTTTTCCAGAAGCGATTCGCCAACTGGGAGATGCCCAGATGCTCACAGATACGGTAAAAAACCGGATCGTGATTGAAAAGCCCTTTGGTCGAGATTTAAGCTCAGCGCAGACCCTTAACCGCGTGGTGCAGCAAGTCTGCAAAGAAAGTCAGGTTTACCGCATTGACCACTACCTCGGCAAGGAAACGGTTCAAAACCTCTTAGTTTTCCGGTTTGCCAACGCGATTTTTGAGCCGCTGTGGAACCGTCAGTTTGTCGATCATGTGCAAATCACTGTGGCAGAAACGGTTGGTGTCGAAGACCGGGCGGGTTACTACGAAAGCTCTGGGGCGCTGCGGGATATGGTGCAAAATCACCTGATGCAGCTCTTTTGCCTGACGGCGATGGAACCACCAAATTCCTTGGATGCTGATAGCATTCGCACTGAAAAGGTGAAGGTGATTCAATCAACCTATCTGTCAGACCTGAACAGCCTGGAAAATTGTGCCGTGCGAGGTCAGTATTCGGCGGGATGGATGAAGGGAAAACCCGTTCCTGGGTATCGGGAAGAAGAGGGGGTAAATCCTAAGTCCACCACACCGACTTATGTGGCGATGAAGTTTTTAGTTGATAACTGGCGCTGGCAAGGGGTACCGTTTTATCTGCGGACTGGAAAGCGATTGCCGAAAAAGATCAGTGAGATTTCGATTCAGTTTCGGGAAGTGCCGCACATGATCTTTCAGTCGGCAGCCCAACAAGCGAGTCCTAATGTGCTGACGTTGCGGATACAGCCGAATGAGGGGATTTCGCTGCGATTTGAGGCGAAAATGCCGGGTTCAGAATTGCGATCGCGTTCCGTAGAGATGGACTTTAGCTATGGTTCGTCCTTCGGAATGGCAACAGCGGATGCCTACAATCGCTTATTGCTAGACTGCATGTTAGGAGACCAAACTCTCTTTACCCGTGCTGATGAGGTAGAAGAAGCCTGGCGAGTTGTCACACCAGCATTGACCGCCTGGGAATCTCCCTTTGATCCCACCAAGATTCCTCAGTATGAAGCTGGAACCTGGGAACCAAAAGAAGCAGAACTAATGATCAACCGCGATGGTCGTCGCTGGCGTAGACCGTAATTGTAGGGAAAAGCCTGGTTACAAGCAAGCCCAGCAATATTACTTCCAGAAGAATGCGCTTGTTGATACAGCCCTGCAAGCTTTGAGCCTTTACACTTTGAAGCTCTCACCTGCAATCTTCTCACTCTAAGTTTTTAACTTCAATTGATTATGAGCATACAGTCTCCTCCTCTTGTTTCTATACAACCGCCCAAAGATGTCTCATTAAGTGAGATTGAAGCAGAATTAGGTCAAATTTGGCAAAGTCGCGAAGGTGACAACGGCAACAAGGATATTCCCTCAGCCATGCGGGCAACGACGTTCAATTTTGTTGTCTATGAGCCTTCTGAAAGCCAACAAATACTAGCCGCTTTGGGATTTTATCGTGGCCCGATTGATGGCATCGATGGGCCTCAGACGAAAGCCGCCATCAAAGCGGCACAAAAAGTCTATAAACTGCCCGTGACGGGGAAAGGCGATCGCGAACTCCTCAATCAGCTCAGAGGCTCCTTCGAGAACCTTAAGCAGGGGAAAGAAGACGTTGTCGGTGGCGCGAATGAAATCCAGTACAATCCCGCAAGCGAGGGAAATGGTATTGCCGATGCGATCGCTGCCACTAATCCCTGCCGGATCATTGCCTTGTGTCCCATGCTGGGTGAAGACGAAGGCGTCACAGCCCAAGTCTCAGCCTATTGTCCAGTCCAGAAGTACAACCAGAATACTCTCGTTTGCTGCGAGTACATTACCCTACGGGGAACTGCCACAGCACTGGAGCGAATTGGGGGCATGATCTCGGCGTTGATGGTCAGCGGTCTTCCCAATATTGTTTGGTGGAAAGCTACACCGGACTCAGAATATGGGCTTTTCGATCGCCTTGCCAAAATCAGCAACAATATCGTTATTGACTCCAGTTCCTTCAATGACACAGAGACTGACCTGTGGAAAGTGGCGGAACTGGTTAAGCAGGATACACCGATTGTTGATTTGAACTGGCGCAGACTCGCTCCTTGGCAAGAGCTGACGGCGGCGGCTTTTGATCCCCCAGACCGCCGGGAATCACTGAAGGCGGTTGATCGGGTGACGATTGACTACGAAAAAGGCAATCCCGCACAAGCCCTGATGTTCCTCGGCTGGCTGGCAAGTCGGTTGCAGTGGCGTCCCGCTTCCTATAACGAAGAAGGTGGCACCTACGACCTGAAGCGGATTAAGTTTACAACCACCGATCAACGCACCGTAGAAGCGGAACTGGCAGCAATTCCTACCGCAGATTCGGGAGACATTCCCGGTGACTTGATTAGCCTGCGTCTGAGTTCTACCGACATGGAGGCAGACTGCTGCACCGTCTTGTGTTCGGAAACCACCGGATGTATGCGGATGGAAGCTGGGGGTGGCGCTCAGTCTTGCCGCATTCAGCAGGTGACACCATTGTTTGATCAAAAGGCGGAGGTCTTATTGAGTCAGCAATTGCGTCGCGTCGGTCGAGAGATGCTTTATACAGAGAGCTTGGCAGAGATGGCGAAGATCCTGGAACTTAAATAGGTCGGAGCGGGTTTGATTGTTGATTAGAATGAGTGGGCTAAACCCGCCCTTATACAGTTCAACATGGCTTTGATTATTGCTGGCGATCGCAGTGGGGTGGGCAAGACAACAGTCACGCTCGCCCTGTTGTCGTCTTTGCGGCGACATTCTCAGGTGCAATCCTTTAAGGTGGGGCCAGATTACATCGATCCGATGTTTCACTCCTTAGTTACCGGGCGTCCTTGCCGCAATTTAGACCCGGTGCTGACTTCTGAGACTTACGTGCAAGAGTGTTTTGCCCATCATCAAGAGGGTGTAGATTGCGCCCTCGTTGAAGGGGTGATGGGGTTATTTGATGGTGCTTCTGGAGAGGATGACTGGGCAAGTACCGCACACATTGCTAGGCTGCTAGATTTGCCCGTGCTATTGGTGATTGATTGCAGTCGCATGTCTCGCTCCGTCGCTGCGATCGCCCACGGCTATCGTTCTCTCGATCCCCGCATTCATCTAGCAGGTGTCGTGCTAAATCGCGTCGGCAGCGATCGCCACCTACAACTCCTCCAAGACGCTCTACAATCGATAAATTTACCCATTTTGGGGATTCTACGGCGTCAGGATAACATCACCATTCCCGACCGTCATCTCGGCTTAGTCCCCACTGATGAACTTTCTGAGTTAAATGCGATCGTTGACCAGCTTGCTGAACTAGGAAAGGAATGCTTTGACTGGAAACAACTATTACCACTTCTAGCGCCCCAAGTTTCTCCCTCAAAACCCACCCCTCAAAACTCAACCCCCTCAGGACTTAGCACTCAGTACTCAGCACTGATCAGAGTCGCCTTAGCACGCGATCGCGCTTTTAGTTTCTACTACCCGGATAATCTCGACCTGCTGCAACAGTTGGGTGCAGAACTCGTCCCCTGGAGTCCCCTCACCGACAGTAATTTGCCACCAGATATTCAAGGGCTGTACTTGGGCGGGGGTTTTCCCGAAGTCTTTGCTCAACAGCTTAGTGATAACGTGCAGGCGCGTGAGGCTATTCGCGCGGCTATCTTGACAGGAATGCCAACTTATGCAGAGTGTGGCGGCTTGATGTACCTCTCGGAAGGCATTACCGATTTTGAGGGTCAAACTTGGCCAATGGTGGGAGTATTGCCCACAACGGCGGTGATGGGAAAGCGTCTCACTTTAGGATATCGAGAGGCAACTGCATTGCAAGATAGTTCCCTCTTATCGGCTGGCGAAGTCGTCTGGGGACACGAATTTCACCGCTCCCAGTTGACAGCTAACCCAGAAAAGCCACTTTTCCAGACACGGGGCTATCATCCCCAAAGTCCAGTTAATACCGAAGGATGGCAACAGTCTCAGCTACATGCTTCTTACATTCATTTGCATTGGGGAGGGTGTCCAGAGATTCCCCGGCAATTCTTGCAACGTTGTCAGCTAAAAAATTAACAAATGTTAGATTAATTCGCTGAAATTTTAGCAATCTAAGTTGTTGCAGTAATGTAGTTAACCAAGGTCAGGAGTCTGCAATTCCAGCGATCCAAAAGCGATCAAGTGTGACATTGTGCAGAGAAAACGCGATCGCTCTCTTGTGTGTTGCTGCGAATTCAAGAGCGATCGCGTCGTTGAAATTCCTGTATACAAATATTCACTCCACATTCACACCTCAGAGGGAGTTAACTTAAATCTCTAACTTTAACTATGGAAGTAGAGGTAATAGTATATGGCGTTACAGAAGCAAGCAAAATTTTTGAAGGTAACGCTAGCTTCACTACACACAAATATTAGAAAGAGAAAACCATGTTTCAAAACACAGAGATGTTGCTGGCTTTGTACAGCACTCAACATTGGCTTGCCAAAATTCCCAGGGGTCGTGCAGTGACTCCGCCAGTCACAACCCCACCGGAGCCAATCGTGATGTTTTCGAGTCCCCAATTTTTTGTCGCCTTGGTTGCTGGGGTACTCATGGCATTTGCCTTCCAATTTTTGTTAACCAACTTTACGATTGCCGCAGGTATTTCCAGCGGAGAGAATGCCCTAGAAGCTGAAGCGGCTGATAGCTGGGGCGGCAAGGTTCGCGAAGTAGAATCTAAGGTAGGGTTATGGGCATTAGTAACTGTCAACATTGCCATATTTGCGGCTTGTTTTCTGGCAGTGAAGCTAACCCTGATTAATAGCATCACCCTGGGAGCAATTACAGGGGTTGTCATTTGGTCAGCATTCTTCTTGCTGCTACTCTGGGTTAGCTCTACAGCAATTGGTTCTGTAGTCGGTTCCTTCGCTAACACCGCAGGTGCAGGCTTACAAGGAGTCATGGGCGTAGCCGCCACAGCCCTTGGTGGAAGTGCGGCAAATGCTCAGATTGTCAATACTGTTGAAGACTCTGTAGCGGCGGTTCGCCGGGAATTGACTTCGGCTGTTGATCCAACTAGTGTTCGGGAGACAGTGCAAGACTACGTAGCAGATTTGCAGATACCGCAGCTAGACTTCAAACAGATTCGGAAGGAGTTTGAAAACTTGCTCAGTGGTTCCGAGTTGCGATCGCTAGCTGATAGTGACGTTCTGCAAAACGTGAACCGTCAGACTTTCGTGGATTTAGCCAGCAGTCGCACAGACTTATCAAAACAAGAGATTAATCAGCTTGCAGACCAGCTAGAAGGTGCTTGGAAACAGGTATTAGGTCAGCAGCAACAAGCCAATCCCCAGGCAAAACTGCTCAACTTCCTCCAGTCTGCCAGTCCAGAGGAGCTAACATCCGATCAGCTCAGTGCTCGGCTAGGGCAACTTGTTGGCGTTGGATCGGACAAAGGTAATGGCAATGGCAATGGCAGTAATGGTAAGACTTTAGGGGAGCGAGCTTTACAGTTTGGTGTGAGCGCTCTACTGGGTAGAGTCGTGTCGCGGACAGACCTCTCCGATTTAGATGTGGAAAAAATTTCCAGCCAGTTGCAGCAGTTCAAAGATAAAGCCACCCAGCAGGCTGGAGCGGCGGCTGATCAGGTAACTGATAAGTTACCCGCGCCACCTTTTAATACGATTAAGGCAGATGTGGAAAACTACCTGCTCAATTCCAAACCTTGGCACCTCAACCGAGAAACGATTAAGCAGGAATTTAGAGACGTTATCTATGACCCGGAAGCGGCTCCGGGAATTGTTCGCCAGCAGTTAGAGCAACTGAATGCAGATTACTTCGTGCAACTGCTCAATCAACGAGATGATATCGACTCTGAGAAAGTTTCAGGGATTGCAGATCAGCTCGAAGAACTCCGCACACAAGTGTCTAACTCCGTTCAAGAGTCGGAAGGGAATGAGCGATCGCAAGACCTCCGTCGTCGGGTCGAAAATTATCTCCGCTCGACTGACAAGGAAGAACTGAACCCAGAGGGAATCGAGAGCGATTTCAAAACGCTTCTAGAAGACCCAGAGGCTGGTACTGAAGCGCTGCTCGATCGCCTCTCGCAGTTCGACCGCGATAGCTTAGTCCAAATGCTCAAAGAGTCACGCCAAGACCTCAACGAGGAGGAAGCCAATCAAGTTGTCGAGCGGCTTGTGAGTACTCGCGATCGCGTCTTGTCAGAAGCTCAAGAACTGCAAGACCAAGCCCAAGCCAAAGCAGAAGAACTAGGGCAAAAGGTAGAATCCTATCTACGGAACACAGACAAAAAAGAACTCAATCCCAAAGGCATCAAGCAAGAGTTGCAAACTCTTTTAGATGACCCGCAAGCAGGCGTCAAAGCGCTACGGAAGCGGCTCTCGCATTTTGACCGCGATACATTGGTGCAATTGCTCAATCAGCGCCAAGATTTGAGCGAGGAACAGATCAATCAAGTCATCGACCAGTTTGAAGACGTGCGACACAATATCCTGCACGCACCGCAACAATTAACTGGTCAAGCAAAAGAGCAGTACGATCAGCTGACGAATCAGATTGCTCAGTATCTGCAAAACACCAATCTAGACGAACTCGACCCCGAAGGCATTCAACGGGATTTAGCAAAACTTCTGGATGACCCGAAAGCCGGGACGTTGGCGCTACGCAAACGACTCTCTGAAGTGGATCGAGAAACCTTGGTTAAGTTACTCAGTCAACGGGAAGACTTGAGCCAAGAGCAAGTAAATCAAATTATCGACCGCTTGCAACATGCGATTCGCAGCCTTGTCAAAGCACCGCGACGCTTGGCAAGTCGTGCACAAAATACGGTCAGGGATTTCCAATCAGATCTTGCCGGATATCTGCGGAACACGAACAAAGAAGAACTTAACCCCGAAGGTATTAAGCGAGACTTGCAAGTGTTGTTCAACGATCCGCAGGAAGGATGGAAGAGTGTAAGCGATCGCCTCTCTCATTTCGATCGAGGTACTCTGGTGTCACTGCTGTCGCAACGAGAGGATATCTCTGAGTCAGAAGCCAACGAGATTGCGGATAATATCGAATCAGTCCGCGATCGTTTTGTCGAACAAGCTCAGGCAGTTCAGCATCAGGTACAATCAGCCATCGATAGCGTTTTTGGCAGAGTTCAGCATTACCTCAACTCCCTGGAGCGTCCCGAACTCAACTATGAGGGGATTAAGCAAGACTTCCGCCAACTGTTTGACGATCCAGAAGCAGGTTGGGATGCGCTACGCGATCGCGTTGGTCAATTTGACCGGGATACCTTAGTCGCGCTCTTAAGCTCTCGTGAGGACATCTCTGAGGCAGATGCCAACCGGACAATCGCTCAGATTGAAGGGGCGCGCGATCGCGTACTCAGTCGCGCCGAACGCCTGCAAGGAGAAGCTCAAAAACGAGTTAAAGAACTCCAGCACAAGGCGAAGCAGCAAGTGGAAGAAACCCGAAAAGCTGCTGCAACAGCGTCTTGGTGGCTATTTGGTACAGCGATTACCTCTGTAGCGGTGGCGGCTTTCGCTGGTGTATTAGCTGTAGGCGGTTTCGCCTTGTTTGGTTAATAGTTAACGACTTCAAATTTAATAACCCTATCAAGCCCCCTGAAGTGGGGGCTTTTTTTTTGGCGATTTGATCATGGTGTAGGGAGTACGATGCACTAACGCTTTCTAGAAGAAAATTTCATCCCTCAACCTCGTACACCGTCTCATCTTCCTTGCGCCATGCTGGATCGACAATGCAAATAAACACCAGTGGTTCTTCTCCGCAGTTATGAATAAACTGCTTGGCATTAGGAGGAATATACACCGCATCACCCGGCTCAACCCGTTGGGTTTCGGCGTCAATGTGCATCTCTCCGATACCGCTGATGATGTAGTAAACCTCAGAGGTTTTTAAGGAGTGGGGAATAGAGGTTTTCCCGACTGGCACGATCGCATGAGCCAAACTATAGCGCAACTCCAAGGGCTGCTTGTCTGGGTGCAATAACTCCCGTAGCAGCGTGCCATCTCCGGCAACAAATTCTGGACAGGTATTGAGAGGTTGAATTAGCATTCCTCAATTCTCTGGCAATTCGGCGCAGTTAAACTGTTTACTCTGTTGCGGAATAAGCATTTTTTTGAGGACAGTAATCTCTACAGTTAATCGCCGCCTCAGAATTGGCAATCGAGGGGTGTACTGTGCATTTGAGATGATAGTCATTTGTAAAGAACTGACAGTCCGTACAGGGGATTTGATGCATGGTTTTTAGCTGCGCTGCGCCAGATTGGATGCTCGTCCAGAGGGTGAGAACGAACAAGGCAGCTAATGACCACGCGAAGACAAAGCACAACGGTACTAAATAAGGCTCGATGGCATGAACTAGAGGATAAAGAAGTTGAAACATAAGACTACAAATATAGCTAGATAACTTTACATAACTTAAATACTACTCAGCACTCAGAACTAAAACACTACTGTAGGCAGATATTTAAGTTCTTCTTTAAGTAGAAGGCTACTGATGATTGATTGGGTTAGGATACAGTCACTTTAGCGCTTTGAGCAATTCTTCAGATATGTAACTTCTACTTAATCTGTTTAATTGCCGTTGAAGAAAAGAAAACTTGTGCATCTACGAAAAATAGCGATCGCTTGCCGCAGCACGGTTACTAACGGGTGCAGCAGACTTTTAGGCGTTTCACGCCCGAAACATTAAAGGTGAACGCAGTCATTGACCTCAGTGATCTGACTATGCCTCCATATCTGCCATCCCGCATCCCGTGCTGTTTGTCCCCAAGGATTTTGACAATTTTTTTATCCTCTTGTACCTAGACTGACAATCCTAGGTGTATTTCACGGGATGCACTCCCTATGTTTATCTCTTCTTTCCTTGACGACAGCAGTGCCTTTCCTTCGGAGCTAGTTCAATTTAGCTCTACAGCAGCTTTAAATGGTTTTCCTCTAAAGAAAAAACGGCAAGCCTTATATCATGCTTCACCGTTGATGCCCTTGAGGGATAGAGATTTAGATGCACTGGAAGGCTTTTTTGAGCGAGATGATATAGAGGAAATTCAAGCGGACATCGCTTGTACTCTCCTCTGGCTTGTGCCTGCCCCCTGTTGGGAAGACAGCCCCTTTGATTTGGAGTTTCTTGGGGAATATCTATAAAAGAAAAGGCGTTAAAACGGGATGTCGTCTAAGTCTCTTGGCTCTTCAGGTGGGGCTTGGGTTTTAGTAGATTGGCGGGGTAAATCTGCTGTGGTTGTACTGAAATTCCTGTCTAAGTCGGCATCATTCGCGGCTGATGATTTGCTTGCCCTTAACGGGACAACAACATTATTCGACTTAGAGGTCGGGATCGCAGAGCTGGGGATGGTAGTCGGTGCGGCGGCGGAGGACGCAAAATTACTGCTGCTACCGATTTTGTACAGGCGGGAAGCCGTTAATTCGGCGCGTTTTTCCTTGAAACCTTCCGGGCGATCGATGGTATTCATACTCAGGCGACCTTCAATCACAACTTGATCGCCAGTAGCATAATTTTCTTTAATTTCGTTCGCTAAATTGCCCCAACCCACTACCTTCAATGTTGTCGGTGGGTCTTCTGGTTTCTGCCCAGGAAACTCTACAACCATTTGAGTAAGGGGAGTTTGGTTATCTGCGGTGTAGCGCAGTTCTGGGTCTTGAATGATCTGTGCCATCAAGATGCAACTGTTCATGTCTCATGTCTCCTGGGGCTTTCTATAATTATCAGCCTGCCATATCTGTCAACAATTGTGTTTATTGTTGTGCAAGAGATGCATCTTCACCTATCTCTATGCAACTGTATCTTGCTGCAGGTAGCGTTGTGCTGGCGCATAAAAACGCGATCGCTTCTGGCAGGTCAAAAAAGATCGAGGAGTCCGGATTTTAAAGAGCGTCCTCCTGACTTTTCATAGAACAAGTGTACCAACAAAGCCTAAGGGTTGCTGCTCTTTTGTCACTCGCTTGAGAAATTAATCACGAGTGACAAAAGGTGCCGCCATTGGTTTATAACAAGGCTTCGGCTTTGGTGCCTTCCATTCCTTGCTCTTGTTCAACGAAATCTTGAACGTAGCTGCGATACTCGCGCAGAGTGTTATCGACCCATTCCCGGTCGTCACTGTTGGCGAAGATATGCACCATGGGTTCTCCCGCATCGGGTAAAATTAGCACCCAACTTTCATGTTGGTGATTGACGATTTTTACCCCGTCAATCAGTTCCAACTCTTCTGCCGGATGAGTTTCTACCAAATGGCGCATCAGCGCTCCCTTGACAGTCCAGGGGCAACGCACGGTATAGGTCTTGTGGGAAACGCGAGGCAGTTCGGAGCGAATTTCCGCTAGCGATCGCTCCTGCACCGTCAGCATTTCAATCAACTTCGCAATGCAGAACATCGCATCAAAGCCAGGGTGCAGTTGGGGGAAGATAAAGCCCATTTCACTGCTACCACCCAGCACCACATTGGGATTTGTCCGGCAAGCTTCCATGAGGGCAGCAGGATTGGCTTTGGTGCGAATCACTTTCCCGTCGTGACGCCGAGCCAACTGTTCCATGGCGCTGGAGCATTGCACAGGCACAACCACAGAACTTCTAGGGTTCGCCGTCAGCATAATGCTAACCATCAATGCGGTGAGCATTTCGCCCCGGATAGACATTCCTGATTCGTCTACCAAAATTAGCTGTTCGCCGTTAGCGGATACCTGAACGCCAAAATTAGCTTTCAGGGCTTCTACTACATGACCAAGCTGATTGAGCAATGCTTCCCGTTCAATGGTAGAAAGCGAGTTTTGGTTCAAGCTGGCATTGAGCACCACCGCATCGCAACCAAACTTGGCTAGAAGTTGAGGCAGCACGGCACCGGAGACGGCATAAGCGTAGTCAATTACCACCTTCGAGCCACTATTACGAATTGCTTCAATATTCAGGTGATTGCCAAATCCAGTGCTGTAAGCATCAAGCACCTGACTGGGGTAGCTGACATTACCAATTTCTTGAATTTGCGATCGCCGCAAGTCTTCTTTAAAGTACGCCCCTTCAATTTTTTTCTCTTGTCCTTTAGAAATATTGATGCCCTTGGAGTCAAAAATCTCGATCAAAATATAATCGGGACGATCGGGGTGAATCCGCACATGGATACCCCCCGCCACTGAAAGCGTCGGGAGAACCTTGCGGGCTACAGGAATCGCTGTGGCTTCTAGGTTTTGGACGTGAACCCCAACAGACATCAACCCCGCAATCAGCGATCGCGAAACCATGCGGGAAATACTCCGTTGGTCACGGGAGACTGCCACCTGAGAACCGGGCTTTAGTGTTGAACCATAAGCTGCTCCCAGCTTCACCGCAAACTCTGGGGTAATGTCGATGTTGGCTAAACCCTGCACGCCTCGCTGACCAAAGAGGTTGCGTTGCGCCGTGTGTCCCCAAATTAAATTGATGTTAAGGGTTGCCCCCGACTCAATATTTTTGCTGGGCCAGACGCGCACGCCAGGACTGATCTGTGCTTCTTCACCAATAGTGGAGAGGGAACCCACGACAGCCCCTTCTAAAACATGGGCACGACGGTCTACCCGCGTTCCCCTGGCAATGACACAAGCACGTAGATGAACCTCATCGCCAATAATTGCCCCATTCCAAAGAATCGGGCGCTTCAAGTCGGCATCTGCCCCCACAGTGACATTGTCACCAATCACTGTTCCTGCTTCAATATGTACTCGCGCTCCAATGCGACAGTTACTGCCAATTAAAGCCGGAGTGTCAATTTTGGCGGAGGGTTCAATAAATGTATTTTGACCCACCCACAGTCCAGGCTTTTGCTCCTCGTAGGCAAAATCTAGTTCCACCTTATGAGCCAAACCGTCATATTGGGCTTCTCGGTAAGCATCCAAGTGACCAACATCACACCAGTAGCCCTCGGCAATGTAGCCGTACATTGGATCGCCCTTCTCCAGCATTAAGGGAAACAACTCTTTTGAGAAGTCATATTCCCGGTTTTCTGGCATGTAGTCGAGAACTTCTGGCTCCAGAATGTAGGTGCCAGTATTGACGGTATCTGAAA
Organism: Kastovskya adunca; assembly: GCF_059505785.1. Lineage (NCBI taxonomy): Bacteria > Bacillati > Cyanobacteriota > Cyanophyceae > Coleofasciculales > Coleofasciculaceae > Kastovskya > Kastovskya adunca. The sequence goes on along the minus strand of NZ_JCACLG010000047.1, from coordinate 29,263 downwards.
AAATTTCGCTAGTAGACGGTTTTTCTAAAAACCGATTAATGCGGTGGTCTTCATCAGTAATAACGACGCCAAAATCCACTGGGTTCGGAACGCGAGTCAGTACCAGTGTTGCTTTAGATTTCCGGCTTTTGTGGAACTCAATCGCCCCACGTAAGTCAAAGTCTGTAATGCTATCACCACTAATGACAAGAAAGGTTTCATCCAACAACTCGGCAATGTTTTTTACACAACCCGCCGTTCCCAAAGGCTGGTCTTCTTCAACGGCATAGGTGAGCTGCACGCCAAAGTCACTGCCATCTTGGAAGTAATCTCGCATTACATCTGGCAGATAATGCAGCGTTGCGATGACTTCCGTAATTTGATTGCGCTTGAGCAAATTGATAATATGCTCGGCAATCGGTCGGTTCAAAATCGGTACCATTGGTTTGGGAAGGTCGCAGGTGAGGGGTCTCAACCGAGTTCCCGAACCGCCAGCCATCAGCACGGCTCTCATAATTTCTCCTGTGTGTGTCTTGAGGTGCGTCGTCTCGTCTTTATGTACATCTCGTTATACAGTTTCCTACGACAATTAAATTTCAGGTATCCTCCACAAGGTGCGATTCAGTAAGAACCCAGTTGCTTCTGGTGATACTATGAGCTTTTCTCAATGGTGAATTTACGTCCTATAACATCCAAATCCTGGCAGGGATTGGGCTGACAACAGACTATCGGCGAGGGTGAAACTGAGCAAAAGTTTAATAAACTTTGCCTACCTCAATGTGAGGGTGACACTACAATGATGCAGTCGCTAGACTAGAACTAGTTCAATGCTACTTTGCCCTGTAGATGGAATCAATTCCGTAGACTCCCTTACAATCTGGCGGCAATTGTATTTTCAAGGGTATAGCAAAGGAGTAATAGCCCAGTCAGAGAGCGAAGGCTACGGAAGCTTGGATATGGACGGTTACTTGCTTTGACCGGGGCTATCTGGTCAGTTTTCACTAAGGGGTTGATTAGATGAAATTGCTAATTATTTTTGCTTTGTTGGGGTATGGATACGGGGCTTGGAAGTTTTGGAAAGGCTTTGGGCGAACCAACTTCAACCGGAATTTGCCGAATCGCATTACTTTATCGTTGCTATGGCCGGCGCTGATTGTGGCGAATAAGTCTTATCGTCAAAACTTTAATAAGGCACTCAAAGGCTAGGAGCCGTAAGGATGGTGGGTCGTCTCTGGTTAATTGGTGGGACAACAGAAAGTGCCCAGTTAGCCAAAGCGATCGCGGCTCTGCAACTGCCCTGTACAGTTACCGTGACAACGGCAGCAGCAACAGCACTTTACCCCCAATGTCCTCATTTACAGATTGTTGTCGGACGACTGGATGATATTCAGTTAGCGCGATTTTGCAAAAAGTGGCAAATTACTGCGATTTTAGACGCTTCCCATCCTTATGCGATCGCCGTCTCTAAATCCGCGATCACGCTAGCTAGTCAATACCAAATTCCCTATCTGCGCTTTGAGCGTCCCACCCTAGAAACTTCCACACCGGGGTTGATTCATCTTGATAGTTTTGAAACATTAATTAATGGAAACTATCTGGAGGGACAACGGGTACTGCTAACAGTGGGTTACAAAGCTTTGCCCTTGTTTAAGGATTGGCGCGATCGCGCTACGTTATTTGCCCGGATTCTCCCCTCTGTAGCCTCCTTAGAAGCTGCCCTTGCTGCTGGCTTCACCGCCGACCGAATTATCGCTTTCCGTCCTCCCATCCCCTCGGAGCTAGAAAAAGCCCTCTGGCGTCACTGGGACATCTCTCTGGTGGTTACCAAAGCCTCCGGCAAGGCTGGAGGAGAAGCCATCAAGCGCACCGTCGCCGCTGAATTAGCTATCCCCCTAGTAGTTATTGCCCGTCCAGAAATTACCTATCCCCAGCAAACCAGTGATGTATCCGTCGCCTTAGAGTTTTGCCAAACGAGGGGAGTTGGTGAGTCGGTGAGTCCTGGATTTTAATAAACCACACCAGGCACAGAGGGCACGGAGATAAGAGAAGGAGAGGGGGATGGGGAGAAGCAATAACCTCTTTCATACTTCATACTTCATACTTTCTCCCCGGCTCAGGGCTTAAAAAGCTTGAACCCACTCCCGTACGTCATATTTTGTCCAAATACCGTTTTGCCAGTAGGGGTCATCTGCAATCAGTTGTCGGACTGTGGCTTCGTCTTCGGCTTCGTAGATACCAAAGACCTTAGTAGCATCTTTGGTGGGGCCGAGGGTAATCAGGACACCGTCGGCTTTTTGTTTGGCTAATCCATCGAGATGAGCTTGGCGATAAGGAGCGCGTTTTTCTAATACGTCCTCACAATAGCTTCCCCACATTACATATTTCGGCATAATTACAGTCTTTTATGAAGATTAGTGTTGAGATTCCGAGTCTTTGCTGAGGTATTGCTTAAGGTTTCAGCTATTTGCTAACAGCCACCAAGATTCAAATTAAAAATTCTATCTTCAGGCTAAAAGCAAATAGCTAATTCCCTAACTTCTCAGGGACACACCGAATTTTTCAACTAGTGCTTCTCGGACATTTTGATGCGCGGATGCGACTTCTTCCTCAGTGAGAGTGCGATCGCTAGCCCGATAAATCAAGCGAAATGCTAAACTCCGCTGTCCTTCAGGAACCGATTCCCCTTTGTACTGATCAAACACTTCCACGGACTGCAACAATGGCCCGGCGGCTTTTTGAGTCGCCCGTTCAATTTCCGCCACCGATACTTTCAGGGGGGCGAAGAAGGCAATATCCCGGTCAGACGCTGGATAGGTGGAATAGGGATGGAATCGGGGTACCAGCTTTTCCTCCTGATCCAAGGCATCTAAGAGGGTGTCGAGGTCTAACTCAAAGCCATACACCGCATCTGGTAAACTCCGGGATTGCCGCAGTTGCGGGTGGAGTTGCCCGAAAGTGCCAAGGCGATTGCCCTGTACCCAGAGGGAGGCGGTGCGCCCTGGATGTAGTCGCTCATCTTGACGATTGGGTTGATACTCAACGTGCAGCTTCAAGCGCTGAAAGACGCTTTCTAAGATGCCTTTGGCTTCGTACCAAGTCATCGGAGCTTCGCGACCACCTCTGACCCAACTGCCTTGGCTAAACGTACCGCCGCCAAAAATCCCCGCCACCGCATCGGCTTCCTCTAGTCCTTCTTCATCGCGCCAGAAGATGCGACCGATTTCAAAGGCATTGAAGGTACCGTTGCCTTGAGACATATTGTACTCAAAGGCGTCAATCAGCCCTGATAGCAACTCGGTTCGCAGGGCGGAATATTCGGTAAACAAGGGATTGGCGATCGCGACTTGCTTATCGTCCCCTGAATTAACCGTGGTGTAGGAATAGTGAACGACCTCAGTTAACCCTGAGGCTCTTAACGCTTCTCGTAGTTGCCGACTCAGCACTTGTTCTAGGGAAAGATACCCTAGTTCGGCTTGTTCGGGCAGTTCGTCACAAAAACGGTCGTAGCCGTAGAGACGCGCTACTTCTTCAATTAAGTCGATTTCCCGCTCTAAATCCCGGTAGCGGTAGGGCGGTACAGTGACCGTCCACACCGGGGACGCCTCTTCTAGGGTAGAGGGTTGCCGTTCCAGGTGGCATCCTAAAGCACTCAGGATACGCTCAATATCTTCCGCAAGAATCTCCCCCATCTCATCGCCCAAATCCACGGGGCCTAAAACCTGATTGACCCGATCTAGGCGTAACTCAATCGAGCGTGCCCAGCTAGCGGGATCGGGGCGCGTGTCAGCAATTGATTGAGAGGTGGGAGTCCCAGAAGCAATTTCGGTAATTAACGCGATCGCTCGATTACAAGCAACGGTTAGTTCTGCTTGGTTGACACTACGCTCGTAGCGGGCAGAAGCTTCTGTCCGCAAGCCCTGACTGCGTGCCGAGCGGCGAATGGCAACAGGCTCAAACAATGCCGCTTCCAAAACGATATTTTGGGTGCCATCGTGGACTTCTGTGGCTTCTCCCCCCATTACCCCAGCCAGGGCAACGGGTTGATCATTGGCAGTAATCAGCAGCGTTTGGGCTTGTAGCTGGCGCGTTTGAGCGTCCAAAGTTTGCAAGGTTTCTCCGGGATTAGCAAAGCGTACCCCCAGAGTGATATCGTTACCCCCCGCGATCGATTGTAAGCGATCGCCGTCAAAGGCATGGAGAGGCTGTCCCCATTCCAAAAGCACGTAATTGGTGATATCCACCACATTGTTAATCGGGCGCACCCCAGACGCCAACAGCCGCTGCTGCAACCAATCGGGCGATGGAGCAATTTTGACGTTTTCAATTACCGTCCCCATGTAAGCCGGGCAAGCTTTGGACTCGGAAATTTTTACCCTGACTTTTCCTTCACCACCGGGAATCTGGATATCTGGAGTAGCAGGCAGTTTTAGCTTTGCTCCCGTTAGAGCCGCCACTTCTCGCGCTACCCCCACCAAACTGAGGGCATCAGCACGGTTAGCGGTTGCCGTCAAGTCTAAAATGACATCGTCTAAGCCCAACAAGGGACGGATATCGCTACCCAGTTGCAGATTTTCCTCTTCAAAGATATGGATGCCTGCTGATTCTTTCGCCAAGCCAATTTCAGCCAACGAGCAAATCATCCCTTCTGAACGTACACCGCGCAATTTCGAGGCGCGGATTTTCAGATCGACGGTGGGTAGATAGGTACCAGTTGTTGCCACGGGTACGTAAGCGCCAGCGCGGACGTTTGCTGCTCCACAGACAATGGTTAAGGAATCCGTCGCGCCTCCAATATCAACCTGGCAGACTCGTAGCTTGTCCGCGTTCGGGTGGGGCTGACAGTCGAGTACCTTGCCGACCACTACGCCATTGGCAAATTGCCGACGGTCTTCAATGTCTTCTACTTCAAACCCAGCAATGGTCAAGGTCTCGGCTAACTCTTCGGGGGACAACCTTATGTCTACTAATTCCCGAAGCCAACTCAAAGAGATCCGCATTGGTTCTGTGTGATTTTACCTACCTTAGCCTGACTATTTTACCCTCCGAAAGTGATAGTGCCTTGATTGTTTTTTGGGCAAGTAGTTTGTTAGGGTTTGAGGTGTTAGGCTTTGTTGATAACAGTGTGATGAATCTTCATAAGTACTTCATACAAAATTCCTTTAAGCTTTAGCAACTCTTTAAGGAATTTGCCCTGTAAATCATGGAATATTTCTTTAACCTTAGCCAGCGAGACTGAAAAAGTAGGATATCCTGGGTTTAACTAATAATTCTTTGAGCAACGGCTTTTCTGAGCCCAGGGAACATTCAGCGGTATGTTTCCATAAGGATGCCAATGTTCAAGCTTAATGCTTGCCTAATCAGCCTTAGTCCCAGCCTGGACAAATGCCCCATCGGTGATGCTGCATGAGCTACTGCTTAAATCCTGCCTGTCCTCAGCCTAAAAACCCGCCGCATGTCGAACTTTGTCAGGCCTGTGGTTCCAAAATTTTGTTGCACAATCGCTATCGGGTCACCAAAGCCTTAGGTCAAGGCGGATTTGGAGCCACTTTTCTGGCTATGGATGAATCCTTGCCTGGCGAACCTAGTTGTGTTATCAAGCAGTTGCGTCCAGCTACTACAGTGGGTTCTGTGCTTCAAATGGCACGGGAGCTATTTCAACGCGAAGCCCAAACCCTCGGTAAGATTGGTAATCATCCCCAAGTACCACGGCTCCTCGACTACTTTGAAGACCAGCAACAATTTTACCTGGTGCAAGAGTATATCAGTGGCTTCACCCTTCAGCAACAAGTCAGACAGTCAGGGCCACTAAGCGAAGCCGGAGCCAAGCAGTTTTTAAGTGAAATCCTGCCGCTACTGCAATACATCCATAGTCAACAAGTCATTCATCGCGATATCAAGCCAGCAAACTTAATTCGCCGCGAGCAAGATTGCAAGTTAGTTCTGATTGACTTTGGAGCGGTGAAAAACCAGGTCAATCAAGCTGCCTCTGTCAGTACCTCTGACCAAACCGCATTAACCAATTTTGCCATCGGCACCCCTGGGTTTGCACCACCAGAACAAATGGCAATGCGACCTGTTTATGCCAGTGATATCTATGCGGTGGGGGTAACTTGCATATTCCTCCTGACTGGCAAGTCACCGAAAGACCTAGACTACAACCCCTCAACGGGGGAAATGGTCTGGCAGAAGTACGTCAGCATCAGCGACCACTTTGCTGATGTTTTGAGAAAAATGCTGGAAGCGTCTGTGCGGTATCGCTACCAGTCATCTGAGGAAATTCTCAGAGCGTTAGACTTAGAACCCTACCTCGATAGTCTGGCGCAGGGGTTGGCAAACAAACAAACTTTGCACAACAACCCCACAGGTCACCCCTTCTACTCGGGTGAGTTGGGTACGCCGAGTTCTGTTTCCTCTACCTCGTCTGCTACCTCGAAGTTGGCGATGGCGATTCGGGAGCGTCGAGCCAAAAAAGAGCAAACTGGCGGGAATTCTTATACCTCTGGTGGAATGCGTAGCCGAGGTACTCCTAATCAACCGAATTCACCAAATTCGCCCCGGAGCGGGGGGTTAACCAACGGGAAGCCGAAAGTTCCGGCAAAGATGGATGAAAATGCTCTGCTAACTTCCTATCTCAAGGGTCGTAGAGACTTTGCCTCTCAAGATTTAAATCTGCTGAACCTGCAAAAATGTGACTTATCGGATGGGATTTTTCATCAAGCGAAGTTGGCAAGAGTCAATCTCCAGGGCGCTAAACTCATTAAGGCGGATTTTGGGCGGGCAAGTTTAAATCGGGCATTGTTACGTGATGCCAATCTTAGTTGGGCATACCTAAGCTACGCGGATTTAGAATGTGCGGATTTACGCGGTGCTGACTTGAGCTATGCCTATCTCAATCACGCCAATTTGCGAGGGGCAAATTTGTGTGGGGCTAATCTCATGGGTGCGAAGGTTAATGAGGAACAGCTAGCGCAAGCGAAGACAAATTGGGCAACGATCATGCCCAATGGGAAGAGAGGATTTTGGTAAATAAGGATGGGGAACTGGCGATTGGTGACGTAAGGGATTAGCCATTAGCACGAGGGCGTTGTGCTGTTTTATGCATCCTTGTACAACCTAAACCCTGAGCACTTAATGGCAGGTGAATAAATAAATGTTCCGGGATTAAAACTCTGAACATTTTTTCGTTAATAATCAAATTAGTTCTAGTTGGCAAAGAGGTTCTTGCTCAATTAGTCAAACCGACTGGTAAAACTTGCACTGACTCACCAGCTGAGATCAAGGTCTGACCAACAGGCACAACGGCAAGACCTGTGGTTTGGGCAAGGTTAATTAGGTTGCCAGAACTGTGATTACCCCCTGCTAGGGAGAATTCGTAGGCACCATCAATGAGATGAAGTTGTCCCCAGAGGTAGGTTTCTCGCGTGCCACCGCAACGCAAATCGTGACGCGATCGCGCTTTAATAAACCTAGGTTTCCAGCCATCCGCTAAACCTGCTAATTTCTTCAGGGCAGGTTGCACAAAGCGCCAGCAGCTCACTAAAGCAGAAACCGGATTTCCTGGCAAGCCGAAGTAGAGAACTGAAGATTGGGCAGTGGAGAAGGTCGCAACTGTTAGGGGTTTGCCGGGTTTGACGGCGACGGAACGGATGTGAATTTCTGCACCCAAGTTGCTAAGAATTTGGTCAACGTAGTCGTAGTCACCGACAGAAACACCACCTGTGGAGAGAACAACATCTGCTGTGGTAATCGCTTGGGCGATCGCCTCTTGCAATTGTTCTTGGTCATCGCGGACAATTCCCAACGCTTGGGGTATACCACCCAGTTGCGCGACAAAGGCTGCCAAGGCGTATTGATTTGAGTCAACAATTTGACCAGGTTGCAGGGGTTGGTCTACTGTGACTAACTCATCCCCAGTAGACAAAATCGCTACACGCGGACGCCGATAAACGGAAAGCTGACTACACTGAGCGGCCGCCAGTACGGCAACATCTGGGGCACTTAGCCGAATTCCTGGGGGGAGGAGCGTCGTTCCTGCCTGATAAAAGGCAGCGCGACGACGGACAAAGGTTTTCGGTTCGCTTACCTGCAAAATCAAGACGCGGTTGCCTTCGCGCTTGGTATTTTCCTGCATCACCACCGTATCCGCACCCGGCGGCATCACTGCTCCGGTGAAAATACGGGCAGCTTGTCCCGATAGAATTGTTCGTTGAGGCTGATAACCTGCCGGAATTTCTTCCACAATCTCTAGAACCGCTGGCTGCTGTTGATCGCAATTTTGGATATCCGCAAAGCGCACGGCATAGCCATCCATCGCGGAATTATCCCAGTGAGGAAAATCAAGCTGACTGGTTACAGGTTCTGCCAAGATGCGCCCTGCCCCTGCTGATAAGTCCACAACCTCAGCATCCCGCTCTCGAAGGGGTTGCACCAAATTAAGAATAATTGACTCTGCTTCGTTAACAGGCAGCATTGCTATAGCTTGTCCAGTCACTTCTCTTCTTTCGTTAGTTTAGGGGGATTGAGGATGAGTTGATAGAATCTTGGCAATGAACGATGAACCATGAACCCTTAGCCATTCAAGCTAAGATGTGAAATAGCTAGTCTGCAAGTCGGCGATCGCTTATGAGTATTGAGCCTGTTCATAGGAAGTTTCCGAAGGTACCGATTGAGCGACGGGCGGCGGCTTTTGCCATTGACTTTGTAGTGGTTTGGCTAGTTAGCTCGATCTTTAGGGGCAATGCTCCTGGAATTTCGTTACTTCAGATGCTGGTGTTTATCTTGCTCTGGCTAGCGTTGCGGGTGATATTAGTACTGAAAAATCAAGGTCAGAGTCTAGGCCATTTGGCGTTAGACATGAAAGTTTTGGATGCTAAATACAGCCGGATTCCTGGGGTGTTGATGTTGATGAAACGAGAAGGTATCCTTGGCTTTTGTTCGTTGTTAGCGATGATTGGGCTAACCATTGGGCTGGCAAATGGGATATCCTTACTGATCTTGACTGCGCCGCTAGCGGCTGATTGTGGCATGGCGTTGGCGGATCAAGAGGCGCGACAAGCGTTTCACGACCGCGTAGCGAACACGATCATGATTCAGACCCGTCGGGGATTTTCCCTCGACCTACGTATCAAAAAAGTGTTTGCACAAATCAAACGTCGTATGAGACAATAGAAATTTGTGTTTAATTTCGACTAGACCACTTAGTTAACTTTGTAGATAAAGAATTATGGCAGCCAAGAAGGGTGTCCGGATCGTTATTACCCTAGAATGTACCGAGTGTCGCACCAACCCGAACAAGCGATCGACTGGTGTTTCCCGCTATACAACGATGAAGAATCGCCGCAACACAACAGCACGTTTGGAACTGAATAAGTTTTGCACTCATTGCAATAAGCACACAGTTCACAAGGAAATTAAATAGCTCGTTGTTAGCTATCTACTCATAACTGACTTACCCATTCAAACACTGACGACTGAACAAACATGGCATACTTTCGCAAACGGCTTTCGCCAATCAAACCAGGAGACCCCATCGACTACAAGGATGTGGAACTGCTGCGTAAGTTCGTTACTGAACGCGGCAAAATTTTGCCCCGTCGCATTACGGGATTGACGGCTCAGCAACAGCGAGACCTGACGCAAGCCATCAAACGCGCTCGTCTGGTGGCGTTGCTACCGTTTATCAACAAAGAAGGGTGAAGCCTCTCGAAAATTCGAGCCAGAGTGGCGATGTCAGGGGAATAATTGGCAATTGAACCATCAAGTGTCAAATTGTTGCCTCAGGCATCGCCATGCCCTAAAAGGCTAAACTAGTTAAAAGTCCTCCGATGACACACCGAGAAGCGCAAAACTGGTGGAAAAGGGAACATTGATCGAATTTCGCTCTTCAGGAGAGCGCCGTTTAGCTACCGCAGACCGTCCAGAGGGAAAAAAACACTGGATTGTGGTAGATGAACGGGGACAGTCCCATACACTGCATCCCCGTCAAGTGACCTATGCAGTGACGGGGAGTAACTATAAACCATCAGAAATCTCGGATTTTCTTCAGGAAGTTGAACCGTATTTAGACCCTTCTAGTTTGGAAGTGGCGTGGGAAATCTTGGTAGAAGAAGGGAGAGCGGTGAGTTGTGCTGATATGGCGCAGCTCTTGTTTTCCGATCAAAGCCCACCTTTGTGCTACGCCGCTCACTGCTTGCTGTCGGAGGATAAGGTCTACTTCAAGCAAAAGGGAGAGAGTTACGAAACTCGTCCGGCTTCCCAGGTCGCAGACATTAAGCATCAGCAATCGGTAGAAGAATTACGGCTGCGGGAGCAAGAGGAATTCTTCGCCCGTCTACACCAAAGACTTAATGAGGGATCGGTGGAATGGCAAGACAGCGATCGCTTGCGACTAGAATCCTTAGAACGCTTTGTACTTCATCCAGAAAATCCCCCTCGTCAAGCTATAGAAATTTTGGCAACGTTGGAACGTACGCAAACCGCCCAAGCGAGCTTTGAGCTGCTGCTAGAGTTGGGTTTGTGGAGTCCTCACGAAAATCTATTTCTGCGGCGCAGTCAAATCCCTATACATTTTCGTCGTGAGGTGCTTGAAGTGGCTCAGCAACACCTGGAGTCTCCACCAAGCGACCCAGACCCTAACCGTCTAGATTTGACCCACCTGAAGGTCTACACCATCGACGATGAAAGCACTCAAGAAATTGACGATGGCGTAAGTATCGAAACCTTGGCAGACGGGCGACAGCGCTTGTGGATACACATTGCTGACCCAACTCGCTTGATCCTTCCAGGAGATGCCTTAGACTTAGAAGCCCGCCGTCGCAGCACCACCTTATACCTGCCGACGGGAATGATTCCCATGTTCCCACCAGAACTGGCAACTGGGCCAATGAGCTTGGTACAAGGAAAGGTGTGCTATGCCCTCAGTTTCGGCATCATTTTAGATGAAAAGGGAGCGGTTCAGGAGTACAGCATCCACGCCAGCCTGATTAAGCCGACCTACCGTCTCACCTATGAAGATGTTGATGAGATGTTGCAGCTAGGGGTGCAGGCAGAACCAGAAATTACCGAAATCGCTCAGTGGGCACAACGACGGCAAGAGTGGCGACGAGAGCAAGGTGCCATTAGTATTCATATGCCGGAGTCGGTGATCAAAGTTAAACAAGATGACGAAATCATCATTGATCTTTTAGACGACTCCGTTTCCCGGCAGTTAGTCGCGGAAATGATGATTCTTACGGGGGAAGTAGCAGGACACTACGGGCAAACTCATCAAATTCCTTTGCCCTTTCGCGGTCAGCCTCAGCCAGAACTCCCCTCCGACGAAGAACTGTTACAACTACCAGCTGGGCCCGTCCGCTTCTGCGCCCTGCGGCGGTGTATGCCTCGCAGTGAAATGAGCATCACTCCCATCCGACATGCAGGTTTAGCCCTAGAAACCTATACTCAGGTGACTTCTCCAATTCGTCGTTATACCGACTTGTTGAGTCACTTTCAAATCAAAGCCCATCTCCGGGGTGAGTCACTACCCTTTAGCGCCGAACAGCTACAAGAAGTGATGCTAGGGGTCACTACAACGGCTCAGGAAGCCGTCTTGGTGGAACGTCAGACCAATCGTTACTGGGGCTTAGAGTATCTCCGGCGTCACTCCGATCAAGCTTGGCAGGTGCTGGTGTTGCGCTGGCTCAGAGAACATGAAAATTTGGGATTGATTCTGGTCGAAGATTTGGGGCTAGAGTTGGCAATGCGCTTTAAACGCTCGGTTTCGTTGGGCGATCTTTTAAAAGTTAAAGTTGCTCACGCTGACCCCCGTCAAGATGTGATTCAGTTCCAAGAGTTAGTGGAACAAGAAATGCAGTCCGCCATCACCTGAGAGTAGTTAGTAGTCTGAAGTTGCTTTGTCTGTCGGGGATTAAATCTCTGCTTATAGAAAAGTTCTCTTAAAGTGGCTAACGCCATACATAAGTAGAGAAAATTACTAACCCACCAGAAGTAGTGTATATTTGTACCTATAAGAAGGGGAGTAGTTAACGGTATTTTGCCGACTGTCTGAATCGACATACTGGCGCGTAATCGCCCGGTTCAGTCAACAAAGGTACTCAAAAACGTGAGAATAGCGCGTTTTAAATAAATTAAACCTTTGGTAACGAGACCTTCACTAAGTTCACAATCTGCAAAAGTGAGCTTGGTGAGGTCTATTTGATTCTCCTCAAGTTCGCTCTTATGCACCAATAAGGGACGCTTGAGAAGATGGTAACGAATTTCACAGCAAGCTTTTCACTAATTTTAATTTCCGAGCTAGGCGACAAAACATTCTTTACCGCCGCTGTTTTAGCAATGCGCCATTCCAGAGCTTTGGTATTTGCTGGAGCTTTTGGTGCGTTGGCGTTAATGACTGCACTATCAGCTTCAATTGCACAAATATTTACCTTACTGCCCCGTGCCGTCATTCATTATGGAATGATTGCGTTGCTGGTTTATTTTGGATTGCAATTATTAAGGCAAGCTCGGAAGATACCTGCCAATGCGGCAAAGCACGAACAGGAAGAAGCCCAAGCGCTTGTCGAGCGTGCGGAGAAGGAGAAACGCGGTCGGATGACGAGTTTGGCGGTGTTGATGGAAGCGTTCAGTTTAACCTTTCTAGCAGAATGGGGCGATCGCACGCAATTAGCCACGATGACCTTAGCGGCGGATAACTCGGTTTGGAGTGTGATTGCTGGCGGAACCTTAGGTCATGGTGTTTGTACCGCGATCGCGGTTTTGGGGGGGCGGTGGCTTGCTTCTTACATTTCCGAGCGAGCGATCGCCTATGTTGGTGGTACCTTATTCCTCATCTTTGCCGCGATTACTTTAATTGAAGGAATGTAGATAAATAAGAGTTTTTTCCAAACATTCTTAAAACTACGCCTTTCTTTTATTGCTTCTCTTAAAAGGAGGTTACGGGACTCGAATCATCACTGAACCATCTTGAATTAGTTCAATAACTCGCCTTTTCTCCGTCTATGTCGTGGAAGTCAGGGGGAATTTCGCTGATTTTGAAAGACGAATGCGAAAATTCAGCGTATCCTACTAACAACGGGCGTTTGAGTAGCGGCAACGCTCTCGAAAGATAGGGGTGCATTTTTCCAAGAACTGCTGGAGGGAAAAATGAGCAGAGTAGATTTTGATAGAAAACGCCTTGGTACAGAAGAACTCAGACGAGCAACCCCACTAACCAAAAACTGGCAACAAGCTGATCTGAGGCGAGCCGATTACAAAGGAGAAAATTTTCGAGCAGCGAACCTAAAACAGGCGAACCTTACAGAAGCTAATTTCAGTTACACCGACTTAATCGAAGCCGATCTAACCGGGGCAAATCTCAGTCGCTGTAACCTCAGCGGAGCGTGCCTGAATTTGGCACAAATGGGTGCAGCCAACTTGCAACACGCTGATTTAACTTGGTCTAATCTAGTAGGCGTTGACTTGAAAGCCGCAGATTTGAGAGGGGCAAATCTCAAAAAAGCCAACGTCTTAGGGAGCAATTTGGCAAGTGCTAACCTCACGGGAGCTAATCTTAGTGAAGCTGACTTGAGTGAAGCTGATTTGCATGAGGCGAATCTGCAAAAAGCTGTTTATACAAGTGGTACCCGCTTTTCTATTGGCTTTGACCCTAAACAAAGTGGGGCTTATCTAATTGCACCTCATGTGATCCTGACGGGTGTCAATTTGAGCGAAGCAACGCTGTGTGGAGCCGACTTGCGGCTGGCAGATTTAAGACTGGCAAATCTCAGAAACTGTAATTTGATCGGTGCGAACTTAGACAGTGCGAACCTGGCATACGCCAATCTCGCCGGAGCTGACCTCAGTAAAGCGAAACTCCGAGGAGCCACCTTTGAAAACGCCGTCTACACCCAGCAAACCCGATTTCCTGAAGAATTCGACCCCAAACAGGTAGGGGCACATCTGATTGCTCCCGGCATCTCACTTCCTGGGGTAAATTTGAGTCGGATTGATTTAAGTGGCAGCGATCTGCGGGAGATTAATTTAAGATTTGCTAACTTACAGGGAGCCGATCTAGGAGGGGTAGATTTGAATCGCGCCAGCTTAAGACAAGCAAATCTGGAAGATGCCAATCTCACTGGAGCGGATTTACGTGGGGTGGATTTGACGAAAGCCTGTTTAAATCGGGTGAATTTGAGTGAGGCAGACCTAAGAAGGGTAGACCTAACGCGGGCAGATTTAACGGGAGCTAATTTAAGTGGGGCAGATTTGCGCGGAGTGGATTTAACCAGAGCCTGCTTGAAACAAGTGAATTTGAGCGGGGCAGATTTGAGAGGGGTGGATTTGACGAGAGCCAATCTCAGGGTAGCAAACTTGAGTGGAGCGGATTTGAGTGAGGTAAACCTAAAGCACACGAATTTGATGGGGGTGGATTTGACAGGGGCAGATCTGACGGGAACGATTTTGCCGCCAGAAACTCATGTGCAGGAGTTGAGGCCGGAGCAGTCGTATCGGCTGTAATCACAACTTGCATGGGAGCCGGGGAGAAAGTGTGAAGGTCTCTATTGTCAGCTCGACCGAACGGATGAATTAGGAAGTATGAAATTTGTGATGTGGCAAGGGTTCGGTATCAACGATTGTTATTCAAAAACCGAACTGGGTCATGCTGAAAAGATTGTTTCAATGCCCATTTGAACGGGTACAAAATCTTCAATTTTTTTTAAAATAAAAAGGTCATTTTGAGGAAAAAGTAGCGAAGAAAAGAATATCGGTAATTCTCGCTAATTTTGATATCGCTCAGAATGACCTGATTTTAGGTTGTTTTTGAACCTAATTACACGCGGCTAAAGTGAGATAAGTTGCTCTTGATTAGACCTAAGCTTTGTCGATTACGTCTTTGGCTTTATCTTTAAGATCTTCTCTGGCGTGCATGGCAGCCGCTTGGTCTTGCTTGACTTGCCCTTCGGCTTTATCTTTGGGGTCGCCAGTGACTTCACTAGCCGCTTCTTGAATTTTACCTTCTATGTTTTTGGCAACGGCTTCAGCGCGATCTTCAATACTCATTTTTTTCCTACTATAAAATTGGTAATACAACATGTATTATTAACTAAAGTATGATTAAGGGGTGCTTTCAACGACATCATCCTTTAGTTAGAGGTTTAATTTATATCCATTAACAAGCACAATTCTTAAACTTCAGTCCTAGCAGATTGTCTCAACCTGCAACTTATTACGAGTTTGTTGGTTGCTAGGTGTGCAATTAGCCAATCCTTTAATCTTTCGCAACTAAAGAGCGAATAGGGGGCTGGCTTGGTCGATATGTCTAAGGGTTTGCTCAGGTAGCCGTCTGCACCGTTCCAAACAGCGATCGCTTGACGAATTGTTATTGCTGCTGGCGAATCAACCTGAAAGTATCCCAATAAAACAACTGAAGATTTATTAAAAGTCAATTTTGGCAGCGAGGACGCCGTGAATAATGAATTAAAAGCCAAGCGATCGCATTATCGACTTGATTAAAAATTAATTTTTGCTTCTGTTTAAACCCTTATAACTGCGGCTCAGTTTGCTCTAGCCGCATAATCTGCATCGGCTTTGGTGAGAGTTATATAGGAAGGCTTGTCAGTTTACAAAACGTAATTTCTGACAGGTAAGTCCTACGGATAAAGACTTGTGATTTGCGGCACTCTATAAGAGAGATACAAATCTCAGTCGCTAGGGGGTTTACATCAGACGAGTGCGTGATAACCGAAGGTCAATTAGGCGTATGCGATCGCTTCGGAGGGGCAAACAAATATGGTGAAATCAACAATATTAAGAGCGACGAACACAGAGGAAGTGCTGAAATGAAGGTTGTCATGCAAACTTTAAAGCAAGAGTTTGAGGAACCCAGTCTCATGGCAAACTTGGCGGATGAACTAGAACAAAAATGGCGTTTGCGGCTAGCCAATGACTATCCTAACCAAAGCCCCGCCACGAGCAACAGTATCATTCGCTGGTTGATGGGAGAGGATTTGGAGCGTTTTGAAAACCTAGATTCTTACCAACTAGCGATCGCCAAGCAAGGGATGGATTATCGCTACCGGATTTTGCGTTCTCGTTACCTGGGTGTGGGGCCAGAACGAGCCTATCGGAATTTAATGCAGCGTTTGGGCAGTCTCGCCATCTTACGCAACAAAATCCGCACTTGGGTTGCCCTGAGTCGCGATCGCCAACGCGCCGTGGCAGATGTTTTACAAGAAGTGATCCAAGAGTTATTAAATAGCGATCGCTACATCCAAAGTCAGATTGCCTGGATTGCGAATTGCACGCAAAATGCTCGTCTCCGCGATGCTTTGCTGCTCACCACTGTTGAAGAATACTGCCTGCGCCCGATCCGTAATCAGCCACTGCTGGTCTACCGCTTTGTCAACTTCCTGCGGCGTTCTCAACGGGGTGGGATGACCCATGTCCCCCAAGGCGACATTGTACGTCTGGTTTCCGAGGAAGTCACCTTAGATGAAACCGACTCTCCGGTGAGTCGCTTAGACAATCAGGCAGTTCTTGAGTATGAAACTGCCCAGACGTTGGAAGAGCAACAGGTACTCCGAAGCGCAGTTAAACAGGAATTTGCCGCGTACCTAACGGAAAATCTAGGGGAAGAGGCGGCGCAGTGGCTGCAACTTTACCTCCAAGGTCGTTCTCAAGAGGAGATTGCCCAAGCCTTAGAGTTGCCAGTTAAGCACATCTATCGGCTGCGGGAAAAAGTCAGCTACCACGCGATTCGGGTGTTTTCCCTCAAAGGTAAACCAGAATTGGTAGCTAATTGGTTGGAAGCTTCCCTCAAAGAACATAACCTGGGCTTAACTCCGGTACAGTGGCAGGAGTTCTTGAATAGCCTCACTCCTGACCAACACCAGCTCTTAGAACTATTGAAATCTGGTCAGTCAATTGCCACGATCGCCCAAGATTTAAACTTGAAAACAAATCAAGTCATGGGGGAATGGAGTAAACTTTACTTGGCAGCACAAGCGATACGAGGGACTTTCTAAGGGGAAGGTATCAAGTGCGATCGCACTGCCATTGAAATCTTTATTCTTAATCCTGCTCTTTCTCTCTGAGCGCCCTGAGACAGACGGGACAGCTAGGATAGCTTATCTACTACTCATAAAACTTGCGCTTTCAGGGGTATCTGGATTAATCGAGCTTGTGGTTCTTTAAACCGTTATGGTGTTTTCACCAGGCGACCCCGCCCAGTCTGAAACTACTCATCAAAAAAGCCATCGATCTCAAGCATCTGAGTTCGATACAGAGCAGATGTTTCGGTTGATTGATAGCATTCTGCCCTTTGAGGCTTGTCTGTACCATCAGATTTTGCCTTTAGCTTTAGAAGGAAAATCGTTGAAACTGGGGATGGTCAATCCCCAGGACTTCTCCGCCTTGGATTATGCCCGTCGGATCTTTGCCTATCTCAACTGTTCCCTCAAGCCGCAATTAATTACCTCTGAAGTCCATCAGTCTTTCCTTTCGGCGTATCTAAACTACAGCTCTAATCCCCCGCCAGCGCGACAGGCGGTTGCTGACAAGCTTTCCCAAGTAGATCGCCAGAGCCGCTCCACGTTGATTTTGGATGATGCGGCACTGTCAACGAGTGAAACTGGCGAACCGCTACAGCCCTCCCTTGACCAGCCGCCGACCCAGTCCTTACCGAAGCCAGGTCGATCGATACCTAGACCCTTAGCTTCACAGCGATCGCGTAGCGAGAACGCAGACGCCAAACCACAACACCAAACCGTAAGACCTCAAGCTTCACCCAGCTGGGAAAACTTACCCCGGTTGGACGTGCAAGCACAGTACGCGTCGCATCCCTCGGAGTTTCTAGCCACCTTACCGCCTCGAGAGCTGCTATCAGAATTGCTGGGTCGGGTACTCATTGATGGCATCGGTCGGCTGTACTTTGAACGACAACAGCAGCAAGGTCGAATTCTCTGGAGTCAAAACGGCGTCTTGCAATCCGTGCTAGAAGCCCTTGATTTGTCCTTGTTTCAAGGTGTCATTAATGAAGTTAAGCGCTTGGCACTCTTGCCTGCTCTACCCGTACAACAGGCGAAATCAATAGAAGTTGAGCGACGCTATCGCCAAGAACGCCTCTTACTGCGCCTGCGAGTGATGCCGGGCACCTATGGCGAAGAAGCAACGCTGCAAGTGTTGCGGGGAGCGGCATTGAAATTTTATCAGCGGCAACAACTCGACAAACTCAGTGCCGATGCATTGGGACTAGCACAGCAGCTACAGCGTAAATTAGGCGAAATTCGCGATCGCGCCCGCATTAATCCCTCTCCCCTTGAAGCCCTACCAGCACTCAACCAGGTTCTAGAAGGGGTAGATCAACAGCTAGAAGCCCTAGAAGAGCTACAGACTAAAGCGCCTGAGGAGGAGTAGTTGTACAGGGGGAGAAGGGGTGAAGGATGAAGGACAAAATTAATCATCGGGGCGGCTGATAGAGCAATTAACCATAAACAACCTGTCAACTCACGACTCGTAACAACAAAAATTTGCCAAACTAGATGACATTCATTTGCAATAGAGTTATTCTAGTGGGCAGATTGAGGATTTAAGTGTGGGAAATTTGAAAGAAAAAACGCAAGTCTCCAAGTTCAGCCTTGAGGGAAGATTTGTCGGTTTTGTAGGTGATGTTGAAGAAAAGCCCAAGCGCCTACGGATAGCCACCGCTAGCGGCGAACACTACATCAAGCTATCAAAAGCGCTACAGAGCTTCCTACGGGAAGAACTAGAACCCGGAGACTGGATACAAATTTCCGGTAAACAGAAATACAAGCCCAAAAGTGGCGAGCTGAAGCTAAAAGCTGAGACGGTAAGAACCACGGCTCCCACTGTTCCTCCCAAACAACAAGAGGTCTTCCTCCCCTCAGTTGCTGAATCAAAGCCAGCATCTAAGACCAAAGATTGTATAATGGTCTGCCAAAAATCCTCTTGCCAGAAGCGAGGGGCAGGAGCAGTTTGTCAAGCTGTTGCGGAATCTTTGCAACAACAGGGATTAGAAGACCAAGTGGCGATCAAGGGCACTGGCTGCATGAAGCAATGTAAGAAAGGGCCTTGTGTGGTTTTCATGCCTGACAAATCCCGTTATACCGGCGTGCAATCAAAAGATGTTCCAGAATTAGTTGAAAAACACTTTGCCGCTAAACTAAATTTAGAACAGACCAAGGCAGAAGCTTTGCCAGTTAGTTGACTGGAAATGCTCCTACCGCTCGTTAAAGTGAAGTAAAAAAATGACTAATACACCCCCTGAGCCTCCTTCTCGTCTCGGCTTTGATGAGCTAGTGGGGGTTGTTGTTGCCTTCGCCACGATTGGGGCAATTCTTTTTATATCGCTACGTCCAGTGCCTAGAGGGATAGGAGGCTTCTTCGACCCACTAGATGGGGCGGCAAGACCTGACGTGGATAGACCGACGAGGGCAGAGCAATTAGAAGCCGCATTAGGTGGAGATCCGCCTCGCCGCGATCGCCTAGAAGCCGCCGATCCGGTTCGACGCACTGCTCCAGTTCCAGGTGCCATAGTGCCCGTAGAGCCACGACGCACAGAGCGCCTCACCCCCCTTGTTCCGGTTATCCCGGTTCCACCTGCACAACGACCCGCCGAGACGGCGATCGCCCCACCAGCTACTCCGGAGCAAGCTGTTCAGTTTTCTGATGTTCCACAAGACTTCTGGGCACGTCCTTATATCGAAGCCCTAGCCGCACGGAACATTGTTGTGGGCTTTGGTAACAACACGTTCCGCCCTAATAGCCCTGTTACCCGTGCCGAGTTTGCAGCGCAGATAGAAAAAGCATTTGGCGACAAGGAGATTACTGGCGCTCCTCAGTATGCCCCTAACTACACAGATGTAGCAAACGATTTTTGGGCGTATTCACCCATTCAAGCAGCAACCAGAAATGGTTTTTTGCAGGGCTATCCGGGAAATGCGTTTCGACCCACTCAGCAAATTCCTAAAGTGCAGGCTTTAGTTGCTCTAGCAAGCGGACTGAATTTGCAGCCAAGATCTGCTCCTAATCAAATTTTGCAAACCTATCAGGATGCTGCTCAAATTCCTAACTATGCGACTCAAGCAGTTGCAGCAGCGACGGAAGCGGGAATAGTCGTTAACCATCCCAATCGCCAGCAACTCAATCCCAACAAAATCACGACTCGTGCTGAAGCAGCAGCTTTGCTCTATCAAGGGCTAGTACAAGCAGGAGAAGCAGAGCCGATTGATACTAATTACGTGGTTCAACCTCAATCAGAAGCTGCTCCGTAAACGTTTCGCGATCAACCCCAGCCTGCTCAGTACAGAGGTGGCATAAGTCAAGGGCAAATTGAATCCCCTGAGGGGTTCGGTTCGTCATACTAAATTTGACAGGTATGAAGAACGCGGGGAGACAAAACAGTAACTTGGTGCTAACTTCCAGCCAAAGCCGAAGAGCTTTTGCGGTATTTGCAATTAAGGTGGACGACAGATGCATTCCTACCCTCAGCAAAACAAAGTCCTTTTAGGAGGAAGTGGAGCCGGGTAGGGTCGTTAAATATTCTCCGAAGCTCCTGCACATCAGTTTCGTAGGGTAGACACCTGGCATTTCTGGCAGACTAACCCATACAAAAACAGACTAACCCAGATATTTAGAAAACCTATCTGCGTTAATCTGCAAAGAAAATTTTTTGTTGTTGAGATACTTGTCAGCTTTATAGGAGGACTGAGCCAAGGGCAATTGGCAAAAATCCTCTGGAGTTGTTGCTAATGCTGACTAGTACCGCCAAGTTACACTACAAGAGCTTTAGCTATCGAGTTGCTCTTTGCCCACTACTTTTCCTTTTAAGGCTTGAAACTCTGTTCCCAGTTCTTTACGAGTCGATGCCTGTAGGAGATAGCGGTACACAAACCAAGCGCTATAACCAATTCCGACCAACTCAAAAACTGGAGCCAAGAGAGGAATATCGTTGATGGCATCCAGTACTGCCAGAGTTACCTTAACAGTCACTAGTCCGGAAAGGAGCAGTAACACTGTTAGCAAGGGCTGTCTGTAGTCGGAAACGAAATTGCCGACGTAGTCAGGTAGTTCCGACAAAAATGAAGTAACAGGTTCTACCCATTCCCGCCAAGGTTGGTCTGTAGATTGTTTGGCTGGAGGAAGCATTGCTAGAGAACCGGCTTGCTCCTCATTCATGTCTAGCTTTTTTGCTTCAGCTACCGCTTCTGGGGAAACGCTATCATCATAATCAGTTTGTTGTTGCAGATTTTGTGCCATATCTTCCTGTCGTTATCTTAAAGCTAGGATATTTTATCGTTTATGTTGTTTGTTAAGACAACCAGGTGCGACCGTAGGCTGACTAACTCTGCTAATCTTACCAAAAGTCTCTCCGTGAGTTTATAGGCTATAGCAGATCTATATCAATAGTGTGTAACAGGTAGGCACGTTATGAATTTACCTCTACCAAAAGCAGGAAAAAATTTCTCCATTTACGAGCTTCAATCTACCGTAATGGAAATTTCTTTTTCCCTTTGTGCTTCTGGTTCTTAGTATTTACCTTTTTTCATCACAATTTTTTATTAGCCCTAGGCTTCCTGGGAGTGAAAACCCAACTTTGCCACTGGTACTGGTGTTGCCGAATGTTGCTTCTGATATTCCATGACCTTGCCGTAATCACCTAAGGCGTAGCAAGCAACTTTCAGGCTACCGAGGGCTTGTTCTACGATTCTAGGGTCAGGAATGGATTGGGCAACAGCAAGGCGCTGTTCGTAATACTCAATGGCTAGGGCGTAATTGCCCAAAGCATCGTAGGCAACTCCGATGCTACCGAGTGTCTGTTCTTCGGCACGCTTATCACTGTTTTCTCGTGCCGCGTTCAGCCGTTGTTTGCCGTAGTAAATGGCTTGCGTGTAATCTCCTACGGCGTAGCAGGCATTACCTAGGTTACGCAAAATTTGTCCTTCAATGCGAAGGTTGCCGAACTGACGCGCGATCGCCAATCGCTGTTCGTAGTATTCAATGGCTTGGGCGTAAAGGCCTATGGAGTAACAAGCATTGCCGAGATTCTTGAGGATTTGTTCTTCCGCTTGGCGATCGCCTAGACTTTGGGCAACGACTAAGCTTTGCTGCTGATAGCCGAGTGCTTGTGCATAGTCCCCTAACGCTTTGTACGCTAATCCCAGATTATTTAACGCCGCCACTTCCCCAGTGCGGTCGTTTAGTTGCTGGACAATAGTTAAGCTTTTTTGTCCATAAGCGATCGCTTTTTGCGGGTCGCCCAAATGACGGTAGGCATTACCCATAACCCCCCAAGCTTGCCATTCCAATCGTTGATCGGGGATGGATTGAGCGATCGCCAAACTTTGTTGGCTATACTCCACCGCTTGCGTAAAATCTCCCAACGCATAAAACACCAAGCCCAAACCATGTAAGGCTCGACCTTCTCCCCAAGGGTTCTGTAAAGCTATGTAAGCCTTCAGCGCCTGCTGAAACGTCCCTTTTGCCACGTCAAATTCACATTTTTGGTGCTGTTGGGTTCCTTTTTCCAGCAATTGGTCAGCTTTTCCCTTCAAGCGAGTTGGGATTTGCGCCAACACTTCGTCTTGGCGACTCTTTTCTAGGGAGGGAACTACAGTTCCGTATTCCTCACTAGGCAGACTCTCCTTCGGCTCGCTCTCATGGTACGGAAATTTTCGATCCATACCTCTTGCCTCACAATATCTTCATAGGTCTGAACGATGAACTGCAAAAAAAGCTCAATAGTTTGTTTTATTATTCCCAACTTTACAAATAAAATTGCTATTCTTATTTTTATTTTTATAAATTCCTAATAATTATGAAAATTAAGACCTATAGCACTGATAAATACTTTCAAAAGCTATTCTGGTTCTGTTAATAAATTCAAAAACCAGTATTTTTACTGATGAAAATACTGGTTTTGCTTCCTAGTTTACACAGTTGTCATTGTCCGTTCACTTGATTGAATAGCGGCTGAATTTGAGGATGATTCTTCACAGTAAACTTCACAAGAATTATTAGGACTTTCAAGCAATTTAACCTTGTGCAGTTCAGCACCCAGTTCTCGAATAGGCTCCTGCAGCAAGTCACGGATATAAACAGCAATGTTTTCCGCCGTCGGAACAACGTTAGCAAAGTAAGGAATATCTTTGTTTAGGAAAGTATGATCGACAGACTCTAAAACATAATCATCGATCGTTTTTTGCAACGCTCCTAAATCAACAATCATCCCTGTACGTGGATCAATTTCGCCCTGAACTGTTACTTCCATGTGGTAATTATGTCCATGACCATTGGGACGAGCGCATTTCCCATAAATTTTGCTATTTTCCTCATAACTTAGGTCAGGACGAGCCAGTCGATGCGCGGCGCTAAAGTGATTACTAATAGTGAGATATGCTTTCATAGCGTCTCCTTGATAGTCAGCCCAAAGTTCAGGATGTTCAAATAACTGAATGCGTACAAGTGGTAAATAGGGAGCAAGCCGTTGCCAAATCGCTCTGGCAATATTTTCTGTGGTTGGAAGAGTTTGTTGAAATTCTGGCCAGATATCGTTGAGATAAGCATAATCAAGTTGGCTGGTGACTTCCCGCTTAATTACCTGTTTAACTTCTGACAGGTTTTGCACCATCCCATACTCATCTAACTCTCCCGCAAGGGAGACAAACAGGACATAGTTGTGTCCATGTCCCGGAAATCGGCTACCCAGACCAAATTGCTGCACGTTTTCAGCTTCGCTCAACTCTGGCAACCAGTAGCGGTGGCTGGCGGAGAACCGAGCGCGGCGGTTAACAATACATTTCATGGGTTCTTTAACTAATCCCAAAATGTAAATTTACGTAAAGTACTGCTTTCAGGATAGACGAATTTCTGAGTAGTGGGGAGTTTGAGAGGCTGTAGGTATCCCACCATAGCTGAAAGCTAAATATTGTCGATTTCCTTTCCCAGTGGTGTTTTCATCCTTTATACTTTGCACTTCCCACTGTTATGACCTATCTTTTACCGCCTCTTTCGCTTCGTAATGCAATCCCGCCGCAATGCGGAAGAGTTCTTGACCAGTATGCAAGTAGTAATCGTCATAGTTGAGGGTAAATAACTGTAACTCCTCAATCCCATCACTGAGTTGATTGAGGCAGTAGTAAAGGCTTGCAGCTGCACCCGCAACCGTTGCCGGATTAGGGAAAGAGCGAAATGTCAACTGCGCCTGGTTGAGGTAATCGCGACAGTCTTCTAGATAAGCCTGAAAGTTTTCCATCAACTCATCATCGAAGGGATCGGCTGAAAGCTCATCAATCTGAGCATCTAGAGAATTGAGAATACGACTCAGCAAACGAGTAACCGGCACATAGACCTGTTGTATCCAATCCTCAAGATGCACATCAGCATCTCTTGCTGTGCTTCGGTAGCGTTGATAGTGTTCTTGCGCGTCTGCTGTGCGTTGTTGCCGATTGCGCTGCGGCTTCTGAGGTTGGGGACGGCGGAGCTGTTGGTCATAGGAGTGACGACGATGAGGGTCGCTCAAAACCTCATAGGCAGCATTAATTTGCACGATCTTATCGTGGTCAGCCGTTTCGCTATTGCTGTCAGGATGAAAGATCTTGGCTAAACGGCGATAGGCTTGCTTGATTTCTGCGGTTGTCGCTGAGGAGCGGACGTGTAACTCGTTGTAGAAATTATCAGAATCTTCCATAACATGATAATTTTATCCTGAGCAATTTAGGAGTTGCACAGGACTAACTATCCCTGGAGAAAAAGGAAAGCAAGGAAACACGTTTCCCTATCTCCCTGCCAGGTTCCCCTGCATTTATTTGTACCTACCTATTCAGTCTTAGGTTTGCCTGAAGTAGAGACATTATGTGCAACGGCTCTACAGATGATTAACTAATAGTGGCTGTTGCTCTGGGTTCTGGGTCTTGGAACAAGGGTGTACTAAGGTAGCGTTCTCCAAAGCTGGGCTGCACCATGACAATTAATCGTCCTTCATTTTCTGGGCGTTGAGCAACGCGAATAGCGGCACTCAAAGCAGCACCTGTGGAAATTCCCGATAGTAATCCTTCTTCACGAGCAAGACGATGCCCATAAGCGATCGCCTCATCATCGGTAACAACAATTACCTGATCAATTAGCTCGACTTTTAGGACATCGGGCACGAAACCCGCCCCAATTCCCTGAATTTTGTGGGGCCCTGGATGTCCTCCCGACAGAATAGGACTGCTGGAAGGTTCGACAGCAATTACCTTAAAATCAGGTTTCCGGGCTTTGATGGCTTCAGCAACACCAGTAATTGTGCCGCCCGTACCGACACCTGCCACGAGAAAGTCTACCTGCCCGTCAGTATCTTCCCAAATTTCTTCAGCGGTGGTTTCAAAGTGAATTTGCGGGTTAGCAGGATTACTAAACTGTTGCAACATGTAGGCATTGGGAGTCGTTTCAACAATCTCCTGTGCCCGACGAATACAGCCACTCATCCCCTGAATACCTGGTGTCAGTTCCAACTGAGCACCGTAAGCCCGCAGCATCGCTCGCCGCTCGGTACTCATGGTGTCTGGCATGGTCAAAATCAGCTGATAGCCTTTGGCAGCTGCTGCCATTGCCAAGGCAATCCCCGTGTTTCCGGATGTCGGTTCTACCAGTAGGGTTTTCCCTGGAATAATCAGTCCTTCCCGCTCGGCGGTATTAATCATGTTGACGCCAATACGGTCTTTCACGGAAGACGAGGGGTTCATTCCCTCCAACTTCACAACGATTCGCGCTAAACAGCCTTCGCTTTGGGGGATGCGGTTTAGCTGGACTAAAGGCGTGCGACCGACGAGTTCTGTAATATCTTGGGCAATCCGCATAGCTTTAATAAGGTGTTAATTTTCTTTTGCCAATGACTAATGACTAAATGTAATACATAATGTCTAGCTGCCGCCTAGAATCTCGCTTTTCAGATAAATCCTGGAGTGTGTATCCTCGTAAGACATCATTCGCGCGATCGTGAATTTCCTGCCAGATTTCTACCACTACGGCACTTTCTACCGTTTTAGGATCGGTCTCACTCTTAGAGGCTTTTGCGTCCGAGCCTTCTAGACAGCTAATAACATCCAAAAGCGTGATTTTCCAAGGTTCTCGCGTCAGCAGATAGCCTCCTTTGGCTCCTCGCTGACTCCGTACCAGTCCACCCCGTCTCAACGTTGCCAGGAGTTGTTCCAGATAGCGGTCAGGGATGTTTTGTTGCGCTGCAATCTGACGAATTTGCAGCGGCTCTCCGTCATTGTAGTGACCTGTTAGCTCTAACAGGGCAAGAAGGGCATATTCCGTTTTACAGGAGAGTTCCACAGGCACTATTGAGTGTGAAGGCAATCCTCTCCAGTATACTCCGGTTCTCCGGTGGGGTTTGCTGGTTTAAGAATTAGAACGAAAAAAAGCCCCGCTTACGGCGGGGCAAGATGATCAAGCTAAGAATTGTATGCCTTAGCGATTAATTGTTCTAGAACGTGAAGGTAGTTCTCAGGGTACCAATTACAGCGTCATCATTGGCACTGTTCTGACCGGGGTTGGTCAACCAAATGACACCAGGAGTAACAGAGATATTCTCCGTTAGTTGGTACTTGTAGAAGGCTTCAATGTGGTAGGCGTTGTCACGGCTAAAGCCTGCAGCAGGGCGAATACTCTCATCCAAGCCTCTTAAGGTCGGTTGAACACCGCCAAAAATCCCCAAGATATTGCCTTCCTTGCCAAAGTCAGAGAAGGCGACTCCTGCTCCGTAGCTCCAGATGTCTGCACCACCCTGACCAATCAGGATCGCGTCGGTGAAGGAACCGAAGCCGCTGATTGAAACAGTTTCACTCAGGCGGAGAGCGGCTTCTACTCCATAGGTATTAGTGACCACTGGAGTGCCACCAAGACCTGTAACTAGCGCCGGATTGTTAGCCAAAGCGGTACCAACTAAACCACTTGCAGCCCCATCACGTAAGTTTATTGCTTGAGAGTCTCCGGTTATGCCAGAACCAAAGATGGGGCTAGCTGTATTGTGATAACCATGGACATACGTTGCACCGATGCCGATGCGATCGCCAAGATTAAAATTCAACTGGGCTAAAGCAGCATAGTCGCCGTTAAAAAAGCCACCATCTTCGCCAGGATTAGCAGCATCACCGGCGAGATAACCCAGGGTAATTGTACTAGGACCGAGAACCCGCTGTAGTGGGCCAGCACCTAAGCTGACGGCTGCACCTGCACCGCCACCAATTCGGTAGATGGGGCTTTCTGAGGCAAAGGTAGAAAGAGCTCCATTACCACCGTCATAGTCCTCAAAATAAGGATTGAGAGTGGGAACATAGTCGCTATGAATTCCTCCAAAAGCAGCTAGATACACTTGTGAGCTGCCAAAGGGGAAGCGGTATGCCAACCAGTCAATCCGAACGTCGTTATCCTGTCCTGGCTTGATGTTAAAGGTCTGGACACCCTCAGCGGAAATATTATCACCAGCAACGTTAAATGCATCAAGGTTGCCAGCCGCTAGACGAGTATACAGCGTGTCTCGACCTGTAAAGCTGGTTTGCAGCGTTAGACGGACTCTATCGCCAAAGACTGTGTTTGTTCCCGCGTCACCAACAGCGACACCGTCGTCACCACCAAAAGGATTGAGGTCAATGTTACTAAAGGTGTCAGTGACAGCGAAGATCGCTTCTCCGCTGAGCTTAGTCGTGGTGGAGAACTGATTGTCTTCCAGGAAGCCGACGCGACCTTCTAAGTTATCAACGCGAGTTCCTAGGGTTGCCAGTTCCGCTTCAAATTCCTGAACTAGGCGCTGTAGCGTTTCCAAATCATCGCGGGTGACAAAGTCAGCCGTGGAAGCGGCAATCAAGCGCTCAATTTGGTTCAAGCAAGAATTCAAACCAGCGGCAAATTCAAAACGGGTGGTTGCCCGATTTCCTCGGAAGGTGCCATCGGGATAACCCGCGATACAGCCGTAGCGTTCTACCAGTTCCCGCAGTGCTTCGTAGGCCCAGTCTCCAGGAGAGACATCTCGCAGTTGGGTAACATTGGTGACTTGGTCTTGGCTATTGCTGTTGCCTTCTTGGCTATAGCGGTTGATTTGTTGTAAAACTTCGGAGTTAGCCGGAGCCGCTTGGGCAAGGGTTGTGTCGGCGGCGGGAGCAACGGCTGGCTCGGCTTCGGCTGGGATGGCAGAAAGCTCAACCGGAAGCTGTGTGGTGCTGCTGGAGAATTCTGGGATGGTCTCAGCAATGGGAGCCGTCGGTGCAGCGAGCGCAACGGATTCTACTTCGATGATTGGCGCTTCCGCCACGTTGGGCTGAGCAGCTTCTAATGGAGCTAGCTTTTCTGCGGCGATCGCTCCTGCAGATACTACGAGGGTTGCCCCTAAAACAGCCGGGCTAAAGAGCAACGACTTCCACAATACTTTTGACATATTCTCTTTACCTCACACCTTTGTAGAAAGAGTAGGATTATCCTTCTAGAACTATCGTACATCGTCTACGAAGGCGCGGCTACATCTACAGGCTCTTTGATTTTTTCTCAGGCTAGAGAATTTGCCGAAACCGAGACGAGCCAGGCATTGAGGTTTAGATAATAATTTCCTATAAGATTTAATTTAGGGATGACAAGAGTTAAAAGTCCTCCTCATCCTGAGAATTATTTGCGATTAATAAAAGCCTTGCACTATTTTAGTTACCCGTCTTATGCATTCAAAGAGCGATTATTACTTGTTGTCAAAGCTCTTTTCGTGAGGTTTAGTTGCCGCCGCAAGTTCTACAGTTGCATTTTACCTACAGGCGCATCTTAAAAAAAAGCCCCCAAAAAACTATCCGCTCCCACGGGAAGTGATTTAGGTAATAAAACCTTCACTTAATGTGAGAGCGGTCTAGCGGGTCTTCTGATTGAAACCAGGCTGCCGGAAGGAACTCCTTAGCTAGCCTCGCAGTATCAAGTACCTTAGTTCTCTAAATACATAGAGAACCGGGCTAACTGCTAGAGAACAGCCCCGGCGCGCAGCCGGCTAACTCCAATCAGATGACCCATGAGTTTACTACTATCTGTCATGGGCATCACCTCCTGTATCCCTAAACGGTTGAATATTTTCAGAGTTTCAGGGCCTTTTTCATCCCTGCTTTCAGAGTAACACACTGAATCTAGAATTGAGGGCACAGTGTAAGAAAATACCCCCACCAATAAGCGTGAGGGTATTTATAGATTGTAAAACTAACTGGGATTAAACATCCGGATTGGTTTTACAGAGCATTACCACGAGGAAGAACTTCCTCAGGAAACTCAAAGTTCTCAT
>NZ_JCACLG010000046.1:0-215149 GCF_059505785.1 Kastovskya adunca | reverse complement strand
ATGAGAACTTTGAGTTTCCTGAGGAAGTTCTTCCTCGTGGTAATGCTCTGTAAAATGTTCTAGCGCTGAATCTTGATCACATTCGAGATTCAGCATTCATCATCATTAAAATCATTCGTTAGAAGTTGAAGAGGTAATACCCGGTGGTAACACTCTCACCGAATTCAATGGTTGCAGGTGGTCGTGACCAGGAATCATCAGGTTTTGCCTGGTGGTCTGGTAACGCCCGCCTGATCAACCTCTCTGGTAAGTTACTCGGCGCTCACGTCGCTCACTCTGGACTAATTGTTTTCTGGGCAGGAGCAATGACCTTGTTTGAGGTTGCTCACTTTATCCCAGAAAAGCCCATGTACGAACAGGGCTTGATTCTATTGCCTCACCTCGCTACTCTTGGCTGGGGTGTTGGTGCTGGCGGTGAAGTCATCGACATCTTCCCCTATTTTGTTGTCGGTGTACTGCACCTGATCTCCTCTGCTGTTTTAGGACTTGGTGGCATCTACCATGCGGTGCGCGGTCCTGAAACCTTAGAAGAGTACTCTGCTTTCTTTGGTTACGACTGGAAAGACAAGAACAAGATGACGACCATCTTGGGTATTCACTTGTGTCTACTCGGTGGTGGTGCCTTGCTCTTGGTGCTCAAAGCCATGTTCTTTGGTGGTGTTTATGACACCTGGGCTCCGGGTGGTGGCGATGTCCGCCTGATTTCCAACCCGACGCTGAACCCTGCGGTGATCTTCGGTTATCTGCTGAAAGCTCCATTTGGAGGCGAAGGCTGGATAGTCAGCGTCAACAACATGGAAGACATCATCGGCGGTCACATCTGGGTTGGCCTCGTCTGCATTGCAGGTGGTATCTGGCACATCCTGACTAAGCCGTTCACTTGGGCACGTCGCGCTTTTATCTGGTCTGGAGAAGCTTATCTCTCCTACAGCTTAGGTGCGTTGTCCTTAATGGGCTTCATTGCTGCTTGCTACGTCTGGTTTAATAACACGGCGTACCCCAGCGAGTTTTACGGCCCCACAGGTGCTGAAGCCTCTCAGGCTCAGGCTCTAACTTTCTTGATTCGCGACCAACGCTTGGGTGCTAACGTCGGCTCTGCTCAAGGCCCGACTGGCTTGGGTAAATACCTGATGCGCTCTCCTACTGGTGAAATTATCTTCGGTGGTGAAACCATGCGCTTCTGGGACTTCCAAGGACCTTGGCTTGAGCCTCTGCGTGGTCCTAATGGTCTTGACCTCAACAAGATTCAAAATGACATTCAGCCTTGGCAAGCACGTCGTGCTGCTGAGTACATGACTCACGCTCCTCTGGGTTCTTTGAACTCTGTAGGTGGAGTTGCAACCGAGATCAACTCCTTTAACTACGTGTCTCCTCGCTCTTGGTTGGCATGTTTCCACTTTGTGGTGGGATTCTTCTTCTTAGTCGGTCACCTCTGGCATGCTGGTCGTGCTCGTGCGGCTGCCGCTGGCTTTGAGAAAGGTATCGACCGTGATACTGAAGCTGTGCTATCCATGCCTAACCTCGACTAGGTTAGTTATTGGGCTTAGTTCACAACTGAATCCTCAATAATGAAAAGGCTCCTGTTGCTATACAGGAGCCTTTTTTGGCAGAACTTAAGTTAAATACTTGACGACCGGAGGATGCTGTTGACGAATTCGGTTGCTAGGAAATAAGGATAGCCAATTCGTCTATACCCTTTATGTCAAACCTATTGCCGAACTCAATCTAGGCTTGTAGCCAACGAGCGGCATCTTTGGCATGGTAGGTGAGGATTAAGTCGGCACCCGCTCGTTTAAAGCTGGTTAAGGTTTCCATCACAACTCGTTCTTCATCAATCCATCCGTTGAGGGCAGCAGCTTTCACCATGGAATACTCGCCAGAGACATTGTAGGCGGCGACAGGGAGATTGGTTGCTTCCTTGACGCGATAGATAATGTCCATATAAGCTAAAGCCGGTTTCACCATTAGCATGTCTGCGCCTTCTGCAATATCGAGTTCGATTTCTTTGAGCGCTTCGCGGGCGTTGGCAGAATCCATCTGATAGGTGCGGCGATCGCCAAACTGAGGGGATGAGTCCGCCGCATCGCGAAACGGCCCATAATAAGCTGAGGCATACTTAGCTGCGTAGGAAAGAATCGGTATATTCTCAAACCCCGCTTCATCCAATCCCTGCCGAATTGCCTGTACAAAACCATCCATCATGCCCGACGGGGCAATAATATCCGCCCCTGCTTTTGCTTGCGACACAGCCGTTTTTTTCAGCAGTTCCAGCGTCGGGTCGTTCAAAACTCGCCCGGTTAGGTCGCCCACTTCTAGGTAGCCGCAGTGACCGTGGGAGGTGTACTCGCACAAACAGGTGTCGGCAATGACGACTAAATCGGGCACCGCTTCTTTCACGGCTGTTGACGCTCTCTGGACAATGCCGCAATCGTGCCACGCCCCCGTTGCTTCGGTATCCTTGTCTTGAGGAATCCCAAACAGAATGATTGAAGGAATGCCGAGGTCATAAACTTCCTTCGCTTCTTCAACAATTTTGTCTACCGACAGTTGGTAAACACCTGGCATCGATTTGACTTCTTGGGCAAATCCTTCACCGGGAACAGCAAACAGAGGGTAAATTAAATCGCTTGTGGTCAGAATATTCTCACGCACCATCCGACGCAGCATGGCTGTCTGACGGAGGCGACGAGGACGGTGAGTAGGGAACATAGTATCTAATCAGTGGTTGTTAGGGTTTAGTTGTTAGTGGCGCTCTGAACAACTAAGGCGTTTGTAAAGGAGAAGCAAAAAGATGGGTTAAGTGTAGCGCTGTCTTAATAGTTTAAAGCCTCCTTTTGCTGCCTTACTTGCTGGTTTGGTAACGTTCTGTTAAAGGCGATCGCTCAAGCAAGATTTCTGAGAATACCCACTTTAGCCAAAAAGGCACCCTAAGTGGGTGCCCTTTCGTAGTATTGGCAAAAATGGGAATAAAGTATCTCCCTTACCGATAATGAAATTTAAGCTCCAGCCGTTGCCATTTCTGGTTCTGCTGCCTGAACAGCGTAAACGCTTACTTTCTTACGAGTTCTAGTCTTATTCTCGAAGGTCACAACGCCGTCGATGAGGGCAAACAACGTGTCATCTTTACCGATCCCTACATTGTTGCCAGGGTGGAACTTGGTACCGCGCTGACGCACGAGAATGTTGCCTGCTTTAACAACCTGTCCACCGAAGCGTTTTACCCCTAGACGTTGGGCATTAGAGTCACGTCCGTTACGAGTACTACCTGTTCCTTTCTTATGAGCCATTTTAGGTTCTCTTCGTAGTTACAATCTGTTTAACAGTTAGCGTCAAAAACAAAGGGTCAAGTTGTGACCCCCTTACTTCTATTCTGACGCAGTTTCAGTGGTTTCCTCAGCCGCAGGCGTTGCCGCTTCGTCAGCCGCCGCCAGCACTGAACCATTCAGGCTAATGGAGTTAATCATTAGCTGGGTAATTTCTTGACGGTGTCCGCGCTTCTTGCGGTATTTCTTCTTCGGCTTCATCTTATAAACGATGATTTTACGACCGCGCCGATGCCGCATCACTGTTCCTTCCACCGTTGCGCCTTCGATCAGTGGCTGACCAATGGTCACTTCGCCATCGTGGCTGACCAGCAAAACTTTTTCGAGGCTGATGCTTTCGTCTGCCTCAACGGGCAAAAGTTCAATGTCATAGAAGCGACCGGGTTCGACTCGCAGTTGCTTGCCGCCAGTTTCGATAATTGCATAAGTCATGGGATTGTCCTTTAAAGTTGCCGTACAGGTAGCTGGTTACTGGGTTGTCCACAACCTCATAATCCGTCTGAAAAGCACGAGACGAAAAAAGTAGTTGTTGCCAGCTTTTGCTGTGTCTTCACCTGATCCGAGCAGGAATAGACAGACAATCTACCATTATTGTTGATTTAATTCAACTTTGTCAACAAAAAAATTCTGCTTAGCCCTTTCCCCGGTTTTCTCCACGGAGGTAGCCTGCGGGTGAAATTGCACTAACTATTCAGTCTTGTGTCGGCTGGGATCACCATCACCCTTACCCTCTCTGGTTCACGGCGAGGGGTACCAGAGTGATATCGCTTCCGGTGACAAATATTTTGGTCTGATTCAAGGGAAGTGTCGGCTCAAGCTACCGCCGCTAAATTCCCAGAATGCATGGACTCTCGCGATTCTTGCTTGACTCTGCCTTCCATCGCCTCTCGTTGCAAGAGAATGAACGCTTGGAAGTCTTCAAAATCATACTTTGTCCTCAAAAGCTGACGGAGCTGCTCTTCTGCTTCTGCCGTCAAATAGCCACTAGCAATGGCTTGTTGAACAATTTCACGAATTAGATTCACTTGACGTCTCCTCATTCACTTAACAAGTGACTGGTAATTGGGGATTTTTACATATAACTGAGTTATTAAGCCTGAACTTGCCTCTGGTAGACTCTCAACTCTTAGGTTGTGTTGCTAGGTAGATTGGCTCAATATCTAGACGGTAGGCGCAAATTTCAGTTTCCTGAATCCTTCCGGCTAATGGGAACATCATCACGAGCTAGACTGAGGCTTACTAGTTACATCTTTCCTGCAAAGAGAACCCACAACCCCTCTGTTGCCAATTCCGACTATTTATTAAAGACGAAGTTGCTTAAGATTTGTGTCAGCCTTCCGGATGAATAATGTCAATCTCTATCTAAAGAGAGATATTTAGAATAAGGGTCATAATTCGAGCGATCGCATACTCCCTCCTTTGTTATACCTATAGCCCTGAAATCCCTACGCCTGCTATAGTTGCAACACTTAGCAGTTTCATAATCTCCTTGACGCGATTCCTAGCTTTTACTTGATGAAATCCTATCTCGCCGCCGCCATCCAAATGACCAGCCAGCCGGATCTGGAAAGCAACCTGATTCAGGCGGAAGACTTGATTGAACTTGCCGTGCGTCGGGGTGCCGACCTAGTAAGCTTACCGGAGAATTTTTCATTTTTAGGTAAAGAAGAAGACAAAATTGCCCAAGCTGAGGCGATTGCCCAGAAAACCGAAAAATTTCTCACAACCATGGCTCAACGCTTCCAGGTGACAATCCTGGGAGGCGGCTTCCCGGTTCCCGTAGACAGTGGCAAAGTCTACAATACTGCCCTGCTGATCGCTCCTAGTGGCATAGAACTGGCTCGCTACAAAAAAGTGCACCTGTTTGATGTTGATGTTCCCGACGGCAACACCTACCGAGAATCCAGCACTGTGATGGCAGGAAGTGAACTGCCTCCCGTTCACTCTTGTCCCCAGTTGGGAACGCTGGGGCTTTCAGTGTGCTACGACGTGCGCTTCCCTGAACTTTATCGACACTTGGCATCTAAAGGAGCCGACGTGCTATTTGTCCCGGCGGCATTTACTGCCTACACCGGAAAAGATCACTGGCAAATACTCCTGCAAGCCAGAGCGATTGAAAACACCTGCTATGTCATCGCCCCCGCCCAGACAGGGCGGCATTACGCGATGCGGCAAACTCACGGTCATGCGATGATTGTTGACCCTTGGGGCATCATTTTAGCCGATGCTGGGGATACACCCGGAGTCGCGATCGCTGAAATCAACCCCCTACGCCTTGAACAGGTTCGCCGTCAAATGCCTGCCCTGCAACATCGAGTATTTGTTTGATCACGGGATTGGCAATTCGATATTTTTTCTAATGCGGAGCGATCGCAATTAGGAGACACCACAAAAAACTGGGTAGCTTCAACAGCTACCCAAAATATTTAGAAAGGCAAATCGTGAATTTCCCCACCGCTCCTTCTTATTACAGAAGTTGCGGTTTGATTTTCCCTAAGGGTTCGGCATTGCCAAACCCTTACACAGATTAATTAAGCAGTCACAGCCTTCTTAGCTGCAACGCCCATCTCACCTTTAGCGTACTTAGCCGCAAAATCTTCTAAAGACATTTGCTTGATCTTGCTGGCATTTCCGGCAGTCCCAAACTGCTGGTAACGATCCAAGCAAACCTGCTTCATGTACTTGATAGAAGGCTTCAGGAAGTGACGGGGGTCAAAGTTAGAAGGATCTTTGGCAGCCGCTTCACGGATAGCCGCAGTGATTGCCAAGCGGTTGTCGGTATCGATGTTAACCTTACGAACACCACACTTGATGCCTTTTTGAATTTCTTCAACAGGTACACCATAGGTTTCAGGAATCGAACCGCCGTACTGGTTGATGATGGCAATCAAATCTTCTGGTACAGAAGAAGAACCATGCATAACGAGGTGGGTATTAGGCAAGCGGCGGTGAATTTCTTCGATCCGACCGATGGCAAGGATTTCACCCGTTGGCTTGCGGGTGAACTTATAAGCACCGTGGCTGGTACCAATGGCAACAGCCAAAGCATCAACACCAGTCCGCTCAACGAAGTCAACCGCTTCATCAGGGTCGGTTAACAGTTGGTCGTGGGAAAGAGCGCCTTCAAATCCATGACCATCTTCGGCTTCACCTTTGCCAGTTTCCAGAGAACCCAAGCAACCTAGTTCGCCTTCAACACTCGCGCCGACAGCGTGAGCAACATCAACAACCTTGCGAGTCACTTCAACGTTGTACTCATAGCTGGATGGAGTCTTG
Source organism: Kastovskya adunca (assembly GCF_059505785.1). NCBI lineage: Bacteria > Bacillati > Cyanobacteriota > Cyanophyceae > Coleofasciculales > Coleofasciculaceae > Kastovskya > Kastovskya adunca. Next base: position 208,550 of record NZ_JCACLG010000046.1, on the reverse strand, counting down.
GCATCTGCTTCCAAAGATCCATCCATCATGACGCTGGTGAAACCATTGCGAATCGCAGAGTAGCAAGTCGCTGGGCTATTACCGTGGTCTTGGTGCATGGCAATGGGCAGATGGGGGTAAGTTTCCACTGCTGCCATAATCAGATGGCGTAGGAAATTTTCTCCGGCATAGGTACGAGCGCCGCGAGAAGCTTGCAGAATCACGGGGCTATCAGCTTCTTGAGCCGCCTGCATGATTGCCTGGATCTGCTCCATGTTATTTACGTTGTAAGCTGGGATGCCATAGCCATTCTCAGCTGCGTGATCCAAGAGCAGCCGCATTGGTACGAGCGCCATAAATAGTCCTCCTAACAGTTAATAGTTGTCAGCCAGTTAATTTCTAAACGAGCTTAATTCTTCTTAGGATAATCTTAAGATACTTTACCAGCCGATAGTAACTTACAGCTACCGTTTAGAAAATTGTGCCTCATATCGGCTCAATAAGCAGTCTTTATCACTTTTTTTCTGCCTGTTTGTATGGGTCGCCCGGGATTCGAACCCGGAACAAATCGGTTAAAAGCCGAGTACTCTACCGTTGAGTTAGCGACCCGTTGAATGCCGTTTTAAACGCGCCATTTACAAACATAACATACTTTATCTGAAGATGAAAAGAGGCAATTAAAAAAAAGTCACTTGTAGCTGTACTGATGCCTCACAACTGGCTCCTGGCTCAAGGCGTTGGAGCTGTTCTCCGGTGTTTAGAGCGTTGCGAGGAGCGCTCCAAGGTTCTAGGCAGTAGTAGTCTTTGCCTTTGACTGTCCAGAAGACCAGAGTGGAGTAGAGGTCGTCGTAGGTGAGGGAGATCTTTACTTGCTGTCCTGTATCTGTAGCACTAGTAGATTGGCGACGGATAGAGGTGAAGGCAACATCGATTTCCTCGCGGTTGAAGTCAAAGCCGCCGGAAAAGTCATGGGTTTCTTTGCTGATTTGGTCAAGGTATTGGGAGGCGGGGATATCAAACTCAACCTGCGTTTTGTCGGCGGTATAGAAGTAGGGATGCAGACCGACAGAAAAGGGCATTGGCTCGGCTGAACGATTGGTATAGCGTTGCTGAATTGTCAGCGTGTTCCCTTTAAGTTGATAGGTGAAAGCCAGTTGAAAGTCGAAGGGATAAACAGCATAAGTTTGGTTGTTGCTGTTGAGGACAAGTGTGAGGCTGACTAAGTCTTGGGTAGATTGTTCTGTAACCTCCCAGGGAAGGTCGCGGGCAAAACCATGTTGTTTGAGGGTGTACTGTTTGCCGTCAATGGTGTAGAGGTTGTCGGGGAGGTTGCCGCAAATGGGAAAGAGGATGGGGATGCCGCCTCTAATACTCATTTGGGGGTTAGCGAAGCGTTCGGCATCCATATAGAGAATCTCTTGGTTGTGCAGACTCCAACGGGTGACGATACCGCCGCGTTCGGGAACAATTTCTAGTCGAGACTGAGCGTTCTGGTCACTGAGGATATAGGTTTTGTACTGTTGTTGCTCTGTGGCGATCGCAAACACTGTTGTCTTCTCCCAAAAAACTGTTTTTAGCCAACCGTCTGGAACTTTAACAAACTCTTGTTGAAAATACCCCCTGCGATTTACACATCCTTCACAGGAAATTTCTTAAGCTACAAGCTATAAGTCAAACATTTACGGAGTCATAGTGGTATTTTCCGTAAGTCCTGTTGTGCCAAAGACAACTCCCTGTCTTAGTGATGTCGCTTACAAATTTTTAAGTTTGCGATCGCGATCACTCCCAAATGCCTACAAGATCACAACTCTCAACTGATTTCGGTCAGTTTCTAGAGTGTAGAAGTATTCGATATTAGTAACAACACCTACTAAGGATGCTACAGGGTTCATGATTCGCACGCTTGTAAGATCGGCTTTTCAAACAGGTTGCCTCAGTGTTGCTTCTGAGGGCCTAATCCGTCAGGTGTTAGAAATGAAAGGCTATCAGCCTTCGGACTTAGAAGCGTTAAACGCACTTAATGAAGCCTTGAATAGTGGACAAATCCAACGAGAAGCCCGGTGCAAAAATGCAATGGCTTTGATCGCGTAGCTGTCAAAATCTTCCTCTGGAGCATCTCGACTAAAGCCTTTCTTCATTTTTGCTCTCTGGCAATCTAGGGCAGTCACCTTGTGTGATGTCCTTGTTGATTACAGAGTTCCCCTTCTTCTTGTTCTATCCCTCATCTCCCCATCTCCTCATCTCCTCATCTCCCCATCTCCTCATCTCCCCATCTCCTCATCTCCTCCCCAACTAATCCTTTCTATATTCCAGATGGCAGACACATAGTGCCCTGAGTGTGTCACAATAACAGTAAGGTCTAAAACTTCAGAAACTCATACAATCAATACTGGTGAGCCAAGATTTTTCCCTAGAAAACCAGCACTCGTTGCAAGGGCAAAAGTTATTAGTGCCTTCACATGCTTCAGCTCTCTGCCGACATCTATTTCCTGGTGCTGCCTTGTTTTCTCAAATCACATGGCAAATCTCTCTCCACTATTGCCTTGATCCAAGTTTTTCTACTACTTATAACGTTGAATAATGCCAAAAGCTGCTTTCGGCTACCACCAAGTCTTATGCAATCGTTCTCAAGACGCTGTTGGATTCAAGCTAAATTACCAAGCCTCAAACTGAGAGCTTGTTAGGTAAGATATTTCCCCTTTGACTAAAACGAATCTTACATCAGTCAGCTCAGCGTCAAGTTCTAATGAACTTGTACCCCAGCAAAGGGGTTGCAGATTCAAAAGTATTGAAAGAGTATTTTGCTCAGGAGAACCTAAATATGCTACACCGCAAGATTTATCAACTGTGTTGCGATGGCCGTGAAGTTTGTGTTTTCTTGCGGGACCAGCAACGTTGGATTGAACGCGCTCGAATTGTGGATATTGAAGGTGATTTGGTCACCATCCGCTATGAAACCGAAGAAGAAGATGAGTTGTGTTCTTGGGAAGAAATGGTACGTTTAGAAAGCATCGGTTCTGTGACTCAAAAACTGGCTTCTGTCCCTCGAGGAAATGCCGAACCCTTAGTTTCTGACGATTGTCCAGAAGCTGAACAAATTCATCCGCGTTATCCCGATTCTAATCAAGATTAGACCACTACTTTTTGAAATTAGCCCAATGTAGGATAACCTGCATTGGGTTTTTTGTAATGTGGGATTGGCGAAGTTGGGGAGATGGGGAGAGAAAACTAATAACTATTAGCCATTAACAACTGCTCATTTTAATCTTCTGAGGAAGGAGGTATGGGTTCAAAGACGAGACAGTAACCTTCTGGCGTGACTTTGAAACCGTGCAGGGGAGAAGCGGGATTCCAGCAGCGTTGACCGCGTTGGTAACGGCAGTTGGCACAGCATTCTAGTTCAGGCGAGACTCTAGCATCGTTGCTCTGACTGAGTAATTCCCGTTGAGGTAAGCCACGTAGTACTAGTTCTTCACCCTGCCAACGGGCTTCCACTAAGCCAGTGTCCGCAAAATGTTGCCAGCGTGGGTCAGCAGCGATCGCTTCAGGTAAAGTAATGGTGACAACGGTGCCAAATTCGGTCAACTCGCCTTCATAGTTGGTTTCTGTGGGTGCCGCTGGCTGAATAAACGTCTCGCCAATTGGCAGTTCGACTAAGGTTCCTACAGCAGGGGAATGTAAATGGTAGCGGTTTTGCAGTTCCTCCAGTCCCGTTAAATCGGATAGGTAGGTGGGGGAACCGTGAACAAAAACGACGTGCTGGGGACGGAGGTTGTGAATCAGTTGGGTGGTTCCCTGAGAATCTCCATGCTGGGCCAGTAAATAGGTTTCTACCTGGATCAGGGGTGTGGTTGGTTTAATATTATCCGCACGTCTAGGGGCAGGATTTCTGGTCGGATCAACCGATCCAGAGGGTGAGGTAGTAGGCAAAGTGACAGTGGAAACGTTGCGTCCGGGTCGATCTGCTAGAAGGATCAGCCAGGGATTAGAGGAGGAGTGGTAGTACTGGTGGAGGTCAGCGGCTTGTTCAGTGAGAACAATGCAGGGAGATTTACCAATTAAATCTTGCTGGTCTGGAGTTAATCGCCGTACCCGTGGACGCACTCGTTCGTCCCAAAATAACGGCTGATGGCGAGCAAAGTTCTGTACTGAGGTGGGTAAGTGGGTCAACAGTTCCAAGTAGGCATCACAGCCTTGAGCCACAGCATCATCTACCCAGATATCTATATTGCGACCTGTAAACAGATGGTGACTCCGTAGGAGCATGAGAATTTCCTGCCCTAGTCCCAATGTGGGTACGGGTAGCAGGACAGAATATTGCTCTGCGATCGCTAAATTAATGCGTTCAACTAGTTGGTTTTCCTGACTGCGGCGGTGGGGATGGCGGGCGGTGCCATAGGTGCCTTCTACGATCAGCACGTCTAGATCAATTCCCCGCAAGCTTTCGATCGATAGTCCTTCTACCAAACGCGAATTGGAGAGAAAAAAGTCTCCCGTGTATAGGAGCCTATAGGTGCGATTCGGCGCGGTGTAGGTGAGCAAAAGTGCTGCCGCCCCTGGTAAGTGCCCCGCCGGAAATAATTCAGCACTCAGCCCATCGCGAAACTCAACAGGCGATCGCCAAGGCAAGGCATGACAAAATTGAGGAATTTCTTTTGGCTTTTGTTCTGGCCAGTTTAATGGCAATAGCGCTGTCGTTACTTCACTGGCATACATCGGTAACTGAGGGAACGCCTCATGGAGTGCCAGCAAGCCTTGAGCATGATCGGTATGGGCGTGGCTGCACAGCACCAAATCTGCTGGGGGAGTGCCGTCTGTCTGCAATGACGAAATATCAGTTAAGCCACAATCTAGAAGAATGCGATGGGGTCCCATTTGCACCAGCAAACACATCCCTTCTCCCCCATGACCAACACCGTAGGGAAAGCAAGTAAGCTGTTCGTGGTTATAGGATGTAGAAGGTAAACGTGGACTCATTACTAGCTGTTAGCTATTAGCAATTAGCTATCAGCTTTTAGGTCAAGGCTGATGAAAATCCTCGGCTAGATTTAGTTGCCAAGGTGACTCACGGCTCAAAAGCACTAACCGCTGAAAGCTAACGACTTAGAACGCGCTTTTAGTGGGCAGAACCGTTGCCGTGGTAGTTGTCGGAATCGTAAAAACCATTTTTGGTGCCGAAGAACAAACACGCTACAGTAAAAACAACTGTTAGTACGACTAAAACCAATTTGACATCCATTTTGTGACTGGCCTCCTTTTATAGTAAATGGGCAATTGTACTCAATCTACTCAAATTGTAGAACCTTCTTGGCTGGCACGTCCATCGACGGTGGTAGCACCGGACTTGCTAGGCTGTACAATCGTGCGTCAGTTAGCAGATGGAAAACTTCTCAGGGGCATGATTGTAGAAACAGAAGCTTACGCCCCTGGCGATCCGGCTTGTCATGCCTATCGGCGTCAAACCCCTCGCAATGAGGTGATGTTTGGATCAGCCGGACAAGTTTACGTCTATCTGATCTACGGCATGTATCACTGCCTAAATATTGTCACCGATCGCGATCAAGTTCCCAGCGCTGTTCTGATTCGCGCCTTGCAGATTCAGTGTATCCCACCGGAACTTGATCCGGGGACTTCCTTCAAACGCGATCGCCTCGCCGCCGGGCCAGGTAAACTCTGTAAAGTTCTGCAAATCGACCGCAGCCTAAACGCCACCCCGTTAAAACTCGGCGAACCCTTGTGGCTGGAACACCGTTCGCCGCACTTGATCCCCGAAGTGGTGCAAACGACTCGGATTGGTTTAACTAAAGGCGTTGATTTGCCGTGGCGCTGGTATCTAAAGGACTGTCCAGCGGTTTCTAAACTTTAGAGTTTGTGTTGAAAGGGTGACTACTGAGTACTGACCGAGTAACTACAAATAAATTTCTTCCCCTTGCTCAGTAAAATGAACCTCTTTGATTTTTAACTGACCATTCTCCATCAGCGTTTTTCGTAAGCTGCCGAATAGGGCAAACTGTTCGCAGCTAGAGAGGGAAACAAACTGCCGTTGGGAATTGGGAGATCGGCGAAAATCGACTGTGGCGACGCCAGTACTGGAATTAACGTTAACCCGATACCCCGCTAGGCTAAAGTCACTCGTACTTCGATGTTCTAGTACTTTACCTATGGCGGTTTCTACAGAATTGTCAGCAGGAACAGCCACTTTTTCCGGTACCAGCGTCTCACACTGACTATCAGCGTGATAGATGTTGAGGGTGGTGGTGTTTTGAGTGGTGGCTTTGTTGTCAGCCTTCAGTGATTGGCTAGCGACGGGGGGTTGGGTTTCAGTGGAAGGTGAAAGAGAGGCGCTGGAGTTAGACCCCGTAGCCGTCTGTCCCTGGGTGGCGTCGGAAGAACGATTGTCTTGAGTTGTATCAAGACCACCACAACTACTGAGACTAATAAGCATCACCCCAGTGAGGAGAGGAGCGAAACATTTTTTGATACTGTTCATAGAGGCTCAGAAAAACGATTTGATAAAGTGCCGCTCGATGGCAATGGGATTGAAAAAACACACCTTCAGGGAAGTTGGGAAAGTTGTACACTCAGCGCTGACAGCCCAATTCCCTACTTAGCGATCGCCGACGCCAGCTAGATGGAGGAAAACTTACGGGTTGAGGTGCCTGCCATTCGTCACTATTCAGTGTTGAGGGCGGCGCATCAGGAGAATTTCAGCAAGCCTTTAACACGAGAAGCCAGTTAAATACTCATAATAAGAACTGACAAGAGCGGACGTGGAGATATTCTTCACCCTTAGATGCGATCGCCCACAACATTTGATAACGTCATGGCTACTACTACTTGGACTCGCCGCCATATCCTTTCTTTAGCTGACTTTTTGCCGACAGAGTACGACACCGTACTGCAAACGGCTGCTAGCTTTCGGGAGGTGCTGTCACGGCGGACAAAAAAAGTGCCGGCTCTGCAAGGTCAGGTGATCGCTAACTTATTTTTTGAGCCATCTACCCGCACCCGCAGTAGTTTTGAACTAGCAGCCAAGCGCCTATCCGCCGATACCCTCAACTTTACTCCGGGAAGCTCCTCCTTGAGTAAGGGCGAGACAATTCTCGATACTGCCAAGACTTATTTGGCAATGGGAGCAGATATGATGGTGATTCGCCACCGAGAAGCGGGAGTTCCGCAAGCGATCGCCACTGAAATGAATCGGCTCGGTGTCCGCGTCGGCGTCCTCAATGCAGGGGATGGTCAGCATGAACACCCGTCTCAAGCATTGCTTGACTTGTTTACTATTTGTTCCCTTTTAGACTTTGAACGCCCGCGCTTAGAGTTGCTAGCCGGGAAAAAAATTGCCATCGTCGGAGACCTCCTGCACTCCCGCGTTGCCCGTTCCAATATTTGGAGTCTCACCGCCAGCGGCGCAGAAGTTCATTTAGCCGGTCCCCCCACTTTGGTGCCTCAGTTATTTGCCGAGTACGGGAGCGGGCGTGATGAGGAGACCAATAACCTCTTTCATACTTCATCCTTCCTACTTCATACTTTTTCCCCCACTCAGGACTCACCGACTCGGACTCAGGACTCAAAAAAGACTCCCTTCCTCCACTGGGAGATCGAACCCGCTTTACAAGACGCGGATTTTGTGATGACGTTGCGGCTGCAAAAAGAACGCATGAGTGCCCATCTCTTGCCAAGTTTGCGAGAGTACCATCAGCGGTATGGCATCACGCGCGATCGTCTCAAACTCTGCAAGCCGGACATCAAAGTCTTACATCCTGGCCCGGTTAATCGCGGGGTGGAAATTAGCTCAGAGTTGATGGATGACCCGCAATTCAGTCTGATCTCTCAGCAAGTAACCAGTGGCGTTGCGGTGCGAATGGCGTTGCTGTATTTGATGGGGGGTAGCAAAATTTAAAACTGGGAACTGATCGGCGGGTAGTGAGGGTTGTTTTCTCCTGTGGGATAAAGAGTGTCTTGAATTTTTTCTAGTAATTCCTTTTTTGTATAGGGCTTCGACAAAAAAGCTTTAATACCACAGTTAGCTGCCGCCGATAGCTTCTCACTTGCCATCAGTCCGCTCACGGCAATAACCTTGACCTGCGGGTTAATTTTTTGCAACATGCGGATAGTTGTCGGTCCATCCATAGATGGCATCATCATATCCGTCAGCACAACATGAATTTTTTCTTGATATTGTGCATAGAGCGTGACGGCTTCAATACCATTGCTGGCAGTTAGTACCCGATAGTTAGAGAGCTCCAGAGAGGTTTTCGTAATTTCCCGAATTGCCGCTTCATCATCAACAATCAAAATCAATTCTTCCTGACCCCTTGATGGCTCATGGTCTTCTAAAATCTTGGGTTCCCCTCTTTCTGCTGCGGGTAAGTACACCTGGAATTCTGTTCCCTTGCCAAGCTCACTCTGCACATTGATAAAACCACCGTGGCTCTTAACAATGCCCAAGACGGTGGAAAGACCTAGCCCAGTACCTTTGCCCAATTCCTTGGTTGTGAAAAAAGGCTCAAAAATTCGATCCAACATCTCCGACGGAATGCCCATGCCAGTATCTGCGACTGTAACTAAGATGTAAGGGCCAACCTTAGCCTCTAGGTGCAACCGAGCCTGATCTTGGTCAATAAAAAGGTTATTTGCTGAAATCGTCAAGGTGCCGCCATCTAACATGGCATCGCGAGCATTGACGCAGAGGTTCATCAGGACTTGATGCAGTTGAGTGGCATCTCCTGAAACGGTCCAAAGCTCTTCATCAATGTTGGTATAAGATTCAATCGATTTAGGAAATGTTTCTCTGATAACGTGCTTAATTTCAGCAATTAGGTGCCGGACTTGTAGAATCGTTCGTTCCCCTTCCAGTCCACGGGCAAAGGACAGAACTTGCTTGACAAGAGTTGCCCCCCGTTTAACATTGGTAACCACTATTGAGAGCAACCGCTGACTTTGGGGGTCGTGCAGTTGGGTTTCCAAAAGTTGAGCGGTCATCAGAATCGGTGCTAGCACGTTGTTGAGGTCGTGGGCGATGCCGCTGGCGAGAGTACCGATGCTCTCCATGCGCTGGGCGCGAAGAAACTGCGCTTCTAGTTGTTTCTTCTCCGTGAGATCAGTATCGACGGTGAGGATAGATTTGGGTTTTCCCTCGGTATTTCGTACCAGCGTCCAGCGGCTCTCGACAATGATTTCCTTGCCAGATTTAGTGAGTTTCCTTAACTCCCCTTGCCACTCTCCTTTCTCAACCACACTTTTGAGGGCTTTTTCCAGGTCTGGGAAGCGTTGCTTGTACAACAGCTCGTCAGCATTCTTGCCAAGCACTTCATCAGAGTGCCAGCCAAAGAGGTGTTCTGCACCTTTATTCCAAAAGAGAATCTGTTGCTCTAGACTGCGAACGAGAATCGCATCAGTAGTGATATCGAGGAGGGCAGCTTGTTCGCGAATTTTATGTTCAGCTTGTTTGCGTTCAATGGCGTAGCGGATGGAACGCTCTAATAAAGGGGCTCCAAGCTGACCTTTTTCCAGATAATCTGCTGCTCCCGCTTTCATTGCCTCCACGTCAACGTCGCGATCGCCTTGTCCAGTCAACAAAATAATCGGTGCAGAGCAGCCAAGGGCGATCGCGGCTCGCAACAGTTCTAGACCATTGCCCTGATTGAGGCGGTAGTCAAAGAGATAAACATCGTACTGATTGCTGGCGATCGCTTCTAGGGCCGTATCATAAGTTGCCACCCACTCCAGCTTAAACTTAGTGTCTTGAAATTCCGCAAACCAATCACGGGTCAAGACATAGTCGTCCTCATCATCATCAACTAACAAGACTTTAATGTAAGTGTTGTCCATGACTTTCTCCAACCCACTCTGGTGGCGATTCAACAATTTCAAACCAGTATTTTCCGATGCTTTTCATCACCTCCACCAAAGATTCAAAGGTCACGGGTTTGGTAATAAATGAGTTTGCACCCAAGTCATAACTACGAAAAATGTCTTCCTCAGCTTTTGAGGTTGTCAGCACCACAACGGGAATTTGCCGAAGATGAGGGTCTGCCTTGATTTCGTTTAATGCCTCAAGACCATCTTTTTTCGGCATGTTCAAATCCAGCAAAATCAACCCCGGACGTGGCGATTGGCTCAATGCCGCATATTTGCCCCGGCGATGCAGATAGTCCATCAGCTCTTCCCCGTTGTGAACAAAATACAGCTCATTGGCTAATCGGCTTTCTAATAAGGCATCACGCGCCAACATGCAATCTTCTTCATCGTCATCAGCAATGAGGATTTTGACAGTTGCTCCCATCCCATTCACGCAAATCGCTCCTTATGCTGGTTGACTTGGTAGGGTAACAATAAATTTTGCCCCCTGACCGGGTGTGCTTTGTGCAGTGATGCTCCCACCATGACGCTCTGCAATTTTACGGCAGATTGTTAGACCTATGCCTGTTCCCTCGTACTCACTGCGGCTATGCAGGCGCTGAAAAACATTAAAAATTCGGTTCAAATACTTCTCATCAAATCCAATACCATTGTCTTGAACCGTAATTTGCCAAACTTTAACGCCTCCTATCCCTTCACTAGCTGGCTGTTCTTGATTGTTAATAGGTCTACAATCAATTTTGACAACAGGTGGTTCCCCAGATCGCTGAAATTTTAGCGCGTTGCTAATTAAATTTTGCAACAATTGACGCATTTGCAGGGGGTCAGCTTGGATCGTCGGCAGCTCACCCAACTCCACGCGTCCTCCCGTTTGCTGGAGACGCACTTCCAAATCCGATAAGACTTCCTTGGTCACTGTAGCGAGATCGACACTCACAAATGGCTGCGCCTTGCTAGTGACTCGCGACAAGGCTAACAAGTCATCGATCAGCACCTGCATCCGTTGGGCGGCATTTTGCATCCGCTCTAGGTAGTCCTGCCCCTGCTCTGTCAGCGCCTCGCCGCAGGTTGATTGCAGTCGATTGCCGAATGCCTGCACCTTCCGCAGTGGCTCCTGCAAATCGTGAGAAGCAACGGCGGCAAACTGTTGCAGTTCTGCATTCGACTGGGCAAGCTCTTGGGAGGTGCGGGTTTCTCGTTCCAAAAGCTGGGCTTGGGCTAGGGCAATTCCGATTTGATCGGCGAGTTGTTGCAGCAGTTCAACATCTGCCGCCACCCATTGTTTAGGTTCACTGCATTGATGGACTATCAGTAATCCCCAAAGTTCTTCCTTGAGAAGAATTGGCACAACTACTTTTGCCTTCACTTTCCACTGCCGCAAAAAGTCCACTAGACAAGGTGCAATCTTTCCCTTTTTTACATCTTCAATTACCCGAAGGCGTCCGTGGTTGTAAAGCTGTCGGTATTCTTTGGGAAAGACTTCTGCACTGAAGCTTTGTCCTAAAATGCTCGGCAAACCCTGCCCCACGGCTTCAGTCACTACACTGCCTGTACCATTGGGCCACAGGCGATAAACTAGGGCTCGGTCTGCCTGGAGAACTTTTTGCACCTCAATGACAGCCGTTTGGAGAATGTCTTCGAGTTGTAGAGATTGGCGAATTTTGAGAGTGACATCGGCAAATAATTGCGATCGCCGACCTTGTAACTGTAATTCAGCTTCTGCTTGCTGGCGCTCGGTGATATCTGTCTGAATGCCGACAAAATAAAGTAAATCGCCTTCCTCGGAAAACACGGGCGAGAGTCTTAGCTCATTCCAGAAATGCTGACCATTTTTGCGCTGGTTGAGTAAGGTGAGTTTAATTTTTTGATGTTGCTTAATCGCTTGGCGCATTTTGGCGATCGCCTCGGGATCGGTGGCGGGGCTTTGCAAAAAACGGCAGTTGCGACCGAGGACTTCGTGAGCTTCGTAGCCCGTAATCCGGGAAAATGCGGGATTGAGATAAATAATGGGATTATCCGGTTGATGGGGGTCGGTAATCAGTACCCCATCGGAAACGGAAGCGATCGCCTTTGCCAGACGCCGATTCTCAATGGCGGCTTTCCGTAGTGCCTCTTCATTCCGCTTTCGCTCGGCAATCACCGCCAGTCGTTCCGTCCAGTTTTGCTGTTCGCGCTTTACTCTTTCTCGATAGTTGTCAAAGAACTCGCCTAAACCTGGTTCTTCCTCAAGCAAGCAATTGAGATAATCCAGTACTCTCCTGTCTGTTTCATAGGTGACTTCTGGGTGAGCCTCCATCCACACATGGCAAGTTTTGATGTAGGCGATAAACATCACCAGGTACTGATAGATCTCAGTGCCTAGAAGACGCTGTAGCTCGCTACGGCAGTAATCAGCTTGCTCCCGTTCTAAGGCAACATAGATGGAACAATAGAGGAGGCTTTGTTCCAGCTCCGAATTTTGTGGCAAGACTGTTACCTTTTCTGGGTAGGTAGCGAGTCGGCTTAGGTGCTCGTCAAGTTCGTCTGCCAAGGGAGGAGGCGATTCTAGTAATTGCAATACCTCCTGTGCCTTGACCCCATAAGGGTATAAGGAGCAACTGTGACAAATCATGCAGTAAGGAACGGCACAGTAGCGCGAGAGATAGGCAGAGAGCTTTTCCTTGAATAGCCCCGGTAGAGGATTGTTGATATAGCCACTTAAAGTTTGTTGCCAAAGATGGTCTAGTACTTGTGGGCTAGGCTGCGCGGGGTCGAAGAAAGGAGGGACAAAACCTAAAGTCTCTTTAATTTCTAATCGGATTTGCTCGCTAGTTCGCATAGGTACAATGCTGTAGGCTGGTGAATTGTCGTTGCAGCGATCGACTAAACCCACATTTGTTCATTCGCTGCTTCAGTTTTTGAACATCTACGTCTTTAGTTAGAGACGACGCTCTTCTTCCACTGTAAGAGCGAGATTTCATTTCGTGTATTTCAGCACTAATTTTCTTAGCTAACGAGGGGTTCGGGGAGCTATAATCCCCGCGCTCTACATGAAAGGTGAGCGTCGGGATACATGGACTCTCCGCGTGAGTCGTGCCGCTCGGTGCGGCTAAGACAAACAATGACTGAAGCCAAGAAAACGAATCTGGGATTGAAAGCCGTTCACTCGCAAGTACTTCAAGATGTCATTGGTAGGGTTGATACTGCTTTTGCCGCTATGAAGCAACGTGGACACGGTTTTCCTAGATTCAAAAAGTTTGGGCAATTCAAATCGTTTTTGTTTCCTCAGATTGGCAATGATGCCATTGAGGGGAATGAAATCAATCTGCCCAAGATTGGCAAAGTTGCTATCAACCTGCATCGCCCCATCCCCGATGGGTTTACCCTGAAAACAGCACGGCTCCTTCGCAAGGCTTCGGGATGGTATGTTGCTCTTGCTGTGCAGATGGATGTCAGTGTCCCTGATTCTATGCCGCAAGGTCATGCTGTTGGAGTTGATGTCGGGCTGGAGTATTTTCTGTCTACCTCTGATGGCGAACAGGTAAAACGTCCTCGCTTTTTCAATCAATTGCACCGCCAGCTGAAATTGCTGCAACGCCGATTAAATAATAAGCAAAAAGGCTCGTCCAACCGTCGCAAACTGAATCAGAAGATTGGCAGGTTGCACGAAAAGCTCGGTGAATGTAGACGCAATTTTCACTTTCAATTGGCACATCATCTTTGTGATCAAGCTGGGATGATATTTGTTGAAGCTCTCGACTTCCGCATTATGGCTAAAGGGATGTTGGGTAAACATACCCTTGATGCTGGTTTGGGGCAATTCGTTAATCAGATATTGCCTTGGGTGTGCTGGAAGCGGGATGTCTACTATGGAAAGGTTGACCCGAAGGGGACTAGCCAGGAATGCCCTGACTGCGGTGCTGTCGTCAAAAAGGATTTGAGTGTTCGGGTTCATTATTGTCCTGATTGTGGGTCAACTAAGCCCAGAGATATTGCTAGTGCTCAAGTGATACGAAATCGTGGACTTTCTGCGGTGGGACTCATCGTGGATGAAATTGCCTGTGGACGGGGGCTGTCGGGGGCATTGCCTAGACAAGACCGAGTGAAGCAGGAAACTCTCAGGAGCAATCTTGAGAAGCCCACGCTGTATGCGTAGTATCAGCGTCGGGAGTTGTCACTAAACTCTCTTTCCTCCATTGCTCTCCTAGTTTTGTTCTGTTAGATCGAACAAAATAGCACTTAGACGCTTTAATAGAGAAAACGCTAATCAATGAATTTAGGATTAACGACACCGCTCTGTGCACCGATTCAACCATCGAACGCTGATAGTCTCTCGATTACCTTGGCACCGCTATCTGTCGCTGAAGTTTACACACTAGCAGACGATCCAGCCAATGGAGCGGTGGTTGTGATGAGTGGTACGGTACGCAATCAAACGGCAGGAAAGCCTGTGGTTGCCTTGGAATACCAAGCTTACGAACCGATGGCAATGCAGGTATTTGCAGCGATCGCGGCGGAGATTCGCTCTACCTGGAAGGATGTCAATCGCGTTGTCATTCATCATCGGATCGGACGCTTGCAAATCGGAGAAATTAGCGTGCTCGTTGCTGTCGGCTGTCCCCATCGCCTTGAAGCCTTTGATGCCTGCAAGTATGCGATTGATACCCTCAAGCACAATGCGCCCATCTGGAAAAAAGAACATTCTAGCGATGGTTCCAGTAATTGGGTGAGTATTGGAGCCTGCGAACAGGCGGATGCAAAGTGCTAAGTTTCCCCATTCGTAGCGCCAGTGTCTCGCCTGGATTGGGGATAGGAGGAGCAATAGATGACAACTTGCAGAGCAATCGCTAGGCTCAAAATCGCCGTACTAACGGCTCAGAGCTTGAGAGAATATTACGCCTTGATGGAAGATTATAGCTATGAAGAATTTATGGAAGTCTACCACCAGTTGACTTTTGAGCAACAAGGGGAGATTGATGCCATTTGCGATCGCGACACGGCCATGCAATTAGCAGCTATTAATCTAATGGGTATCTAACCGCATATTTTCCGGTTGGGGAGAAAACAGTTAGTTCCTCTCCCCATCACCGCAACAGCAGACACGCTTAAGGAGAAACTTCAGTTAAAAACCGCTTCAACAAGCCGCCTGAGATCTTCCAATACTTGTTTTTCCCTGGGCGATCACCTTCACAGGAGGAGCGGATTTTTATTAAACCCATCTAAAACCCTTGGCACCCCTAGGTTACCAAAGTCTCCAGAAACTAACCTTACTTTGATTCGGCATTCGGTAAGGTGACGGTAAAGGTGCTACCTTCTCCGAGTTGCGATCGCACGCTGACTGTTCCTCCCATTCCCTCCACCAAGGTTTTCACAATTGATAAGCCCAAACCTGTGCCGCCTGTAGAACGGGCGCGGGTTTCGTCAACACGGTAGAAACGCTCAAAAATTCTCGTTTGTTGGGGTAAGGGGATACCCGTACCTTGATCGCAGACTTGAATCATTGCCCACTCACCCTGCTCCTTTAAGTTTAGGGTTACGGGATGATCGGGATGGGAATATTTCACCGCATTATCAATTAGATTCAGCAGCACTTGTTTGAGGCGATGAGCGTCGGCTTTGGCTGTGATTATCTGGCTCACGGATGACAGGGTTGGGATAGTCGATGCCACATTAATGACGCGATCGCTATATTGTCTTGCCATGCTGGCAACTTCCTCAACGAGGTCATTTAGCACCACAGGTTCTAGTTGAAAGTGCCTGTGACCACTATCTGCCCGTGCCAAATCGAGTAAATCTTTTAACAGGTGGATGGTACGCTCGGCTTCAGAGGCAGCAATTTCCAGGGCTTCTCGCTGGGGTTCTCGGAGGTTGTCTCCCCGGCGGAGAGTGCTTTGCAAATAGCCAGAAACGATCGTCAGCGGCGTGCGTAATTCGTGAGATACGTTGCTGACAAATTGCCGTTGCTGTTCCCAAGCCTCAAAAAGGCGAACCAGCATTTTGTCGAAGGTTTGGACGAGTTCTCTGACTTCACTAGGGGGATTATCCAGATGAATTCGCGCTTCTCCCAAATCTTCAGCGGAAATATTTTCTGTGAGTTGACTCATGCGTTGCAGGGGTTGGAGCGATCGCTGAATATAAATGGCGATCGCGATCGTCATTCCTGCAATCGCCAGCAAACTAGCAAACCCTAACGTTCGCACCAGGCTAAAAAACATCACCTGATCGTTAGTAATATCCTGAGCAACATAGAGCATTCCCAAATTTTCCCCCTCGACTTGCAAGGGAGTGGCACATAGCACCCAGTAGCGTCCGTTGAGCAGTTGTACTTGAGGCGGAAAGGGCTTTTGGGGTAAAGATAGCAACGGCGTTGCTTCAGCCCCGGCGCTCAACCTCAGCGATCGCGCCCCAACCCTGCCATCTGGATGCCGCACCCACAATAATGTATTAACGTTTGTCAGATTAGCGATCGCCCTTGGCACCCCACTTTCCAACGACATCATATCGCTGTAGATTTCTACATCTGTTGGGAAGCGATCGGCAATATATTCAACAGTTTGCTTATGAGTCGCCACCAAGATTTGCTGCATCTTCCAGCTTGTCCAGAAAGCAACCCCCCCTAATCCCACAGCCGAGACAGCCGCCACTCCCACAGTCAACCGCACCCGTAGTGAAGAAGGGTCAACCTGCTGTAAAGCCTTACCCATTGCTTGCCGCAAATACTGGGAAAATTTCATTGATGGGAAACTTAGAACGGGTTACAATCAGTTAATTTTGAGTTTAACGAAAGATTCTGAGAGTTTCCTGATCAGCTATTTTGTATCTAATTTACAGACCTTTACTAATAAGTATGGCATGTAAATAATTAAAGGTTTATTGTAAATTCCTGGAGATCCCCCTCGGAGATCCCCCTCCCGTCCCCCTTAAAAAGGGGGAAGCTAGATGTTGCTTCGCCTTTGATATCACGGGGGACTTTCAAGAGATTTTGTTCCCCCCTTTTTAAGGGGGGCTAGGGGGGATCTATCCAATCGTTAGGCAATCTAGCCAGTTAGCATTACTTTAGAAACAGTCTCTTAGCCCTATTCATAAAATCTAATCCTTGACTACGAATCAATTTAAAAACATTTACACCGAACCCAATACTTTGATTTATTACCCCCTACTTATTTTAAATGGTTATTTAATTTAGAGTCACAGCGGCTGCTCAAGAATTAGGATTAGAGATTTTTAGTAGCAACGCCTTTATACATGTAACCCACAACTTTTGAACCAATGGGAGCATAAAACTCTTCTAACTTGACAATTTTTAAGTTGTTTTCCACCAGTTGCTTAATATTTCGATTGAGATGACAACCATCAGCTATTACCTTTTGAATTGGGGTTAAGCGGTTTTGCCATACCTGGATTTTGGGTTCATTACTCAGTCCATGCTCAATGAAATAGAACTTACCACCGGGCTTGAGCACTCGATGAATTTCTTTAAGAGCCTGCTCTACTTTGGCGATGCTGCACAATGTCCAGGTGCTTACCACGCTATCAAAGCTGTTGTCAGCCATGGGTAGATTCTCACCATTCAGGACGCGATTATCTACCTGTATTGAAGAAGATTGAATCCGTTTTGTGGCGATTGAGCTCATGCCAGGATTGGCATCAATCGTGATGATTTTTTCAACAGTTTTGGGATAATGAGGTAAATTCAACCCGGTTCCAAAGCCAATTTCTAAAACTTCCCCAGATACCTCAGCTAAGACTTCTTCACGATACTGGCTAAGAGTGGAATCTGACATCGCCCAGTCTAGGCAACGGGGGAGAATAACGTTTGAATAGAAACCCATAGTACAGTTCTTTTAAATTAGCTGTGTAGTTGGCAATGATGATAGATTACAAGATGCGAAGTAGGACGAAGCCAATAATTAGAGATTTGTAGTCAGGGGGTTGGCTTTATTTTGAGGAATTTAGCCCTCACTACGAACTAATTTAAGACAGTTGACGACAGATAAACTTCCTACAAATGATTGATTCTGAGTAAAGGTAGCATCAATGTCTGGCGGCGAATTACTTAACAGGTGATGATATTAGGCGGGTGTCAAAATTGTTGTTTTGGTATGATGGTCAGCTTCTTCAAGGTAATAGTTTAGAACTAGCACTTAATGACCCTGGCTTGCTTTACGGTGCCACGGTATTTACAACGCTGCGTGTCTATCACCAGTCTTTAGAGCATCCGTTGACGAACTGGACAGCCCATGGCGATCGCCTCTATTCCAGCTTACAAACTTTTGGTTGGCAGTTGCCTGATTGGGAACGAGTCCGACAAGGGGCAGAAAACTTGCTGGCGTCTTACCCAGTGCTGAGAATTACCCTGTTTCCTGACGGACGCGAGTGGATTACAGGGCGTGGCTTACCCGCCAACTTAGCCGAACGTCAGCAACAAGGGATAACGGCGTGGCTAGGCGATGCACCAGAATTTATTCGTTCTCTTCCCGGACACAAGACGGGAAACTATTTACCCGCTTGGCTGGCTCTGCAAAAAGCCCAGCAACTAGGGGCGACGGAAGCGATTTTAGTCGATGAATCTGGAAATTGGGTGGAGACGAGTACGGGTAATCTTTGGGGCTATCAGCAGGGTAGTTGGTGGACACCACCCTTAGCCGCAGGCATCTTACCAGGAGTGGCGCGATCGCAAATCATCAACTGGCTCAATGATCATCAACCTGTGCAAGAGGAGGTTTGGGATAGGGAGTTGGTGAGAAACTTTGAAGCGATCGCCTACACAAACAGCGTCGTAGAAGTCATCCCCATCCATACAGTAATCACAACCACCACTCCCCTCACCTACAACTCCCAGCACGGGAGTCTAGAATTTTTGCGGAGTTTGTATAAAGCAGAAAATTATAGTCGTTTCTTCCACTGAGCTTTGCCATGGTTGATCTCAAAACCTGGCTTCTACAAAGCATCACAACCCAACTTCGATGAAGTGATATGAGACTGTTCTGCAAGCTGCTGATGAAAGCTAATCTCATGCTTTTGAGTGCCGAAAGAGCTTGACTGTCGTTACTATCCGTCGCCTTCCCCTTTCTTGTTGAGGGCATCCTTCTATTGCCTCCCCTGCTTCCCCCAGTTCCAGTCCTGTAGGTAAGATTAAATTAAGAGGACTAACTTCTCTCCAGCGACAGTGTGTCAATACATCCTGAGAGACGTTAACATTAGTTAATAATAGAAGAAACATCCTAGGACATCCCCATCCTAAAGTTAGGAGAAAAGAGTGAATAATAAGAAGTGGAGAAATGCTGGGCTATACGCATTACTAGCGATAGTCGTTGTTGCACTAGCAACAGCATTTCTAGACAAACAGCCCCAAAGTCGGGAGACTTGGAAATACAGCCAACTGATTCAGGAAGTTCAATCTGGCAGAGTTGAAAACGTCAAGCTGAGTGCTGACCGCAGCAGAGCCCTCGCTACGGTTCAAGACGGTACCCAGGTCATTGTTAACCTGCCCAACGACCCGCAGCTGATCAACATCCTGAGTACCAACAATGTTGACATATCCGTTCTACCCCAGAGCGATGACAGCTTCTGGTTTAGAGCCTTAAGCAGCCTCTTCTTACCCGTGCTGCTTTTGGTCGGATTGTTCTTTCTCCTCCGACGCGCCCAAAATGGCCCTGGCTCCCAAGCCATGAACTTTGGTAAGTCCAAAGCCAGAGTGCAAATGGAACCACAAACTCAAGTAACCTTTGGGGATGTTGCCGGAATCGAGCAAGCGAAGCTAGAACTCAACGAAGTTGTTGACTTCCTGAAAAACGCCGACCGCTTCACCGCAATTGGTGCCAAGATTCCTAAGGGTGTACTGTTAGTTGGCCCTCCGGGAACAGGTAAAACCCTCCTAGCGCGTGCTGTTGCAGGAGAAGCAGGAGTGCCGTTTTTCTCCATCTCTGGCTCAGAATTCGTGGAAATGTTCGTGGGTGTCGGTGCTTCTCGCGTGCGCGACTTGTTCGAGCAAGCCAAGAGCAATGCTCCCTGTATCGTATTTATCGATGAAATTGACGCCGTTGGTCGTCAGCGCGGTGCTGGCTTAGGGGGCGGTAACGACGAGCGCGAGCAAACCCTCAACCAGTTGCTCACGGAAATGGACGGCTTTGAAGGCAATACTGGCATCATCATTATTGCCGCTACTAACCGCCCCGACGTTTTGGATTCTGCCCTGCTGCGTCCCGGTCGTTTTGACCGTCAAGTGGTCGTCGATCGCCCTGATTATGCTGGACGTAGTGAAATCCTCAACGTCCACGCTCGCGGTAAAACCCTGTCAAAAGACGTTGATTTGGAAAAAATCGCCCGTCGTACCCCTGGTTTTACTGGAGCCGACTTAGCTAACTTGCTGAACGAAGCGGCAATTCTAGCCGCCCGTCGTAACCTCACCGAAATTTCAATGGACGAAGTCAACGACGCCATCGACCGCGTGTTGGCAGGGCCAGAGAAGAAAGACCGGGTGATGAGCGAGAAGCGCAAGACCCTAGTTGCATACCACGAAGCGGGTCACGCCTTGGTGGGTGCTTTGATGCCCGACTACGACCCCGTGCAGAAAATCAGTATCATTCCTCGCGGTCGTGCAGGTGGTTTGACTTGGTTCACACCCAGCGAAGACCGGATGGATTCTGGCTTGTACTCCCGCTCTTACCTGCAAAATCAAATGGCAGTTGCCTTGGGCGGTCGCCTTGCAGAAGAAATCATCTTCGGTGAAGAAGAAGTCACCACTGGTGCTTCTAACGACTTGCAGCAAGTAACCCGCGTTGCTCGTCAGATGGTGACTCGCTTTGGCATGAGCGATCGCCTTGGCCCGATTGCCCTCGGACGGCAGAACGGCAACATGTTCATGGGTCGGGAAATTGCTTCTGACCGCGACTTCTCCGATACCACCGCGTCTGCTATCGATGCCGAAGTCCGCAAGCTCGTCGATGAAGCCTATCTACGCGCCAAAGATGTGTTGGTCAGCAACAAGCACATCCTCGACAAACTCTCGGTAATGCTGATTGAGAAAGAAACCGTTGATGCTGAGGAACTGCAAGAGCTACTGGCAAACAACGATATCAAAATGGCAGCGATCGCCTAGTCTCAAAACACTTCTAATTGGTTAATTCCTTGAAGGACAGCACATTAATCTGCTGTCCTTTTTTTTCAGCAGCTCTCAGTCAGAAACCTGTACTCTAGGCAAACGAGAACCCCTATATTTTCAATTGAGATCGGAATGGCACTGACTCCAGAAAATTCCTCACAACCGATCAAACCTTGTGCAGGGGGTCTGGGGGAGGCACTCATCCCAAGCGTGGGGGATTGGGGGGATTGGGGGGAAGCCCCCCAAACTGGGTTTTTCTCAAGAACAACTATTTTTCCCTCAAGTCAGTAACCTTCAATTGAGATGGACAGGACTGACGCCAGTAATTTGTATCCCCGCTATAGGTGGGGTCTTAAACCAAAATGCGTCACTAGACCTCTTGCAAAAATGTACCAGACCCCTCCCCAACCCTCCCCTTAGTAAGGGGAGGGGGCAAGATTTCAAGTCTCCCTCCTTACTAAGGGGGGTCTATTCGACTTATGCAAGAGGTCTACTCATGATGGACGCAAATAATTAAAAGCCTTAAAGAGTCACTCTCACGGCGGGTGCCGTGCTGGGAGACTTTGATCACAATGAAACTGTAGTAACCCGTGGTCAATATGAGTCCGAGCAGCAGTACACCTCATTTGGGGTTAGTCTGCATCACCACCTCCAAAGAGGTACGCTTTCGCACTTTGACGCGAAAGCGGTTGTTGCAGTTTACCGAAATACAGCAAGCCCAAATGCTACGGGAACTGTACGCTGATAACCTACGACGCCTGAATCTGGCAATTGATTTTTGCGTTGCCAATAATATTCAGCTTTATCGGATTCCTTCTGGCTTATTTCCCTTCGCAGATATCGAATTAGGAAGAAGTGTATTAGAGGAACTGAATGAGGAGTTATTGCATACTGGCGATCGCGCTTCTCAAGTTCCCTTGCGTATGGTTGTGCATCCCGATCAGTTTGTTGTCCTGAGTTCCGATAAACCAGAAGTCGTCGCCAATAGCATCAAAATATTAGAAATGCAGGCGATGATTATGGATAAACTCGCCTTACCGCGATCGCCTTGGGCAATTATCGAGATTCATGGTGGTAAAAGCGATCGCGCCGCACAACTCATTCAGGTAATCCGCAACCTACCCGATAACATTCGCACCCGACTAGCACTGGAAAATGACGAATACGCCTACAGTGCCAATGAGATTTTAGCGATTTGTCGTGAAGCTGGGGTGCCGATGGTTTTTGATGCCCACCACCACGTTATTCACGAAGCCTTAGATAGTTACGAACACCCCAGCATTGCAGAAATTCTGGCGGCGGCGCGGACAACCTGGTCAGTTCCCCAATGGCAGTTAGTGCATATTTCTAATGGGCGGGAATCCTTTGGAGACAGACATCATAGCGATTTGATTGCAACTATGCCCAGTGCCTACACCGATGCGCCTTGGATTGAGATTGAAGCCAAACTTAAACAAGAGGCGATCGCGAAATTACGAGCCGAATGGTTGCCAACCCTCCTTCCCATCCCAGCCTCGGTGTAGAGCCGCGATCAAAAAAGTGGGCAATGCCCACCTCTTCAAATCACTATTGCCAGAAAAAAATGTTACTTTTTATCGAGAGCGATCGTAGCCGCGATCGCTCAACTGGTCTGAGTTCCCCAACTCAAGACTTGACTTTCGCAAACCTGTCTTTGTAAGCCAGGTGACTTTGCTCCGGACGATGATCTCTAAAACTCGTCCGGAGCATTTCTACTAGTAACCGATAAATAAACTCTGAATTAGTCGTTAGGTAACGTTTCCAGAGGCGTTGCGGTTCCTGAAGTAGTCGGTAAAACCACTCCAGCCCAACTTTCTGCATCCAGCGTGGCGCACGTTTCTTCCTCCCGGTAATCACTTCAAAACTGCCACCAACGGCGAGTGCCAGATTAACCCCCAACTCCGACCAATACTGATCCAGAAAGTATTCCTGTCTCGGTACTCCCATCCCTACTAGGAGAACTTGTGCGCCACTCTCGCGGATTGCCCGAACCCGTGCAGGCGCTTCCGTTTCTGAGAAATAGCCATCGGCAACGCCGCAGATTTTTAGCAGAGGATACTTCGCCTTGAGCTTCGTGGCAGTTGCTTCGATCACCTCTTGAGTTGCGCCCATTAGGTAGACTTTAAACTGCTTCTGTTCAGCTCGTTTGGCTAGAGCATCCACCAAATCAACACCCGTTACCCGCTCCGGTAAAGGGCGAGAAAGTAACCGCGACGCCCAAACGAGTGGTTGACCATCCGCTACAATCAACGCGGCTTGATCGACAAACTGTTGTAGCCGGGTATCAGAAGCCATCATCATTAAAATGGCAACGTTGACAGTGCAGATATATCCTCGACGACCGGACAGGATTAAACGAGTTGCCCAATCCACCGTTTCTTTTGTCGTAATCTCGTCAAAACTGCTGTTGAGAATTTGCACCCGCTCAATCCTGTCATCCAAAACAGCATCGGCGTTTGTTCTAGAGTCAACCCGGCGATTTAAAACTTGTACTTGAGTCATGGTAGTGCCCTAATTAGCGTTAACATGCCGTCAATAAAGAATTTGGTTGCCCAGTTGGGATAGGACAACCGCGTGTATCTGCCCCAAATAGGCTGCGAACCTTTGATGCCGCCCCGGATGTTGGCGTTAGTAGTGTGAATGTCTTGGCAAGACATCACATAACGGAGGCTAGCGGCGGCAGCATCGTAATAACGCTGCTCCTTTGTGTGTTGAAAAAGCTGAAGCCAAACGATCGCCATTTGGCAGTTACCAGTTAGGCAGCAGTAGCGCCCTTGAGCTTTGCCACTGGGGTCAATCTGACCGGGAATGAAGCCATCAGAACGCAGATGTCCCAGCATTGCTTCAGCACCCGCGATCGCTCCATCGAGATATTTCTGCTCTTTCAGCAGCAAGCCCGATTCCCAAAGACCTCGAATCGCGTAGACAATGTTATGGGTAAAGGGAGCAGCCCCCGTAGTAAAGGCACATTGCTCAAACCATCCATTGCATTGCTGGCTCAATGCCCAGTCCAAATTTGTCCGTGCTACCCGCTCCCGTTCTGCATTGGGGCTGATGGCGTGTAACTGCAACAACGCCCAGGCAACACGGGTGTTGTAGACATGGGGAATGCCTAAATGCGTGTTACGCGTCCACCGTCCGGAGGCATCCGCAACTTCAACGAGCCAGTCTCCCGCTCTCTCCGCTGCCTCTAGAAAACACGGATCTTGCGTCTCCGTATAAGCACGGACTAGCCCCAACAAATCCTGACCCGTATCAAACACAATTCCCTCGGAACCATAGCGGGGGTCAGAAAAAGAGCCGTCGGCATTTTGCATTTGGCACAGCCATTTGCAAACCATTACTGCCCGTTGCCAAGCATCCTCGTCCTGCAACTGTTTCGCCAGATCAAAGAACGTCACCGCAATATAGCCAGATGTCTCGCGGTAAGAGGCTCGCCACCCACCTTTAAGGGAATATCCCCAACTCACACCCTCGTCAGGGCTAAGATTGTGGGCTTGCTTGAGCCAGCTAATGGCAGCCTCTAAATGCTCTTGGGGTTCACCTAAAGCTGGCGTTCCCAGAAACAAATCTTTGGCAACAATTCCAGCAAAGGATGTCAGTAAAGTCAGTTGCTTGTTGTCTGAAGGCTTGACTTTCTGGAATACAAAACTAGTCGATGATTCCGCAGCAACAATTGCCTGGGAACGAGGTACATTCCTAGGTAAAACTTTCATGATTTATGACTTATGTAGTTGTAGGAAAACTGATTAGATCCAGTTTTTTATTAGGAAATCGCTAAATAAAAGCAGATCTTTACGTACTTCAAAATTGAAGACGCTAAAAAATAAATTGCTTTTAGCAAGCTTGTTAGCTTACTAAATCGCTTATTAAGAGCTGTTATTTACGAAAACCGCGTAAGAATGGATTTTGTCCCCGCTCTTACTAAATTTAAAACTTGAATTTCATACCCAGTACAATACTCCATTTGGCATAAATACTGTCAATTCACAAAACTTAGCTTCATCTAATCTTTAAATACTGAGTATATTAACTGAGGAAATTATCAAGTTTTGATGAAGTAAAAAAATCTACGGAACATTTGTGCGCGATCGCCCTTAACCGCATCTATACCCCCATCCTGCGGCAACAAGTCCCAGAAATTGTAGACTTCTTCCTGCCCATGGAAGCCCTCAGCTACAAAGCGGCAATTATCTCCATTGACAAAGCCTATCCCGGACAAGCCCGTCGTGCTGCCCTCGCTTTTTGGAGTGCGTTGCCCCAATTTACTTACACCAAGTTTGTAATTGTGGTGGATAAAGACATCAATATCCGCGCTCCGCGTCAGGTGGTGTGGGCAATTTCTTCCAAAGTTGACCCTAATTTGTTTGGCTACGATGTGAAGTAGAACTCCAGATGGATAAGACTTGAGGCGATATGATTATGCCTTCTCCATTTCCGGGAATGAATCCCTATTTAGAACATCCTGACTTTTGGTCGGGAGTACATCACTTGCTAATTAGTGAGATTTTGAGAACATTAGCTCCTCAACTGCGTCCTAAATACATAGTTGCAGTTGAGGTGCGAATTTATGAAACCAGCGGAGAAGATTCGCTGCTTGTCGGTATTCCCGACGTGGTGGTACAACGCCCGCTAACGGCAACAAATCCCAAAACAAATGTTACTGTCGCTGCACCGCCATCGCAACCTTTGAAAGTAACAGTTCCCATACCGGAAACGGTCAAGCAGGGATATTTAGAAATCCGAGAGGTGGAAACAAAAGAAGTCGTAACAGCAATAGAAATTCTCTCTCCCGTCAACAAACGCTCTGGGGAAGGACGCAAAGCCTATGAGAAAAAACGTCAGAAAGTCTTGGGGAGTTCGACGCATTTACTGGAGATCGACCTCCTACGAAGTGGGAAGCCCATGCCATTTTTTAGTAATGGGATTCAAAGCGATTACCGGATTTTAGTTTGTCGGAGCGATCGCCGTCCTATAGCCGATTTATACGCTTTTAACTTACAACATACAATTCCTAAGTTCTCCCTACCTTTGAAGTCAGAAGATGTCGAACCCGTTCTAGATTTGCAGGCGTTATTGAATAACATGTATGACGTAGCGGGTTACGAGATGCGGATAGATTACACCCGCGAACCAGTGCCAGCGTTATCAGAAACTGATGCGGCTTGGGCTGATGCTTTGTTGCGGGAGCAGGGGTTACGATGAGCGAAGGACGTAACTGTATTTCGATACGCGATCGCAGCGGCAAGTATAAAACCAACCGTCTCTACACGTTTGTGCGGATAATGAAGCGCTGAGGTTTGACTACCCCGGTGCTTAGTGCGGTTCGTTAAAAATCGCCTCAGCCCTGACAGATTTCGGACATTGCAGACAACTTCTCAAGAAAGCAACCGATGCACTTAATTCAGCGTCCGTAACACCCCAGCCAGAATCTCAAACATTTGGTCAATTTGCTCTTTCTGGACAATCAACGGTGGCGAGAGGGCAATGATATCCCCTGTTGTGCGGATCAGTAGCCCATTGTCGTAGCAACGCTGGAGACATTCAGCACCCCGGAAACCCGGTTTACCAGGAAACGCCTCTAGTTCAATTCCCGCAACTAAACCAAGATTGCGAAGATCGATGACGTGGGGTAAGCCTTTGAGAGAATGCACACCATCTTCCCAATAGCTAGATAAATCGCGAGCACGAGCAAACAAATCCTCTTCCTTGTAAATGTTGAGGGTTGCTATTGCCGCCGCACAAGCAAGGGGATGACCAGAATAGGTGTAACCGTGGGATAGCTCAATTGCTCCTTCTGGGGCATTCATAAATGCGTCATAAATCCCTTCCCGACAAAATACCGCCCCCATCGGCACCGCCGCATTCGTTAAACCCTTAGCGACTGTCACCAAATCCGGCATTACCCCAAAGTATTCTGTGGCAAAGCTGGCTCCCAAACGCCCAAACCCGGTGATGACTTCATCGAAAATTAGCAAAATGCCGTACTTGTCGCAAATTTCCCGCAGGCGTTCTAGGTAGCCTACCGGGGGAATCAGTACCCCTGTCGAACCCGCTACAGGTTCGACAATTACCGCCGCAATGGTTGAGGCATCGTGCAACGCAACTAGGCGTTCCAACTCATCGGCAAGATGCGCCCCCCATTGCGGTTGTCCGCGAGTAAAGGCGTTGTGTTCTAAGTTATGGGTGTGGGGAAGATGATCGACGCCTGCCAACAAACTGCCGAAGTACTTGCGATTGTTAGCAATCCCGCCCACAGAAATGCCGCCAAAGCCGACGCCGTGATAGCCCCGTTCTCGCCCAATCAGTCGCTGTCGCGTGCCTTCACCGCGAACATGATGATAAGCGATCGCAATCTTTAAGGCTGTCTCTACCGCTTCCGAACCAGAATTGGCAAAAAAGACGTGGTCAAAATTCCCCGGCATCATGGGCAGCAAGCGTTCTGCCAACTCAAACGGCCCTGGATGCCCCATCTGAAACGTCGGGGCAAAGTCCAGATTCGCGGCTTGTTTGTGAATTGCCTCGACAATTTGAGGGCGACAATGCCCTGCATTGGCACACCACAATCCCGCTGTTCCATCCAGGATTTGCCGACCATCCGCCGTGGTGTAGTGCATATCCTGCGCCGCAACTAGCAAGCGGGGCTTTGCTTTGAACTGCCGATTGGCAGTAAAGGGCATCCAGAAGGCTTCGAGATTGGATTGCACGGGTTTTGCTCCCTTAAGCGCGATCATGTGCTTATTATCCTCCAGGTGAGTACGCGATCGCGCTTTAAACTTGAGTTCCCATCCGAGCCGATCCGAACAGGACTTACGTATTTTCTGGCTTAGAACACCACTTATAAGGGCATAGCACTGCCATGCCCTGACTGCAACAATCCCTGAGTTAGCGAACTTCGAGAGTACGAAGGCGGTTGAGGGCAGCCGCAAACTCAAAACGACGAAATCGCACTAAATCTCCTTCAGGAAAGCGGGTAAGGATATCTAACCCCTCAGAATCGATATCTGCAATGAGGCGATCAAGAACTTCTGGTAGGGTACGCTTGCCGTTGATGTATTGCTGCTTGGCATAAACAATCGCCTCCGCGATCGCCCGTAATTGTCCCGCCTCAGCAACTTGTTCCACCGCCGACAGATCGATATCTTCGCTGCCAAAGACAACCTGATCCACATCCCGGACTTTCAACTTCACCTCTCGCTTTCCCCGACTCGGATCGATACTTTCGGGTAATGGCACGCGGGGAGTAATTTGCCCAAACTGCTTCCCGCCTTCAGCGATGCGTTGGGTGGCATATTGTTGGGCGATCGCTTTGGCATCTTCCGTCACCTCGCTGGATTGAAAATTCTCCATCGCGATTACCGTATCGGCAACATCAAAGTAATCGCCACTCCCCCCCATGACTAGGATGGTGGAAACCCCGTAGTCCTTGTATAGCTGCCGCACCTTGTCAATGAAGGGGGTAATTGGTTCCTTGTCCTTAGCGATGAGTTGTTGCATCCGGCGATCGCGAATCATAAAATTAGTGGCGGCGGTATCCTCATCCACTAGCAATACTTGAGTTCCCGCTTCCAACGCTTCAATAATATTTGCCGCCTGAGAGGTGCTACCACTAGCATTAGGAGTGGAAAAGTTACTAGTAGAACGACCTTGGGGAAGCTGATTGATAAACGGCGAGATATCCACCCCGACAATACTGCGTCCATCTTCGGCGCGAATCTTCATCGTTGCCGCGTCAGTCACCACCAACTCCCGCCCATCACCGGGAATGTGGCTATAAACGCCTAACTCAATTGCTCTGAGCAAGGTTGACTTACCATGATAGCCACCGCCAACAATCAAGGTAATTCCTGCTGGTACTCCCATCCCCCTAACTAAACCGCGATTGGGACAGGTAAACTCCACGCGTAAGGAGTCGGGTGACTCAAACGGTACAGCATCTGTTTCTAACGGGCGATCGTCCACTCCACTGCGGCGAGGTAAGATTGCCCCATCGGGAATAAATGCCACTAATCCCCGTGACCTTAACTGCTGCCGCAGCCAGTCTGCATCCTCAACCGTTTCAACGTGATGCTGAATCGCTATTGGGTCAAGCTGTGAGTATTTTAGCGATCGCCCGACAATTTCCGGGATATCTTCACACAGCATCTCTGCCGCCTGACGCCCTAAAATTTGCCTCCCCCTCGCAGGTAATCCCACCACAAATCGCACTTCCACAGATTCCCCATTCACCCCACATGCAGTGCGTTCCAGCACCGTTTGCCCCACAGAGGTAATGGCAATTAACCCACTCCTACCCGTTCCCCGACGACTGCTAGTTTGTCTGGCTACCTGAGCAAACTGCCGCGTTAGGTAATCTCGCAGCGCAATTTCCCGGCTGTGGGTTTGATAAAGCTGAGGAGGAAAACCCGCAACTAACTGCGACATCTGCACCCGGAAATGACTGGGAGAAGCGAACGTATCGCCCTGAACACGAGCGATAATTAGGGTAAATTCTGGGAAATTGTAGCGACCTTGAATGGCTTTGTAGGCTTTGTACCCGCGACCATCCAGTTGTAGAAGTTGTTGGTAGAGATTTTCTTTGTCAGACATAACAAATAACGTTTGACCTCTTCTTAGCCACCTCAATCATGATTGTTCTTGTGGCGTCTTAGAATTTCGTAGTTAGGCGAAGCCGTAACCGACTAAACAAAAATTGCTGTTTTAATACAGTCATTCTCTATTGATTATTAACAAGCTTCGCGCTCAATAACGTAAATTTCTTAAGCTCATCTTGACAGGGCTAGCTAATTAGAGGCTGACATAATAGACAGTAACGCTAAAATCTGCAACTATGACAGCTATTACTCCCGCAGCCAAACAGTCCCAACTCTTATACCCCAGTAGTGACGGCGAACCCGTGGCAGAAACTTTTGTTCATCTCTACGCCTTACTGACAACTCTAGAAGTTTTGAGGCAATATCTGAAGGGTCGTCAGGCAACAGTTTTAGGTAATCAGTTTCTGTACTACGCTCAGGGTTTTCCTAAGTTGCGAGTTGCTCCGGATGTGATGGTGATTTTTGATGTTGAGCTTGGAGGAAGGGACAATTACAAAATCTGGGAAGAAGGTCAAGTACCTGTTGTAATTTTTGAGATGACTTCCGCAGGAACGCAAGGGCAAGATATAAGTTTCAAAAAAACCTTGTACGAGCAATTAGAGGTTCAGGAATACTGGCTATTTGACCCCAAAGGGGAGTGGATAGAAGAACGATTGCGGGGCTATCGTCTCCGGGGAGAGAGCTATGAGCCGATTACAGATAGTCGGAGCGAACCGTTACAGCTACGCTTGGCTGTGGAGGGGGAACTGATTAGTTTTACCCGCGAGGATACGGGCGAGAAGTTGTTGATTCCGGAGGAGTTGGTGGAGGCTCTTCAGGAAGAAGCTACGGCTCGGAAGCAAGCCGAGGAGCGAGCAGAACAAGCTGAGGCTCTATTGGCTCGTTATCGAGAACGTTTTGGAGAATTGCCTGAGTAAATTCGTTTAGAGTGCGATCGCTTTTTGGTCATCCCAACTGCATTTGAAACTAAGTGCCGCAATGCTTGTTAAAGTTAGGTCACAGCCTACTAAACTAAATGCGGGAAGGAGGCAATCTATAAATTAATGCCGAGATCCACCGTACCAGATGTGACTGGATTGCTAGACCAATAGCGATTGAACATATTCTTCCCACTGGGGTGATTCAATGACTGTTAGCAACAACCAATTCTACATCTCTCCAAAAGATTACTTAGAGGGAGAACTAGTTAGCCCGATCAAACACGAGTATAGACGCGGACATGTCTATGCAATGGTTGGGGCAAAGAAACCTCATATTGTTATTGCAAGTAATTTAATAATACTTTTGGGTAATCACTTCAATGATAGCCCTTGCCTTGTTCTTACCTCAGATATTAAAGTCAGACTTGAGGAAGCGAACTGCTATTATTATCCAGATGTTGTTGTCACCTGTGATGAGCGAGATACAAACTCTACAGAAGATTTCATTCTCTACCCCTCTTTAATTATTGAGGTGCTATCTCCCTCAACAGCAGCATTTGATAGAGGAGAAAAATTTGCTGATTATCAAACTTTGTCATCTTTACGGGAATATGTGTTGATTAATCAATCTCAGATGAGTGTTGAGTGTTTTTGCTTGTCTGAGTCAGAAGGTTGGGTTTCTAAAACTTATGAAACAGGAGATAAAGTTTACTTCGATAGTATAGATTTCCGGTGCGATATTGCGGCGATTTATCGCAAAGTTCCGGGAGTTGGGAAGGGTGATGCTTAAAGAACTTGTAATTAGGTGAATAGTTAAGGAAAGCGAATACCCAACAGACTTGTTATTCTAGGCTTCAGTAGGGATTCAAAACCAATGCCATGACATCAGGAGTAATTTATCCTCATATAGAGAAAGCAGAAGGTCAACCCGCAAGGTTACAACGGATACCGCGTGTGCGCGTTGCTCAGATTGTCATGGATTATTTGGCTTATGGTTGGTCAGTTGAAGAAATGTGCCGACAGCATCCTTACCTGACGCTATCAGAAGCTCATGCGGCGATGGTGTATTACTTCGATCGCCAAGATGAGATTGACAATGAAATTCGCCTGGAATGGGAGCA
This sequence comes from Kastovskya adunca, assembly GCF_059505785.1. Lineage (NCBI taxonomy): Bacteria > Bacillati > Cyanobacteriota > Cyanophyceae > Coleofasciculales > Coleofasciculaceae > Kastovskya > Kastovskya adunca. Next base: position 176,968 of record NZ_JCACLG010000046.1, on the reverse strand, counting down.
AGCGCAACAGGCAAAATCTCAAGCATCGCCAACTCCATTCTTTGTGCGGATGAAGGCAAGAGGGCTGTTGTAAGTGGCGATCGCGCTCTATATGGATGTTCATGTACCTCAAGCTATTACGGATCAGTTGCGTCGTCGTGGTGTAGACGTTCTCACTGCAATTGAAGACAATTCAGCCGAGTTAACTGATGAGGCACTTTTGGAACGCACTAGTTCGCTGGGTCGAGTTTTGTTCACTCAGGATATCCGCTTTAAAGCACTGGCTGAAGATTGGCAGCGTCAGGAACGACCGTTTGCGGGTTTGATATTTGGACACCAGTTAGGAGGTACGATTGGGCAGTTTGTCAAGGATTTGGAACTGATTGCTCTCGCCTCAGAACCTGAGGAATGGCTCAATGTGGTTGAGTACCTGCCTTTTTAGGCGATCGCTCTTTCTCTCAAACTCTCTCTACTAAATCATTTGATGAGAATGCATATATCTCACCTCTATGAAACAGATTTTTATGGCTGGACTCAAGAGCAGGTAACTCTGCTCAAAGCTCAGCAGTGGGAGCAATTAGACACACTCAACCTGATTGAGGAAATTGAATCGTTGGGCAGGAAAGAGCGACAAGAGCTGAGAAATCGGCTGGGAGTATTGTTAGGACACCTGCTGAAATGGCAATTTCAACCTGACAAACGCAGCAATAGTTGGTTGGGTACAATTCGAGAACAACGGGTTCAGATTAGATTACTTTTGCAGGATAGTCCTAGTTTGAAGTCCTATCTTAATGAGGTTTTCCTCGCTGCTTACGAACTCGGCTTAGCTTTGGCGATTCGAGAGACTCAGTTGGGCGAACAGGTTTTTCCAGAAGAATGTCCCTACACTCCAGAGCAAGTGATGAATCCTGAATTCCTACCGGAGTCGAATCAGGTTGATGGTTAAGGAGAGCGATCGCTCTTTAGATAGTGCCAAAGGCAATTGTGCTTCCGATCGCACTTCAGGACTCGTTTAGAGCGATCGAAATAACCTTGATCTTCGTTACACGATGCATGGGTTTACTGGGTTTCTCAGTCGTTATCAATGAAAGTACGCTTCATGCAATGTTCTAGCCGTTTTCGCCTCGACGTTCAGCCACTTCCCGATTGACTTCATCCCAATCTAGAAGCGGTTCACCAGTAGCAACAATCTGCTGACGAATTCGAGAGAGTTTCCTGCCCAAAGGGGTTTGCCCTACTTCTACTCTGTTAGCTGAGAGCAAACGCTCGTACTCAGCGATAGAAAGCATGACAACCTGAGGCTTCCCTTCAGATTCGATAATCAGAGGCTGCTGCTGTTCAACAACCTGCTGGATCAATTCACTAATGTGGTTACCAACTTCTGTTGCGTCAATTGCTCGTGACATTGCTAACTTCCTGATTGCTCTGTTCTCAAGGTTAACTTGTTGGAATGGCGGAGCGATCGTGTTGGAGCTTTACAAAGGCGATCGCTCTTAAGGCATCATTCGGATGATAGGCGGACTAAGCCGTATTGTAGGGTGGCGATTCCTTACGGGATAGCTACGCTTCACGCTCTTTAGTTGTGCCAACGGCATCGGAAATAAGTTCCGCAATGCTCTGCTAAAGTTGGGTTTACAGCCTCCCGAACTAGATGTAGGAAGGGGGCGATTGTGACTGTAACGACAAACAGACTAACCTTAAACCGTGCGATCGCGCCTTGGTCGTAAGGTAGCTATTTGCTGAAACAAGGAGATAATAATGCTGAGTGGTGCAGCCTTAAGGAAGACAGGGTCGGGATGGGAATTTTCAAGCGAAGCAGCTTTGGAAGATTTCGTCTGGGCTAATTTGAAGCAGCTACTAGGGTTGGTTCCCCTAAAGCGACAATACTCTGTCAAAGGCGAAGTCTGCGACATTTTAGCAATTGATAACAATCAGAAATTAGTTGTAATTGAGCTGAAAAATGCTGAAGATCGCTATCTTGTTCAGCAACTAACTCGTTATTATGACAACTTGCTAGAGGGAAAACCCTTCAAGGAACAATTGGATTATGAAAAACCTGTTCGTCTAGTGGCAGTTGCACCAAGTTTTCATAAGCATAATTTGATAGATCGTAAATACAACAAGCTTGAATTAGATTTTTTACATTTAGGAGTTTTTAAGAAGGATAATTTTTATTTGCAATTAAATAATATAGATACAGAACAAGTTTATTCAATAGAAATTCCCTATCGTGAGATAGACTTTAATAATATTAATGAAGGTGTACTAACTCCTCCTAGATTACTCCTAGATTGGTTAGGTTCGTGTACAGTTAGCGAGGAAGAAGGAATTCTCAAAATTCGACAGCAGATACTTGCCTTTGATAACCTTATGCAAGAAATAACGGAGTCTAAGAGTATAAAGTATGGAAGAGGAAAGACAAAGTTATGTGCAGAGTTAGTTTTTGAAAGAAAGTCGAAAAAGCTTATACTATTCCTCTGGTTACCCATTCCTAAGCGTAAGACAAAAGCTGTTGGTAGGATGCAAGTAGGTAATGTTGATACTGAGTGGAATGTTTATTGGGCATTCGGTCATGTTCCAAAAGGAATTGGCAAAATGGAGATAGGACGCACGACATTGTATTTCTTATATGAAGGAGGCAAACAAGTTGGCGGTTATATAGACGATCTGGTATCTGAAGCTCTAGAAACGTGGAGAAATAGGCTTTAAGGCAAGTTGAAGTAAATACTTACAGAGGATCGCAATCGCCCCCTATCCACGGGTGCAAAAGGCTCAAGCCAAAAGTCTCTCAACCAATACCTGAATATCTAGAAATGCTAACGGCACAATTGCCCCTTCATAAATAATTTGTTGTGTAGCGTACTGACCATTTTGCGGCTCTCGCAATACAATCATTCGCCTAGCAGATAAATCTAAATTCTATAGTCCTTAGCAGTACGAAAAGTGATAAGCGGAGCCACGCTGTAGGCTTATCGCGCCGCTTCATCCCCTACTCAACACAGACACAATGTACTGATTGAGACTCACATTTTCTCCGTCAGCCTTTTCCGCCAAACGACGATGCAGAGATTTCGGCATCCGCAGGAGTAGTTTACCGCTGTAAGAATCATCAGTACTGGGTAAAGGAATTTCATCTCCAGCTTCATAAGCTGTCTCAATCCACAACTCCCGCGCCTCCTGAATGTTTGCGATCGCCTCATCCAACGTTTCACCTTGAGTTAAACATCCAGGCAAGTCTTTAATTTGAGCCACATATCCCCCCTCTCGGTCGGGGTAAAGTGTTACTGGATACTGAAGGTTCAAGTAATACTCCAGTGGTTGCTTCTCAATCTGCTTGTTCTTCTGATTCAGTGTTGTCATCGCTCCATTCTTCCAAGTTCAATAGTTCAACAATTTGCTGGACATAAACTCCTTTAACTTTCTGTCCGCCTTTTTTGGGTACAGTGACTTTTCTACCTTGTGAATCTCGAAAACTATGGTGGCTACCCTTAGACCTTTTTTCTTCAAAGCCAAAAGCTTCCAATAGATAGCGCACGTCTTCAAACCGCACTTCCGGCGGTTGGTTGAGGAATTGCTCTATTAATTTCCTTAATTTGCCCATCCGGGAATAGTATCACGGATAGTATCATAGCAATATTCCAATCGCTCCATCCTCCTCGAAAGTCACTCCCCCAAAGCCGAAGCAGCACGAAAAGCGCTAAGCGAAGCTATGCCGTAGGCTTATCGCTCTTTCCCTACAATATGAAAGCGATCGCTACTCATAACTATTGATAAGAATGCACGCATCTCATCTCTAAAACGACGAACCTGGCTGCTTGAGAAACTCCACTTCTTCTGGAGTACTTTCCCTCCCCAAAATCTTGTTGCGATGGGGAAAGCGTCCGAAACGCTCAATTACTGCCCTATGTCGCTTGCTGTAGTCTAGGGTTTCGGCATTGTCGGGATTGTCAGGTAGTTGGCTAAATAACTCAACGGCTTGGTGCTGATGCTCTAGGTTCTCGCTATGCTCAAAGGGTAGGTAGATAAACCAGCGCTGTACTGGTAGCAGTTCCTTGTCGAAGCCTTGGGCGACGGCGTGTTGGGCGGCGGCGAGGGCTTGCGGATCGGTGACAAAGGCTTTGGCTGTACCGCGAAACATATTGCGGGGGAACTGATCGAGGAGGATAATTAGCGCTAAACAGCTAAGAGGGGAGTCTTTCCAGTCGTCTAGTTGTCCTGATGCGGCTTGTTCGTAGTCGCTTAAGAAACGCGATCGCACTTCTTCATCAAACTCGGCACTTTTGGTAAACCAGAACTGACGCCGCTTGCCATATTCCTCTGACTCAGGGGAACCAAACCAGAAGTTTAAAATCTCGGTAACGCGTGACATCTGTTTCTCCTTTTGGGGTTTAGCTTGTGGTGCAAAGTCTATTCTTTTTTATAAACCACAGAGGACGCAGAGGCACAGAGAAGAGAGGTTAGGAGACTTGAGGGTTCGTAGTAGGGGCTTCAGCGCCGCCAAACCTATTATGTCAGTACTCTTCCAGTTAAGAGGTTTTTTGCCTCGAAGGTTAGACTTTTGTTGAGTCTGATTCCTAGTTACAAAATTGCCAGACTAAACTGCTACAAGTTGTTACCATGACGGCTTCTGCTTTGGTAAGAGCTAGGTACCTCAGGTATAATCACCCCTGTTGTCAACTACGCTCCACCCGTTTTATTAAGCATGGCTAGATTAAAAATCGTTAATAGTTTTGACAGTGATTTTGTTCTTGACCCAGAAGCTAGAGAAAACTTATTTACTTTGTTAAAAAGTGAAGGCTTCTTGAGCCAAATAGCCGGACAAGCTAAATGTCAAACTGTGGAATTTACAGAGTTACTTTTTCAACCGATTCCCTACACAACGGCAACTCCCAAAGGGATGCCAGCAGAATTTGAGCAGTATCACGAATCTGATGATTATGCGATCATTAACGTGCCACCGAACTTTATGTTCAAAGCAAAAGTTTTCAACCCCAGCCGACTTTGCGCCATTTATAAGATCGTTAACTAGAATATTTATTTACCAATGTCTACTGAAACAGAAATTAAACCTCTTCAAACTTTAGACTATATCCCGTACCTAAATGAGGACGGTGAATTACCGGAACAACTGCTGGGGAAAATTGGGATTTATGCGATTTTTGATCGTCAGCAAGTCCTACAATTTGTTGGCTATTCTCGCGATATTTATCTCAGCATCAAACAGCATCTTGTGCGTCAGCCCAACAGTTGTTACTGGCTAAAAGTACAAACCATTGATCGCCCCAATCGCACTTTATTAGAAGGCGTGCGGGAAGCGTGGATTCGCGATAATGGTGATGTTCCTCCGGGTAATGGGGCGGATGAAGCAGCTTGGACTCAACCGATAGATGCAAAACCGACAATGACGGAGGAGGAACGCTCAAGCTATAACAACGGTGATGAGTTGATGCAAATCAAGCTGTTGAAAAAAGTGGCTCGACGCGTGGAAGCGGAAATTGTAGAGCAGCTAAAGGAACGGGGCGTACAAACGGAAATTCGCTTCAACCCGAAGCTTAAGGAAAATGGCTTGCTGGACTTGAAATAATTAGCTAACATCCTATTTGCTTTATTCCCTGAAATCAAATGACACCAGCACTTTTAAACAACCGATATCGCATCATTCGAGCGCTGGGTGCTGGTGGCTTTGGCGAAACCTTTCTTGCGGAAGATACTCAAATGCCTTCTGGGCGTCGCTGCGTCCTCAAGCAGCTAAAGCCAGTCAGCAATAATCCCCAGATTCAGCAAATGGTAAAAGAGCGGTTTCAACGGGAAGCCGCCATCCTAGAACGACTGGGGGAAGCTCATCCCCAAATTCCCCGGCTGTATGCTTACTTTGAAGTAGAGGGGCAATTTTATTTAGTGCAGGAGTGGGTGGAAGGAGAAACTCTCACCCTGCGCGTGCAAGAACGAGGACGTTTACCGGAAGCAGAAGTCCGAGACATCCTGGTCAGTTTGTTACCTGTGCTGGATTATGTCCACAGTCAGCGCATGGTTCACCGGGATATCAAGCCGGATAATATTATTTTGCGTACGGCTTCCCAATCTTCGCCCTATCCTATTGTCGGGAAGGGAGAGGTTCCGGTGCTGATTGACTTCGGTGCGGTGAAGGAAACGATGGGGACGGTGGTGACATCGGGAGGTAATGCTACTCAGTCGATTGTAATTGGGACGCCGGGGTTTATGCCCTCCGAACAGTCGGCAGGGCGTCCGATGTACTGTAGCGATTTGTATAGTTTGGGGCTAACGGCGGTTTATTTGCTGACTGGAAAGCTACCGCCGCAGTTGGAGGTGGATTCCTTCAATGGGGATATTTTGTGGCGTCACCATGTGCCTAATCTCGATCCGCATTTTGCGGCGGTGCTGGATAAATCGATTCAAGGACATCCCCGCGATCGCTACTCTACCGCAGGCGAAATGCTGGCTGCCTTAAATAGTGCAGGTATGGCGGGGGTAGAGACGGTAGCGAGTACAGTACCCCCCACGGTACAGGTGATGCCTTCTCCCTCCTCAAATTTGCCGCCAACTATCGCTAATCCTGTACAACCCCTTCAACCTTCCCCACCCTCTCAACCGACTCAAACTCTCCCCACGACGCAAACACCTGTAGCGACTCAGGAGAGTGGGAATGGGAGCAAAATGATTCTTTTAGCTAGTGCGATCGCGGGCGGGTTGATTGGTGGCTCTATTTTGATGGGTTTGATGCTAACGCGATCGCCCCAACCCCAATCTCAGCAATCTGTCGAATCTCCTCTTCCTGCAGATTCCATCGCCACCAATCCCCAGTCCGAACCGTCTCGTCCGATCGTCAATCCTGCGCCACCTGAATCAACGGAACCTGCCCAATCGAGCAATATCATGAGACGGGTGAGATTTGCCAACGGCGAAACAGGCGCAACACTACGCGCCTACGCAGCGCCTAACCAAACTCAACGCTACCTAATTAACTCTGGCAGAGGACAATGGTTTACTGCCCAAGTTGAGCAAGGCAATGTTGATGTCGCGGTAATTGCCCCCAATGGACAAATCCTTGGTACAGCCTCTCCCCAGTGGGAAGGTTCTCTCCCCAGTTCCGGGGATTACGTTGTAGAAGTTTCCTCAGCAAAGGGTTCTGACTACGCCGTCAGGGTGGATGTCGTCTCTGAAAATCCCTCCGCTGCGAGTACTTCCCGCTTAGATCAAGTTCTCCCCAGTTACATGGAGGCGGCTCTCCCGGCAGAAAATGTGATGATTTCTTGCCCAGATAGCAGCGCTGTGTATCTGTTCGGAGAAACCGCAAACTTCAACTTCGCTGTCTGTGGGGAGAATAATAATCCTCGGTACTACATTGGACGCGGTAAGAAAATGGGTAACAGCATAACCGTTCCCTGGAAAGGCGACGGCTTCTACAACGGCAACTATCTTTACGACGTGCCAGACTTCCGTGCTAGCGATTTTTCTAATAATGATGAGTTGCGCGTTTATCAAGGCGATCGCTTGCTAACTAATGAACAGATTGTGCAGCTCTATCGCCGTCCTTGAGCAAAATGAAAATAAACCTGACTCAGACTTAAGTATTGACAAGGTAACTAAAATGTGTGTATGCGATCGCGTGATTAAAGAGATGCGATCGCTAGTGGCTTAGATTCCCAACTTAAAGAAGTCGAGGATCTCGCCTTCACAAATCAATAAAATTAAAGAGAATTGGTATCAATCTATCTACCGATCGCAAATCCGCAAAGTTTGGGGTAATTCATGACGCCAACGCTCTTAAACAATCGCTATCGCATCATTCGAGCGCTCGGTGCGGGAGGATTTGGCAATACATTTTTGGCAGAAGACAGCTACATGCCGTCAAGACGCCAATGCGTGATTAAGCAGCTTAAACCCGTCACTCACGATCCTTTAGCGCATCAGCAGACGCAAGAACGCTTCCAGCGAGAAGCTGCCGTCTTGGAAGAGTTGGGCGAAGGGCACTCTCAGATTCCCCGCTTGTATGCCTATTTTTCTGAGGGCGGGCAATTCCATCTTGTGCAGGAATGGATTGAAGGCAATACCCTGACGCAACAGGTAGAACAACAAGGCAAGTTTAGCGAAGCGGAGGTGAAGGATATCCTCGTGAAGTTATTGCCTGTGCTGGAGTATATCCACAACCAGCGCACGATCCACCGGGATATTAAGCCGGATAACGTGATCATCCGCAAACGGGATAACTTGCCCGTGCTAATTGATTTTGGTGCGGTGAAAGAGGTGGTAACGACGGTGGTAAATACGCCGGGAAACGCAATGCATTCCTTGGTAATTGGCACGCCGGGGTATATGTCGAGCGAGCAAGCTTCGGGACGCCCCACCTTTGCTAGCGATTTATATAGCTTGGGGTTAACAGCGGTATTTTTGCTGACGGGGAAAACGCCGCAGCAGTTGGAATCCGATCCTCAAACTGGGGAGACTTTGTGGCGTCAAGAGGCTGCCAATGTCCACTCAAACCTAGCCTCTGTAATCGATCGGGCGATTCGATTTTATCCGCGCGATCGCTTCGCCTCGGCAACAGACATGCTCAACGCCCTGCGCTCTACTCAAGCCCCCTCAATTGCCCAAACTGTAGCCGTTTCTCCCGCCCGATACCCCGCCCCTCCTACCCCTGGCTTACCTTACACTTCCCCTGTTAACCCTGCGCCTGTGGTAAAGCAACCAGGAGGGCAAAATACCCAGGTGATCGGTTTAATCGTTGCCGCTGTTTTACTAGGGGCGGGGTTGGCAGTTGCGGCTATCCAAAACCAACGTCAACCTACCGTTGAAGAACCGATTACGCAGGAAATCCCCACCGCCCCAGAGGAACCCGTTACGCAACAACCTCCCACCACCTCAGCACCCCCTGCCGTTCGCCCCTCCCCAAACCCTATCCGAGAAACTCCTCCCCCCGTTGTGGCACCATCCCCGGCACCGATAGTAGAGTCCTCGCCTACAGAAGCGATAACACCATCCCCGGCACTTCCTGAGTCTCCCGCCCCAGCACCGCCAGAGAATCAGGAAGCGCCCCCGCCTGTCGCCAGCCTGACGGGATTTCCCGTGGGAACGCCGGAAAGTCAAATCAGAGGAACCTTGGGTAATCCCACAAAGGTTAGCGGAGGGTTGTGGAATACCAGGGCGGTACTTTACGAAAACTATGTCCCGGATCGGGTATCTTTCGGATATCTGTTTGACAGAAATACTGGTAGACTGCGCCAGAGTGAAGCCGCTTTCGCGTCATCGGTAGAACCGGAGGTAATGGTACAGGTAGTGAATGGAATGCTCGGCGGTGGTGCTTCTAGGGAGATTGAGGAGGGAGTCGAACGGGTGCATCAACGCCAGACGAAGCAATACTCCTTTCAGACAAGTGGCTTGAAAGGGGTGGTAGAACGGAACAGTAGCGATCGCATTTACATTGGCATCTGGGACGCTAATCTGCACTAAGCTGTGACGCTATGGGGAGATAAGGGTGCGGGGGAGCAGGGGAGCAGGCTTCGACGTGAGACTTCGGCGTGAGCGCGGTTCCTGAGCCTGCCGAAGGGCAGTCGAACGCTCAGCCGAACGGGAGCAGGGGAGCAGGGGATAACTACACCCACACTTCATACTTCATACTTCACCCTTCATACTTCATACTTCACCCTTCATACTTCACCCTTCATACTTCACCCTTCATACTTCACCCTTCATACTTCATCCTTTCTCCCCGACTCACCGACTCACCGACTCACCGACTCTCTTCATCCTTCACCCCATCAAAAGAATTCTCCCCTGTTGAGTTCTGAGTTGAAACGTCTTGAGGATTCAAAACTTAAAACTCAGAACTCAAATCTTTTCGTCAACTATCTTGCCCGTCACTCGGCGGATCTTTGCGCTTAATCGGTTTGGGAACTTCCCGACGTTGAGGCGGAGTTCCGGCTGTTGGGGCATCTTTGCGAACCGGGCGAGGGGTAGAAGAGGGTCGGTTTCCGCTCCGAGGACGATTGCCGAAGGGCGGTCTTTTGCCTCGTTTTTTCACGGGAACAAGACCGATATCTGTTGCTTGTTGAACAACCAACACGTCTTTTTGCAACTGTACCTGCAAATCCCAAAAATGACCGACAGCGCGATCGCCGAGATTTCCTTTAAGGTTTAGCTTGAAGAACTTAGTTTTTTCCGATTCTCTGCGAGGAGCCTGCTGAATTTTGATGACGAGCTGTTCTTCTTCTTGGGAGTAATAAATCACTTCACCACGAATGGAAAAATAGCCATCTTGCATAGTAGTGGAGGCAGAGTCAGTTTCAGATTTTCCCAAGACCACTGCTCCTGAGTCTTCTGTGTCTGATTCGGGACTGCCGAGTTTTTCAGGTTCCCAAACACCTGTGTCTGATTCGGGACTGCCGAGTTTTTCAGGTTCCCAAACACCAACAATTTGAACATGCAAGCCCTCCTCTAATTGCCGGGTGCGAGGATAAACCACCCACAGGTGGTTCTGGCTTAAGTCCAGGTGATTTTTCACCAAACTCATCACCCGACCTAGCAATACAGCATCAATCAATGTCCCCTCGCTTGACAAGAGAGTGCCTCTAGTCATTTGTTCGGCAGAAGGCATGTATTGACCCTGAACTAGTCCTATGGCGCGGTATTGTCTCGGTTCACTGGGCGGGGGAATGGGCTGCTGACGTTGGATAGCTGAGGATGCTGCCTCAGGGGAGTCAGTCATAGGGGTTGACTCATTGGTTTTATTCGCATCGTCCGATGACATCGTTGGCTCTTGGCTTTGCAGATCAGGGGAATTTGGTGGCGTTGTGCCAAAAGATTCTGGTGACTCGGAAGACCGGTTCACAGAAGGACTCATATAACCTCCTAGCGGCGGAGACACTTTCCCCTGGTGGGGGTCAGACCGACGCGGTAAAACGTCATTTTCTTCACTACCATCCCACTGTTTGGCTGTTTTTAAAGTTTTTAGCTTTAATTTAACCAAATTTAGACAGGCGGATTGTAGAGAAGACAGGGTGTTAGTCTGCTCATTGTACAAAATGCAGCGCTCAACAAGGTAAATCCGTATAGCTTAGAAAATATTTAAGTAAAAATACCTGTAATTCCGGGTGAATCAGCAATACGGCAATGGAGATTGTGAAGTGTTGCTGTTGGGACGGGAGAAAAAATCGACGCGTGGGTTAATAATGTCATAAGAGTTCAAACAAGTTCAGTGTCTCAAAAGCGCAGTCCGTGGATCAGTGTGGTAATAGTGCTGGCAGTGCTGGCATTCGTCGGGATTTCGATGGTTCCCTTGTTAGGAAATGTTTTCAGTGAAAGCCAGCCTACAGTCGGAGCTACACCCACAGCATCACCCAGCCTGACAACAGCTAAGAAAGCTGAACTGGAAGAGCAGGCCAGAGGCTATCAGTTGGTTGTTCAGCGAGAGCCAGATAACTCCACAGCGCTGCGAGGGCTGTTGGAGGCACGGTTACAACTAGGAGATATCCCAGGAGCGATTGAGCCGTTAGAAAGGCTGGCAAAGCTTAATCCTGAACAAACGGATTACGGCGTCTTGCTGGCTCAGGCAAAACAACAAGCAGGCGATCGCGAAGGAGCCGCTACAACGTACCGCACCATTTTGTCCACAAAACCTGGAAACCTGAAGGCGTTACAAGGATTAGTCAGTTTGCTGTTGCAAGAAGACCGCCCAGAAGCAGCGATTGGCTTACTCCAAGACACCTTGAAGGCAGGAACGCAAATCAACAGCGTGCAGCCGGAAAACAACATTGATGTCACCTCTGTACAACTGCTCCTCGGTCAGGTCTATGCCAACGAGCAGCGCTATACCGAGGCGGTCACTATTTACGACGAGTCGATCAACAGCAATAAACAGGACTTTCGCCCCGTATTAGCAAAAGCAATGGTGCTGCAACAACAGGGAAGAGAGGCAGAAGCTAAATCCCTATTTACCACTGCCATTTCCCTTGCTCCTGCCCAATACAAAGACCAAATCAAACAACTCGCCACCCAAGCGACCGCCAGCGCTACTACCCCTGGTGTCTCGCCCGATGTCTCAGAAACCCCAGTAGGCGGAAGTTAAGGATGAAGTATGAAGGATGAAGTATGAAGGATGAAGTATGAAGGATGAAGTATGAAGAGAGTTGGTGAGTCGGTAAGTCGGTAGGGGCAAGGGAAGCCTGTGCCCGTACACTTTATCACCCCTACACCTCATCCCCTCATCTCCCTCTCCTTCTTTTACCTCCGTGCCCTCTGTGCCTGGTGTGGTTCATTAAAATCTCCTGCCCCTGTGCCTCTGCTCAGGACTCAGGACTCACCGACTCAGGACTCAGGACTCACCGACTCAGGACTCACCGACTCAGGACTTTCTTCAATACTTCCGCTCTTTTGGTTCAAACAAGCTCAAATTGACGGCAGGGTAAGCCAGGTCAATGCCTGCGGGGGAATAGAATGCCATCGTGTGCTTGAGGAAGTTGGTGTCGTCTCGTTCGGGAAAATCTTCTCGGTAGTGGGCACCCCGGCTTTCTTGACGCTTGAGGGCGGAGGTGAGGATGATTTCCCCAACAATTATCAAATTTCGCAGTTCTAGGGCTTCGATAATTTCGGTATTCCAGCAACTCCCCTGATCATCAAGGTAAATTTGCCCGTATTGGGCTTGAAGCTGCTGTAATTTTTGCAAACCTTCACTCATTACTGATTCAGAGCGGAAAACACCGCAATGCTCAGTCATGCAGTCCTGGAAGGTTTGACGAAGCTTTCCGATGCGGGAGGTGCCGGGTTGGTCGAGGAGCGCTTGGATTTGCTCTTGGGCAGCTTTTAGGTAGGGTGCTGCGTTAATTTCTGGTAATTTACGGTTTTGGACGTACTGCGCGATCGCCCCCCCGGTTCTTTTGCCATACACTACGCATTCCAGCAGAGAATTACTTCCCAGTCGATTAGCACCGTGAACTGAGACACAGGCAGACTCACCTGCGGCAAAGAATCCCTCCACCAAACCATCTGCACCACTTTGCACCTGACCCTCTGTATTTACAGGAATTCCCCCCATTGAATAATGGGCAGTCGGTCGCACTGGCATTGGTTGATGCACGGCGTCAATCCCCAGTAAGCGGTGGGCTTCTTCCCAACAGAAGGGAATGCGGCTCATAATCTTTTCTCGTCCCATGTGACGCAGGTCGAGGTAAATATAGGAGCCGCCCGCACTACCATCGGGATGAATGCCCCGTCCGGCACGGATTTCTCGCCCAATTGCCCGTGAGGTAATATCGCGGGGAGCTAGTTCCATTTTGTTGGGCGCGTAGTTTGCCATAAAGCGATCGCCCTCGGAGTTAATTAGATACGCTCCTTCCCCCCGCACGGCTTCAGAAATCAGCACGCCGACTGGATACAACCCTGTGGGGTGAAACTGCACAAACTCCATATCCTCCAAAGGCACGCCAGCGATCGCTGACATCGCCAAACCATCCCCCGTTGAGGCAAAGTCATTCGAGGTCGTATTAAAGACCCTGCCATAGCCCCCCGTGGCAAACATCACCGCTTTGGCTCGTACCACCTCCAAATGCCCGTCGAGGATGTGGTACATCAAGATGCCCTTTGCCTGACCATCCTCCAAAATCAACTGCATTACGTACCACTCATCGTAGAGTTGTACGCCATTACGCCGCAGGTTATTCACCAACTCGTGCAAAATCGCGTGACCTGTCTTATCAGCGGCGTAGCAGGTACGGCGGTGGGAATGCCCGCCAAATGCCCGTTGAGCGATGCGCCCATCTGGCAAGCGGGAGAACAAAACTCCCAGATGTTCTAGGTCAATTACTACATCAGGCGCTTCACGGGTGAGGATTTCTACCGCATCCTGATCCGCCAGGTAATCTGAACCTTTGACAGTATCAAAAGCATGGGCTTCCCAACTATCGTCCGCATCGACATTTTTTAGCGTCGCCGCCATCCCGCCCTGCGCCGCAACGGAGTGGGAGCGAATTGGATGAGTTTTAGCAATTAAAGCGACATCCAAACTGGGATCGGTGCGTTTAATCTCTAAGGCGGCACGGCATCCAGCTAAACCGCCGCCGACAATGATCACATCGTGTTCTAGCATCTTTGTGTGAGTTCTGCAATTCCTCTCTCCTACTATCGTGACGCAAAGAAAAACTTCCCTCCCAAAAGGGAGGGAAGTTCTTCATCTTGGCGATTGGGGTGAAGGGGATACTAAGTCCTGAGTCCTGAGTGCTGAGTCCTGAGTAGGGGAGAAAGTATGAAGTGTGAAGGGTGAAGGGTGAAGGGTGAAGGGTGAAGGGTGAAGTATGTTCGGCGAAGCCGTTGCCGAAGGCTAGGGTGAAGTATGAAAGAGGTTGTTGGTTCTCCCCTGCGCCCCTGCGCCCCTGCGCCCCTACTCCCTGCCTCAACTTGCTGCTTGTGCTTGTGTTGGGTTTTGATTGGGCGTGTTGCCACGGACAGTTTCTGTCGTTTCGATTTCCTTCATCGGCGACAGCTCAATGTGATTGAGCAGTGTGGTGACGAAGGCAAAAAGCAGAAAAGGCAAAGACAATACTAGAATTAGCCCTACTGTCAGTAACGCGTAGATTTGGCGCTCGGCACTCCATAGTGCCAGTGCTGAGGCAAGTGAAATGAAAATAACAATTAACCAAATGATGATTTGACCATAGATGTCGCCAAAAGAAAGGGTGCAGGCGAGGCGATATCGTGGTTTTTGGTTATCCATAGGTTTCCTTTAAATGTTCCTTCCTATAACGTTCTAGGTTAAGTCTTGCATTAATGTTCGGGAGGTTTCTATATATTTTTAAAAGGGTTGAAACATAACTTTACAGTTTTTTGTGAGCTTATTCCCTATTAAAAAATCGCATCCCTCTTGAGCAGGAGATGCGACTGGCTTGACAAATTGGCAAGTATTACTTTTTGTTTCTAGAAAACTTTGAATGCGGAAAGATGGCGATCGCTAGGCATCGATCCAGAGACTCTGTAACGGCACCTAGCCTGCTACTCAAGCGGTGTCGTCAGCTTAAACTGATCAAACTTCACCACCTCTGATTTGGGTTTTTGCGTATCGAAATAGTAGCTAGTCACCGTTCCCGCCCCCGTATCCAAAATACTGAAGGCGGTAATGTCATTACTGGCGATATAGGGTAGCGGCTGGTTATCTTCTCCGACTAGGGGAGCGATACTGGGCGCGATCGCCTCTAGCCCATTTGGATCGCCTGTTGCCACGTATCTCTCGCTGTAGCCTGTTGGTACAGGACGCTCTTTATCGCCCAAAAAAGCACCGTAACTGTTACCCACATTAGAGGTTTCCAAAAAGTGCATTCCCTTCGGACTCAAGAAGCGATTCCAGAGATGAGAGTGTCCAAAAAATACCAACTGCACCTGTGCCGATTCCAGCAGGGGTAGCAAATCCTGAGAAATATAATCTTTGTCCTGCGGGTACTCGTAACGAATCGCTCTAATTTCTCCATCTTCGTCCCGCTCAATTTTCTGCACCGGATCGGTGTAGGCAGGCACGATGTTATCACCTAGGGTATGGGGCGGATGGTGCAGCATGACGATTTTGTACTTTGCCTGCTGAAACTCTGGGCTATTGAGTTCCTGTTCCAGCCAAGTGTACTGAGGGCTACCTTTAGCGATGGGTTCAAAGATGTGCTGTCCGTAGCCCCACTGTGCGGGGTTATTCAGGTCTTGCTCTGACTCTTTGTATCTGCCTCTAGCATTAGCCTCAAGGCTAGGATTCCGCCAGATATTGGTGACATACAGCACAACCAAGCGCACATCCCCAAAGGTCACAGCATAGTAATTCTCATTCCCCTGGTCCTTCTGCGGCAGAGTAAAAATTTCGTTGTAGGTATCAGTGTTGAAGGAGTTATCTTTCAGCCACGCTTCACGCACTGTGGCGTCGTTCGTAGGGTTCAATTGCTGGGCATTTTTTGTGTAAAGTGCCTCAGCAGCATGACGAGGATAGGCATCATTCAACTGGTCGCTGAGACTATTTGAACTGGAAACTCGCCCCATTACTTCATGATTGCCGATGGTTGGAAATAAAGGAGCGTGTTGAATTAACTCACCGCCTTTGTAAAGAGTCTTGACGCCATTTTTTTTCAGTTCGTAATTGGCACGTCCTTGAATGACGGGAAAGAACGCCCCACCGCGATTGTCATCAAACCACTCAGAGGCGCGATCGGGTACATTAACTAAATCTCCGGCATGAAAAACAGCATCCACCTGACCGACTGTTTCCACAACCTTCTGAAGATTCGCCGCTGTCATGGGCATCAGTTGGTAATCGGAGGTGAGGAGGATTTTTAGCGGCGTTCCGGGTGGTGGAGTAGCAGCCAGGGTGAAGACTTCGCTATTCACACTCTGGTTATCTTCCCGAAGGCTAGTGACGCGATAGGAAATCCGATCTCCTGGTATTAAACCTGTCACCTCAGCTTCATGACGCCAGATGTGGCGCTTTATGGGTTGTTGGTAAATCTGCCCTGTTTCTGTTTGTTCTCCGACTTTGGAGTTTTGGTCTTCTTGGGTGCGGGTGAGTTGGGTTGTTGTGGCGATCGCTTTTTGGTTCAGTTTTGAACCGTAGGTGACAAGATGGCGAAAACCTGCAAACTCGGTAAACCAAACAACTTTTACAGATGTCTCAGTTGGGAGTTGGAGAAAGGGTTCGGTCAGCAGTAGCGGCGGAGATGGCATGAGAGCTTGGCTGATTGATAGAGCAAAGACCACTATCAGGGATGTTAAGACAACACTTGCAGTTTTAGGGATGCGGCGGGAGGAGCGCTTCACCATGGTAGTTAGTCGTTAGAGCCTCCCCAACCCTTTTCGACTAGGGCGAGAAGAAGAACAGATCTGGCAAAATTCACTACTGAATGTCAGGCAAAGGTGTTTTGAGGATAGTCTTGTTGGCGATCGCGCTCCTCTCCCAGAAGTGGCGATCGCACTGTAGCAGCCAGCACTCCCAAACTGATGTTTTGGGCAGCACATTCTATGGCATTAGTTGATCTCGACTTGCAGTTTGTAAGTAGCGTTGCCACGAGTGCCACCGACAACCACCGAATAATCCCCAGTTGCGGGCAAGACAAGGCTTGAGTTGGTTGCTTCTTGCTTGAGCGTCTCACCATTGGGAGCAACGACATCAAACACAGCATTATTCTCAACAGACGTAATGTTGAGAGCCATTTTTTGATTGGCTCTAGCATTTAGCAGATAGGTATCTCTATCGCCACGCACAACCGCATTTTCAACAACCGCAGAATTACTACCAGAAGCAAAACTCAGGCGACGGTCACCATTGCTTTGATCAGAATTTAAAGCAGAACAGTCAACTTTTTGATATATATTTCTATCCGTATCTAAGGTATTTTCAGTTAACTTCCAGGTTTCCTGGGAGCTTTGAGTATCGTTTTCGATATCCGTGGTCACATCTAGCTTCAATTGCTCGCCAGATAATGTACCTTTAAGCACTTGCTGATAAGAAGTGAAGTAGCCTTCCTTCTCATTGCGAATCACTGCTTCACCGGTTCCAGTGACGCGATTGTCTGAGGCAATGCTTAATCGAGTGGAGCCAGTGATAGTCTCTTCAGCAATTTTAAAGCAATAGTCTCCGGGGGCAAGGCTCTGGCTCGATGCAGATGGCTCTTGTTGAATAACAGCTTGCTCAGATTCAACCGTGGTAGAGGCTGGCTGTTCAGTATTGGTAGCCTCAGAACAACTGGTTATCAAGAGCAGGAGGGAAAAGAGACCGAAACCTAGGGCTTTGGAAAATCTGTTGTTCATAATTTTTAGTGACTAAGAGAAAAACCAGAGTGCACAGTTATGCTTCCCCGGAAAGTGTCCCCATTCCGGAGCAGCGATGCAATTAATATAACCAGTAGTTTTTCTGAATAGTGATAAATGTTAAGAGAAGAGTTGATTAATAAGTTTTTCATGATTAGATTAAAGTGATTTTTGATTTTGCACAAAATTGCGTCAAAAGTGCAATTTTTAATAGGATTATGGTTGCTGAACCCGCCATCCTTGCACAGGAGGCGATCGGTAAATTGGAAGCAGCCATCACCGAATTGCAGGGAATTTTGCAAGAATTGGGTGAGGAAATCAGTTTGTAAGTACAGAGGTAGCGACGATGGAAAGTATTAAGGTACGGCAGCGTGTTGGGCAAGATGGCATTCTCCATCTCGATATTCCTGTTGGACTAACAGAACGAGAGGTGGAAGTGATGGTCATTTATCAGCCTGTTTCATCACCAAAAGTAACGGGGCGATCGCTAGAACGGTTCTATGGCATCTGTGCTGATGATCCTATTGTCCTTGATGATTCAGGAATTTCAGAGAGCCTTGATGATGACCTTGCTGGAGCGTTTGACTAGAGAATGCGTTACCTGCTCGACACGAATGTTTGTGTGATGTATTTGAATGGTCGCTCGGTGTCGGTGCGCGATCGCTTGCATTCTATCTCCCTTGAAGAGATGGCTGTATGTTCGATAGTGCGCTGCCAAGCAACAACCCAACTCGAACTCTGGAATGGCAACAGGAATTTTTAGGGCGTTTGCCTCACTTCTTTTTGGGGATAAGGCTGTGATGCAGAGCATTGCCTAACTTATCACTTTTTCGCTAAATTCTTGTACCACTGAGTAAAGGTCGGCATATGGGTACGAAAAAAGCTTTCAATGTCAATTTCTGCTTCGTAGCCTAAGCTCACAAATGGTGGAAACATTGACACTGCGCCCTTTAGCTTTGCGGCAGCAGGTGTACCCGGTTTACTCACTTCAATGTAAATCTTCTGCAAAAGCTGAAGTACTCCATTAGGATACTGGCTGCTATTTTGCAGTTGCCCCACTTGCTCTACGAGTTCTGCAACTACGAGTTCTGCTTCTGGTTCAGCAATTTCCACCTGGGTTGAGCGTACCGCTAGAAGCCGCCAGTATTCTTCCTCAAAAGGACGCATCTCCTCACGTAGCTTCTGAATTCCTAATTCGATACGAGTTTTTTCCTCGAAGGGAGCTATACTTTTAGCCTCTTCCCTACCTTCTATCTGCTTGCGAAGAAGTTCTAGATTCTTTTCAACTGCACGAAGACGATCATTTGACATTTGCTTAGATTCTGAGGGTGCAAAAGAAATATTTGGTTGATCTAAAGTCGCATCAACAACAAAAAATTTAAACGCGAGTTCTCCAAAGCTTATAGCTTCAATTTTAGTAAGAGCTTTGTTTATGCACTCAAGTTCTTTTCTTGTATACGGAATAACTAGAAAATAACGATAATTGGTTTTATATGATTCTATATGTGCTGGAAGCTTGCCCAAATCATCCTGAGTAATGTTTTTGCTATTTTTAGCAAGCTTTAACTCAATCAAAGCTTGGTTTTTGTATCCTGACGAAAAGCTAAATTCAACAATTTTTTTGCCTAAATCTGATTCTTTAGATATATTGACTTTGTTGATAGAGCAATAACCTAAAATTATCTCAACTAAAACGCTTCGAGCAGTAGACTCCTTACAAGGTTGACAGTCAACTATCTGGCTACATGGTTTTTTGACTATATTCCATAGAAGCTTATTTCCATCTTGCTCTTCAATAAACAATCTAAATCTATCAATTAAAAGTTCGATCCACTGAACGAATTCTTCATTGTTTGAAACAGATACTTCAATTGGATGAGAAATAATAAAAGAATAAGCTCTTTTTTCATTTCTATATAAGTTCTCACGGTCAACTTCAAGATCGTACGGTTTTATATCTGCATCATTCTCAACATAATCTACATACTCGCGAACCCACTTCGGATGTCTTTCTGCTAAATCAACAATATGTGACTTATTAATTTTTTTAAATTCTTTTTCAATTTCGTAGTTTAAATCTGCTCTTAGTTCTTCATTCTTGTTGTCTTGGACATAATTCTTGAAGCCATCAGCTCCAATTGCATGAGTTGCACAAAGAAAAGCTTTGGGTACAAGGATTACAGCCCTTTCTCCTCTATTGAAAAAAGGATTTCCTGGTAGGGTATAAACTCGACCTTTGTCCCAACGCTTGTATTCATAGTCAAATCCAGCATTTTCAATTACATGAGATATCGTAGGAATCTTGAATATATTACATACTTGTTGAGTATATTCAATTAATTCAGGCTTAATAATATTTGCTGTAGCATCGCTAATTCTATCCTTACCAATACCTAATGTAAAAATTTCTATTTCTTCAAAGTGATCTAGCCCTGTATAACCAGCAGAAGCCAGTTTCAATAATGCATCAGCAAAACCTTTAGAGTAACCACCTCCAGAACCCGATCCAGCAGTTCCTCGCTCAGAGAACCCTAAGCATAATTCTTTCACCTCTGGAAACTTAAGTACTGCTTTTAATTTGTTATAGGCTGTACGTGAGTTCACAGCCTCATGAGCTAATTCAAAAGCTGAGTTAAAGAAAGTAAAAAACTTTTCTTTGGCATTGCTGAATAAAGGAATATCACTTTCAAAAACAAGGAAAGGATCTATAAATAAAAGTGTATCCGAAGACATTTGGGGATCGAACCAGTCCTCATCCTCTGCTGTTGGAATGTTATAAGATTGAGAAAAATATTTTAGCTTCATTCTACTCTTTTTTTGAAAAATTACTCTTCATATATATTCAATGCTTCGTCAAGTATAGAACGAGCTTCTTCTGCTTTAGTTGATGCTTCCTTATATCGCAAACTAACTTGAGCAAAATCCCTGATAATCTTAAGACCTTCCTCAATATTCTTAAAATCTTCTTTCGCTAAAATTTTCTCGGTGAAGAGAACATCTATATGTCTTCGAGCTTGCAAAGCTTGTTCATTGAGTTCCTGCATTCTCTGCCTTGAAACAGAAAGCTTATTAAGAACTTTTACAGCTTCAATGATTTTATTTTCATCTTCAGCCATTAAATCTTGCTCTTTAATTTCAATGAGTTGCCATGTACTAAAGCCTTCAGGCAGTTGAATTTTTAGATAGCCTGCGTTAACAAGTTCAACAACATTCTTCAAAGCCTTATATCGTGCATTATCGGAATCCGAGCCTGCTACTCTCAATAATAGTTCTGGACATTGAGGAAGTGTGTATGCAGGCATCAGGTGCTATGTTGGTAGGCTCTGTGCAAGCTATTTCAGCCTTTGATTACTCAAAATTTATTATACATTGACTTAACTTTATAAGCTTTCACTATGTCAATCGAAAAGAGGCTTGGAACGACGGCAAGACCTGATTAAGGGTGCGATCGCCCTATCCAAACCCCGTAAAAGAAAATTACTACTTCGACTTTCGTTTCGACTTGGGCGGCGTTCGGTGTTCTCCAAAGTATTTTTCACTGCGGTAGCGAAGCCACACCCGCAACTGCTGCGGAATCTTGTCTTTTTGTTCTTTCGTCAGAGTATTGTAAAGGGCTAAAGCGCGATCGCGTTCTCCCCGACAAGCCGCATTATTATGAGCATCCCAGTAACTACGGGCAACCCGAATCCGCCGACAGACTTCCTTAATTAGTGCTTCTCCCGTGAGGGGATGTTCCGGCTTCTTCATAGTTCAATCAAAGCTTACTCGTGCAATCGTAGCCTATGAAATTGGCGATCGCCCCCTGCCACAGATTGCCTTTATTCTGCCGTAACGCATCGCCCATGCTAATCTCAACCTTAGTTCTTTACCGCGATCGCTCATGGGTAGCCAATCTACCGCCAAAACCATCTTTCTGCTCGCCTCTATGGTGGGCTGGCTGCTTATTGGTGCAGCTTTGATCTATCTCTCTCCCTTCCTCGCCGATCGGTTAGTGTCCTCCGATCTCACCCATCTCTGGATGGAGAACCTCAGCCGTGGTGGTTACAATCCCCTGCTGGCTTGGGTTGGAGGAGGCATCACTCTAGCTGTTGTCGTCTTGGCTAACATCATCTGGCACCAGCGGTTTGAAGGCAAGATTTAGAGCAGAAGTTAGTTCTAAAAAAATCACAATCATAGCCACATCTGCTCCCACCTTAGCTAACCTGTCGCAACCTTAATTCACAGCCCAGGGATCTCTGACTGCAGATAATGGCGCAATACCCCGTCCCGCTTGTTGCTCTTGGATGCGTTCCAAACTCCCTGTGGGAATCGAGGCGATCAGTTGACGGGTGTATTCCTTTTCCGGTTCGCGGTAGATATTTTCCGCCAGACCAATTTCTTCAATCCGTCCTTTGTTCATCACCATAATGCGATCGCTCATAAATTTCACCACGCTCAAATCGTGGGAAATAAAGATGTAAGTCAAATTAAATTCGGCTTGTACTTCTTTGAGCAAATTGAGTACCTGCGCCTGCACAGATACATCTAATGCAGAAACAGATTCATCGCAGATGATAAACTTCGGGTTCAAGGCTAAAGCCCTGGCAATGCATACCCGTTGACGTTGACCGCCGGAAAACTCGTGAGGATAGCGATTTATCCAGTTGGGGTTTAAACCAACACGCTCTAGTAAATAAGCAACGCGATCGCGTCTGACTTTTTGATTACCTCCCACACGATGAATTAACATCGGTTCGGCGATCGCCTCTCCAATCTTCATCCGAGGATCGAGGGAGCTATAGGGATTTTGGAAGACAATTTGCATCTCCCGTCGCAACTGTCGCAGGCGATTCCCCTTGAGACGAGTCACATCTTGATTTTCAAACTGAATCTCGCCACTGATGGGCTGAATTAGCCGCAGCAAAGTCCGCGCCAGGGTAGATTTCCCGCAGCCCGACTCCCCGACTAATCCCAAAGTTTCCCCAGAATAAACCTCAAAGGAAACCCCATCAACCGCCATGATGTAACGTTGAGTTGCGCCAAAAACGCCCTGGACAGGAAAGCCGACTTGCAGGTTGCGGACGGCGATCAAAGGGGAAGAAGTTTTTACAACATTAGAGGGTTTATCAGTTACCTTTTCCCTTATTTCTAAGCCCTCATCTGTAACTTTGGGTAATACGTCAGGGGATTTTTCTTTAATAGCTTGTTCCCCATTTTCTGCCGTCACAACTTCCATGAAATCTGACACAGTCGGTAGGTATGGCAGAGTCTGGTCGAGGCGCGGGCGACAAGCGAGTAACCCTTTCGTGTAGGGATGCTGAGGATCGGAAAAAATCTGCCAAACATCACCGCTTTCGACAATTTTGCCGTTATACATCACTGCCACAGTGTCGGCAATTTCTGCAATCACACCCAAATCGTGGGTAATGAAAATCATCGACATCCCCCGGATGTCGCGCAGCTCCCGCAACAAATCGAGAATAGTGGCTTGCACCGTAACATCCAAGGCGGTTGTAGGTTCATCCGCAATCAACACATCCGGGTTACAGGAGATCGCCATGGCAATCATTACCCGTTGCAACTGACCGCCGGAAAGTTCGTGGGGATAGCGTTCCAGGATTGCCAGTTTTTGCTGATTAATGTGATGATTAACTTCCTTTTCTCCCGGTAAAGATTGACCGAGATCTAGCTGTTGGAGGTTTTCTAGGTAGCGTTGGCGCAGCTCTTCATCGCTAGGTAAGAGTTTAACTTCCTGAAGACGGGCGATCGCTTGTCGCCGTGCTTCTGCTTGGGAAACGTTCTGGTGTTGGCGAATCGCTTCGGTAAGCTGAAACCCACAGGTATAGACCGGGTTAAGGGAACTCATTGGTTCCTGGAAAATCATCGAGATTTGACCGCCCCGGTAAAGGCGCTTTTGCTCCGGAGTGAGCCTTACGAGATCCACGGGTTCTAGGGGGCTGCCATCTTGGGCAAGATCGTGAAAGATAACTTCGCCGTCAGTTACTCTACCGGGGGTAGGAACTAACCCCATAACTGCCAAGGAAGTGACGGATTTTCCTGAACCCGATTCGCCAACGATTCCCAGGGTTTGACCGCGCTTCAACGTAAAGTTAATGCCGTTGACTGCCAAAACCCGTCTTGCGTCAGTGAGGAATTCTACTTGCAGGTTGCGAACGTCAAGAACATGATCAGTCATGGCAATCAAGAACGAAAATTAATTGAGATTGTAGCAATCTCTTCCCTTAACGATGGGTTAATCTGGACATTTTGTTATGATTGGCTGTCAGCGATCGCTACTTTCACTTCCGTTTCAGCCCGCTTGTTAACCTCACTGTAGCTGTAATGCTTTGGAACCCACAGGACACTGAACCTCTACAGAACCCCTGGTAGGAGCCTGAGGCATTACAGGCGGCGAAGTTGAGGGCTGCTCGGTTTGGCAAACCTGGGCAACGGTTGTTTCTTTCCCGTTTACTTGAGTGACAAATACAGCCCCAGTGTAGCTAGGTAGTGTGGCATCCTTAGCCGTTGCCGTTACCATCACACTTTTCTTGTTGTCTCGTTGAGGCACAATCTGGTAGAGATAGGACTCCGTTTCTGTCCTCAGCCCAATGCTCACATCTTCAATGGCATTGGCAAAATTTCCCTGTTCCACATAGTGCGCCTGCTGCACCATCGTCAGAGCATACATATAGTTTTTGGCTTCACCTTCGGGCGATCGCGTTTTCGCAATTTCCGCTTCTAGTTCGATCACTTCGATGTCTTCTGGTACGGTTGTTGCCTCAGAGGTTTTTGTAAATTGTGTCGTGTTGGGTTTAAACGCCGTTTGTCTAGGCTGTCCCGGTTCCAATCCCTCTAAAGGCAAACGCAACTTACCATCAGCCGTAAATTCAAAAATTGTCGCCGCCACTTGCTCAGGGCTGAGCTGGATATCTAGTTGCATCGGTTGGGTGGTGGTATCGATGGCGTACTCTACCTGAAGCGCCACTGAAGTCCCCTCAGGCGCAGGTAACACTACAAACAGTTTATTGTCAGGGGCAAAGATAAAGGTAAAGACTTCCTCCGATGTCGGGTCTTTGGCTTGCCACTGCCCTAAAAGTTGCCTCTGCACCGCGTTCTCGGCAGCCGATTGTTCTTGAGCCGCCGCAGGGGGAGCCAATTGTGCAACGCCAAGTGAGGCTCCCAGCGTCCCCAGCATTGCTAGTAAAAGACCTTTGGCAATGAACTGGCTAGGTACGGAGAAGTGAGCTAGCCGCTGATGGGGGTTGAAGACGGTGTTAACCATAAAGCGTTCTGGGAAACTTACTGGATTTTAACAATCGGTTGCAGGCGTGGACTGGTATTGAGCTACAGACGTGAAAAACCGCAACAGATGAAGAGTACATTCATAGAAGCAAAAGTGGGGCGATCTGTTCCTTCTATCTTGATGGGGGGAGCTTGAGGAGGCGATCGCGTTCCTTCTCTTGCTCAGGTCTTGCTAGACACAATATCCAGCGTATCGATCTGTACAACTTTTCTTGTAGGTTTGCGGGGTGGTTTGCCACTAAACCAGTCGTGGAGAAGGGTGTAGAAGCAGGGAATGATGAATAGTGTCAATAGAGTGGCTAGGGATAAACCGGAAAAGACAACCACGCCCAAGGGTTGCAGAAACTCTGAACCTTCGCCAATTCCCAGTGCTAGGGGGAATAATCCTAAAACTGTGGTGATGGTAGTCATCAAAATCGGTCGCAGGCGTTGGGGGGCGGCTTTGAGAATGGCACTTTTGCGGTCGATACCTTCTGAAGCGTGGATTTGGTTTGCCAACTCCACCAGGATGATGGCGTTGTTGACGACAATCCCCACGAGGAGAACGGCACCGACTAGCACAGTTGCGCCGATGGCGGTTTGGGTGATAAATAGTCCCATTATTCCGCCAGCTAGGGCGAGGGGAACGGTGAGCATAATCACCAAGGGATCGATGAGCGAGTTGTACTGCACCGCCATCACGACAAACACGAGGAAAGCGGCAAGCCCGCCGAGAGTTTTTAGCGAGTCTTGCAGTTGCTGATTGGTTTCGCTAGCGGAACTCGGGATGACGCTGACACCTTCCGGTAAGTCGAGTTGGGAAATCACTGATTCGGTTTGAGCGATCGCATCGCTCAAAACGGCTCCTTCTGTCAGATTTCCGGCAATGATAAACACTTGGCGCTGATTAATCCGCTGAATCTCACCCGGTGCAGCCCCTTCCTCAATGGTTGCCACATCTCCCAGACGGACTTGATTGCCAAATAAGGGTAATTGCATTAACTGAGCCGCCCGTTGCAAGGCTCCTCGCTCCAGTTGCACGCGCACATCTACCAAACGCTCTTCCCGTTGCAGTTGTGTGGGAACCGACCCCTCAATTGCCGTCTGGATGGTATTGCCTATGTCCTGTGTCGTGAGACCAAACTGCGCCACCCGCTCCCAGTCGGGGCGAATCTGCACTTCCGGCTGTTGGTCGTCAGCATCCGGACGAAACTGCGCCAGGGTGACTTGCTCGTCTAAGGCTTGCAGCACTTGCTGCCCTGCCTGGTTAAGTTGTTCCGTATCTGGTCCTTGCAGAATAACATCAACTTCTGCACCCCGTATGGGTGAGTTAGTTAAAATAATCCCCCGTACTTCACCCGGACTGAGACGGAGGCGAGAGCCGACTAAGTTCAGCTTGTCAAACTGCGGCGTGACGCGGGCAACAAACGCCTCAACATCGCTACCCGGTTTCAGGGAAATCGTGCTGGAACCCCGCAAAGGATTTGCGATGGTGTTGCTGCCAAAAAGAAAGCCGCCGGACGTGGTAAAGACGTAGTCGGTTTCTGGTTGAGACAGGAGGATGTCATCCACCATTGTCATCACTTTGCGATTGTTTTCTAGGCTGGTACCGGGAGGAAGGGAGGCAAACAGTCTCGCTTGTCCAGTATCGATGCGGGGCAGGATTTCTTGGGGAATTTGATTGACGAGGAAAAAACTACCGCCGCCTAAGACTAAAAAGGCGATCGCAATGACGACAATTCGATAACGCAGCACCATCTGCAAAAAGCGCCTGTAACCATGGGTTGCTGCCTCAAAACGGCGATTAAACTGCTGTAATAGCCAAGAATTTTTTACCCCACTAGAACGACGTATCCCCAACAAGCGGGAAGTCATCATCGGCACGACAGTTAGCGCTACCACCAAAGAAGCAGCAACAGAAAAGCTAATCGTCAAAATTAATTCATTAAATAGCAGTGAGATGAAGCCACCAATCAGCAAAAATGGCAGCACGGCGACTAAGTTTGTACTCGTGGAAGCCACCAGGGCTGATTCCACTTCGCGGCTGCTAGATGCGGCTTGCTGGATAAAGAACTCGGAACTGCGGCGTGGCTCTTTTCCTCCGTCGGGAGTCATCCCCATTCCTGTGGAGATATTCTCTAACATGACAATCCCGTTATCTACGACGATCCCCACACCCAGCGCTAAACCGCCCAGGCTAAAAACGTTCAGGGATAATCCAAACAACTTCATCAAGATAATTGCTGTCAGCGTGGCTAGGGGAATTGCGAAAACGATAATTACCGTTTGCCTGAGAGAACCCAGAAATAACAGCACAGCGATCGCGGCTAAAGCCGCACCGATTAAGCCAGACGTTGTCACATTAGAGATCGAGTTGCGAATAAAAACGGATTCGTCTTGCGTGGCAACCAGCTCTAAATCTTCCGGAATTAAACCGGACTGTCGCAGTTCGGCAATCCGTTTTTTCACCCCATCTACGACGGCAATTGTGTTAGCATCCGCCTGTTTTTGAATACTCAGTTTAATGGCTTGTTCGCCATTGAGGAAAACGTAAACCCGTTGTTCTTCTGAACCGTCGATGACTTCGGCAAAGTCACGCAAGTAGACTAAGGATCTTTGATTGAGAGCCGACTCCTCGGAGCTAGCATTACTCACCTCAAAAGAGATATTGCGAATTTCTTCAGAACTTTGGAAGCGTCCCACGGTACGGGTTAAGGGTTCTGCCTCATCACCTTCCAAGCGTCCTCCCGCTACATCCTGATTGCGTTCTCTGAGGGCATTCAATACCTCTGTTAAGCCAATACCTAATGATTGGAGGCGATTTGAGTCAATTTGCACTCGCACTTCTTCGCTGACGCCACCAGAAACATCTACTGATGCCACGCCAGAAACGACTCCTAGTTCGCGGACGAGTTCTTCCTCGGCAAACACTCGCAAATCGACTTCTTCTAAAGAAGGCGATCGCAATGCCAATTCGTAAATGGGTGACTGTGAAGGGTCAGCTTTAAACAGCGTCGGTTGCTCCACTGTATCTGGGAGGCGACCCCGCGCCTGGTTCAAGGCGGCTGTCGCATCATTTAGTGCTTGGTCAATATTGCCCCCCGGTTGGAAGAACAAATCTACACTCACTCGTCCCTCACGGGTTTGGGAATACACCTGCACCACGCCTTCTGTCGTGCTTAAGGCGGCTTCTAAGGGTTTGGTGACTTCTTCCACCGCTACCTCCGGCGAGACTCCGGGCACATCTGCCCGCACCCCAATCCGAGGATAAGTAATGGATGGCAACAAATCGACCTGAATCTGCGTCAGGAAAAATACCCCAAGTACCAGGGTTGCCAGCGTTAGCATCAGCGTGCCAATGTGACGGTAAATTGCCGTGGCGCTGAGGCTAAATCCTGCGGGTGTCCGTTGTCCGTTGCTCATGTTTGTTCAATTATTGGGTTGCCACCGAGTCCTAACAAAGGGCGGATTTACCGGGGTTAGCAGTTATTCCCTACCCTTATTTCTCATGATTCTTCTGACAGAACGCTCAAGCGCACAGATTCGCCATCTTTAAGCGGTTTGCCACTCTGGGCAACAAAACGCTCCCCGGGTTGCAATCCCTCCAGGATTTCCACCTTGTTATTGGTACGAGTGCCAACTTGCACCGAACGAGCCTCAACTTTTGCCTCTTGTCCGTTCCCTGTAACCACAAACACAGTTGACGAGGAGGGAGTCTGTTGTTGAGAAGCCTCTGTCTCAGCTTCCCGGCTCCCTTGCCCCCTGCCTTCTTGCAATGCCGACTGCGGCACCACAACCCGCGCTGTCTTGCTCCCTCCAAAGCTCACCCGTGCTAATAAGCCACTACCAATACGAGCATTAGGGTTAGCAATGGTGACTTCTACGGGTAACTGACGGGTGGTATTGTCCGCAACGGGGGAGATGCGAGTCACTTGTCCGGAAAATTCTTCATCTTTCAAAGCATCTAAGCTGACCTGCACAGACTGCCCGACTTGAAGCTCGCCAACCCCTAACTCCGAAACGGGAACGACTACTTTGACGCGGCTAAAGTCACCGATTTTGATAATTTCCCCGCCCGGCTGGATGAGATTGCCCGGTTCGCTCGTTTTCTGTAGCACGACGCCGTTAAGGGGGGAAGCCAGGAGGGCGTAAGACTGGCGTTCTTTTGCCTGAGCAAGAGTGGCGCGTTGGGCAGCGACTCGACCTTGAGCGGCGGCGACGGCTTGCTGTTCGGTGGCGATTTGGGAATTTGCCGCATTTAGGTTTTGTTGGGCAGTCACGGCGGCGGTTTGAGCGAGTTCGGCTTGTTGTCGGGATATTGCTCCGGAGGCAGCAAGCGATCGCAATCGTTCAGCATCCACTTGTGCCTGTTGTAGTTCTGCCTGTGCCCTTGCCGCTTGCGCTTTCGCATTGTTTACCTGCGTCTGAGCGCGGGCAACTTCTGACGTCAGGGTGGCAAGTTCTGACTCTGCTTGATTAACAGTAGTCAGCAGTAAGGAATCGTCTAACCGAGCGATGATTTGCCCCTGACTAACGCGATCGCCCACTCCCACTTGCAGAGCGAGTAACCGCCCTTCTATTTGGGATCGCACCGCTACTTCCCGAATGGGTTGGGTGGTGCCGACATAGTTCAGGGGTTCGCCTAGGGTGCCAGGGCGGGCAACGGCAACTTCTACAGGGGTTGTGCCTCCTCCTCTTTCTGCACCAGGGGTACGCGGTTGAGCGCCAGCTTCAGTTTCACTGAGCAACCCACAGCCAGATAAGGCGAGGAGGGAGCCTGCTACTAAAAACTGGATGCCCAAACTCAACGGCGATCGCCAGGGAGACAAACTCAAGGAGTAACGGTGTTGAACAGCCAGGTGCTGTTTTGCTGAGGCTTTATTAGGGCGTGTTCGCAAAATAGATGTTCCTGTCACAAGGGAGCGTTTTGGCGTTCAATTTTTTACCAATGTGCTTAATCCGACAGAGAAGTGCTAAGTCTGTAAACTCATAAAATCTCTAATTTGTCAAGCTATTTGGTCAAGCTATTCTCTAAAAATAATCAGCGCTTTTGTAACTAATTATGAAGCGGAATTGCCATTAGCGGTAACAGGGATAAAATTCCCCAACTCCAAATCCAGGAATTGGACTGAATTGACGGTGGTGCCTCTAAAAGGGCATCGATCCGCTCCTGCAAGCGATTACGCGGCGCTGGCTGACTAAAGGCAGCACAGATGCTTTCCGGTGCGGCAATCGAGGTACTGACGACAATCAACAAGGATTCTGCCAGTAGCAGCGGATCGACTCGTTCTGCTGCCCAACGATCTGCCCGGAGTTCCCGTAAAACAAGGAGTTCCTGCCACAGGGCTTCTGTATTGGGTAACCAGAAGCTCAGGCGACGTAGCCAACCCAGCCAGAAAAACCAAAAAGTATCCCGGTAGTAGGCATGACCTTGCTCATGGGTTAAGACTGCGTTGAGATGGTTTGGGTTCAAAGTTTGTAATAATCCCTGGCTGACAACTAGTTCTGGCTGCCAGAAACCGACTTGAGCGCTGAATAAAATTGGCTTGTCCAACAGACGTGCGGAGGTCGCCTGTAGATTGATTTGAGGATAGGTGCGAATTTGTTGTAGCGATCGCCAACCTTCCACTGCTAACTTCAAGCAAAAACCAAGAGCTACTCCGACACCTCCCAGCACCAGCCAATAGCTAAACCAATCCGTATGTAGCCCCAGCATTCGTCCTTGAGGCCCCATACACAGCACCGCCAGCGCCGTCATCAGCAGCATCAGGGGAGGTAAGGCAAATAACAACAGCGATCGCTGCCAGCGTTCTGCCCAAGTTCCACTGGGTTCTATCCAGCTCCATCTCAGCCCGTAAGATAGCGCCACAGCCAGCAGAATCATCACTAGATGCATTACGAGTCCTCCTCTGTTGCTCGACGCAGGGCTTGCAGGCGTTGCGCGATCGCTTCAATTTGCTCGACACTGGCAGCATCCAGGCTATCGGCAAAAGCGGCGACAATATCAGGATTGCTGACAGCCAGAAATTGATTGAGTCGAGCGTGGGCGTTTAGAAGCTGTGCTTCCTGGCGTGAAACTAAAGGTTGCCAGCAAAAAGCACGCTCTGTTTTTTCGCACATTAACCAGCCTTTTTTCGTAAGACGGCGCAGCACCGTAGTGACGGAGGTATAAGCCAACTCCCGCTCTGGATCGCTCAAAATTCGTTCGTGCACATCCTTGACTGTTGCCGAACCAAGTTCCCAGACAATGTGCAAAACCTCGGTCTCCAAAGGGCCAAGAGAAAGTTTTTGAGGACGGTGAGGAGGAAGAGGTGCCATTTGTCCGGGTTAGTGAGTTAGAGAAATGATCTTGAGCGAAGTACGACAGCTTGTCTTTTGACGCCGACTGTAGCTCACTTCACAATGAATAACGATCTTAATGCTTACTGGTTGTGAGAGGAAAATGCTTTTAAAAACGCTACTGTCGGTACTAAGTTTAGCGATCGCCTTCTTCAGCTTGACAACACACCCTGCCCTCGCGGCTGATCCCGCTGGTGGAGCAAAAATTTTTGGTGCTAACTGTGCTGCCTGTCATACCGGGGGACGCAATGTCGTCATGGCAAGCAAAACTCTCCAGAAGGATGCCCTAGAGAAGTATGGCATGGACTCCATGGAAGCAATTGTCCAACAGGTAACGAACGGCAAAAATACCATGCCAGCTTTTAAGGGACGTCTCAGCGCCAATCAAATTGAAGATGTCGCTGCCTATGTTTTAGAACAAGCAGAGAAAGGCTGGAGTTAAATCAAATCTTGGCTGGGGAGGGGCAATTTGGCCCTTGATGGTTCGGCTTCTCCCTTTTTGGCTCAATTAGCCAGCTACGTAGGCGATCGCCCTTGACAACGTCTGACAATTTATTTTGACGCGGAGAACTTTTTCCCTCGATAATATGGGGCGCTACCCTAACTCTGGGTAGCTATTTTCAGGAGAACTCAGTTGAAAAAAATTGTATCGATTGTCTGGGTCGCGATCGCCTTGTTCACCGTTGTCCTCTCTCAACCCGCTTTCGCGGCTAACACAGTCAAGGGAGGTAGTATTTTCGGGGCTAACTGTGCCGCCTGCCATCTTGGTGGTCGCAACATCGTCGTAGCCAGCAAAACTTTGAAGAAAGCCGCCCTGGAAAAGTACGGGATGAACTCACTGGAGGCAATTACAAATCAGGTAAAGAATGGTAAAAATTCTATGCCTGCCTTCCGCCGCCGTCTAAACGAGCAGCAAATTGAAGATGTTGCCGCTTATGTTTTAGAGCAAGCAGAGAAAGGCTGGCACTAAGTTCTCTCGACAAGAGTGGAGCAATTTTGCCGCCTTTGATGGGTGGAGCAGGAATGAACTTCTACACTTTTTTGCTCCCTGAAGCGAATCTATCGCTCAACCCTACTATTAATAGATTTATGAGCCACTTGTACCGCATCTTGTTTGGCTTGGGTATAGCATTGGTGCTTGTTGTCTTACCACTGACAGCACCTGCTCAAGCTATAACCGTAGCTACTCCCATGGCGATCGCCTCAGAAATTTTTAATTCTGGCGTAGAAAAGCTGCAAGGTAATGATTATTTAGGAGCTATAGAGGATTTTACTAAAGCGATTGAACGCGACCCTAATTTGGCGGCAGCCTATAGCAATCGGTGTTTGGCGCGTGTTCAGTGGGGTGATTACACAGCCGCTGCGACAGATTGTACCCAAGCCTTGCGACTAAATCCTGACAACACAGAAGCCTACCTCAATCAAGGACTCGCCTACTACCGTCTGGGAAATTACCAAGCTGCGATCGCGGATTATACTGAGGCGATCGCCCGACATCGTACTGATTTTCGTGCTTATTACAATCAAGGATTGGCGCGTTTTGAACTGAAAGACTATCCAGGAGCGATCGCTGACTATAACCAGGCATTACGTCAGCATCACCCGTCTGATACCTCGCTCCTGCTAGAGGTTTACAATGACCGAGGTTTGGCTCGACTGATGTTGGAAAATATACCAGGAGCGATCGCTGACTTCGAGCGAGCCATTCGGCTAGACCATAACAACCATCGTGCTTTCTACAACCGTGCCTGTGCCTGTCACCACAGCGGCAATTTACAGGGCGCAATCCGAGATTTCACTTTAGCATTGCAACTTGAACCAAACCATGCTGAAGCCTATGTTAATCGGGGCATTATCCACCACCAACTAGGACTTCAGCAGGCAGCACTATCAGATTTCAAGACAGCATCCGGACACTTTGAGCAACAGGGCAATACGGCGGCGTACCAACAAACACTGTCGTTCATCGCCAGACTTCAGCAATGGCTTTTGTCTTCCGATGAAAACGCGATCGCCTAGAGCCGGGGAGCGGGGGAGCGGGGGTGCAGGGGAGCAGGGGAGCGGGGGTGCAGGGGAGAACTTCTTACCCTTCATCCTTCATCCTTCACCCTTCACCCTTCATACTTTTTCCCCAGCTCAGGACTCACCATCCTAGTTCCTCCACTAACACGCCGTCCTGGTATTCCTTGCTTGGGAGCCTCATTTTGGGATTCCCCTGCTGAAACTAAGCTGGGAAGGCTGGTAGAAACTGCATTGAGCAGCAAAGCCAAACCCATGGCAGAAAGAGCTTTACGGAATTTCATCGACTGGCACCCTGAGAAATAGTAGACCCGTTCAATTAAATTGGAGCTAAATTGAGTAATCTTAGTTACTTATTTTCTTCAACTCAATTTAGTTCCTGTTACTCAGCAAATCTTGTAGCTATAGCGACATATTTGATTGAACAGTTAGTAGCAGTCATCATCGTAAACCACAAGCCAGAAAAGGAAAATACATGTAACTACTTATTTTTCGTCCTCCGTAGAATTATTGAGTTTTTACTTAATGAAAAAGTCAAGATAGTAGTACTTTGTAGGCATTTACTGAGGAATTAACAAGTGCTTTTTGTTGAAAGGATAAAGCTTTTGGGGTTTTTTAAAATATAATCCTAAAGACGGATGCAGAATAGATAAATTAATGGACTAGAGCTTTTAGAGACGACAATTTTTGCCGGAAGCGATCGCACCATCCCCTGCACCTCGTAGGATGGCGCTCTCCATTAACCAACAGTCCCTCTCACGGAAGAATCCTGCCTGTGCTTGAGCAATCCCGGTTAAATACTTGTTAAATCCTGTCTTCCTATTATCCAGGCAAGAAAGAGAGCTGTCTTAAACTGCTTGTTGTAGGTTAAGTTGTAGGGAAGCGATCGCTTCCTTAAAGTTGATTGCCACTACTATTTCCTGTAACACTTGCTCAAGGGTTCAGACAGACCTTGGTAGTGAAGCGGAAATTTCAGCCGGACTAGGTGTGCATCCTCATCATCCAATCAATAGGGTAGTTAAACCGTAACGCCCGAATTGCTTTTGGAGCATCTACAGTGCCTAAACAGGCGATTCGTGAGCCAGTAACCATAGGTCTAGCCTATCTATCCTGAGGCTGTGAATTTACCATTGAAACAAAAGCAATGGGACTTATGCTCTACGAAAAGCTGTCAATCTTCTCTACAGATTTTGGGCTAATACTGTTAAAAAGTGTTAGTTTGTAGCAATTTATCTAAAATTGCTACGTAGATCCTCCTTATCAGTCAGCTACCAGGTGCTGTGATTGTTAAACTTCCTCAGAAAATCCGCTTGCTGCTGTTAGGACAAAAAAAAGACCGCGATGGTCGCTTTGCAAACCGCCGAAAGCGTCTCCCCTCATGGGTTTTGCAAGGCATCTTGAGTTGCAAAGAAGCTCCGCTCCCGATTAGTTTATTGATAACGGGCTTACTGCTGGGAGTCAAACTAAGCGCTAGTCTGCAACCCTTAGAACTTGCAGCCTTCGATCAAATGGTGCGGCTACAAAAAGATGCCCCGCCCGACCCTCGCATTTTAGTGGTTGCGATCGCAGAATCAGACATCCAGTCCATCAAAGAGTGGCCCCTTTCCGATCGGGTTGTGGCGCAACTCATACAAAAACTGCAACAATATGACCCCAAAGTCATCGGACTTGACCTACATCGTGACCTTCCCCAAGGAGAGGGTCAGGCAGCACTGCTTGAGCAACTCCAAGCCCCTAACGTCATTGCTATTAATGCGCTGGGCGACGAAAAGGGTGGAGTACCGCCACCTCCCACAGTTCCAACCGAGCGCATTGGCTTCACCGACTTTGTCATCGATCCTGATGGGGTACTTCGTCGCAATCTAATGTTTGCTGCCTTGGGAAATGAACGCTTCTACTCATTCTCTCTCCGGGTAAGTCTGAGTTATCTAAGCGATCGCGATATGGCGCTCAACGTTCGCTCTAACGGCCTATGCTTAGGCAACGCTAGGTTTGCCGCCTTGCAAGCCCGTTCTGGAGGCTATCAAAACATTGATGACCAAGGCTACCAAGTTTTGCTCAACTACCATTCGCCAGAGCGGGTAGCACAGCAGGTAACACTCACCCAAGTTTTGCAGGGACAAATCAACCCCGACTGGGTAAAAGACAAAATCGTCTTGATTGGCACAACGGCACCCAGCGCGAAAGATTCTTTCTTGACTCCCTACAGTGCTAGTCAACAGGGTCAGCCGCTCATGCCGGGGGTAATTGTTCACGCCCAGATGATCAGTCAGATCCTCAGCGCGGCGCTAGATGAGCAAAAGCTGTTTTGGTTTTGGAATGAAGGGACAGAAGCGCTATGGCTGTGGACGTGGTCTTTTGCTGGCGGAATACTGGCATGGCGACTGCGGCATCCTCTGGTTTCTGGACTAGTAGGTGTTGTGATGCTTGGGGGACTCTTTGGGGTGAGTTTCCTCATTTTTACCCAAGCGGGTTGGGTTCCGGTCGTGCTGCCCGCTCTGGCGTTTATTGTCACGGGTAGTGCAACGCTGGCTTACAAGGTGCTACATAGTGTCTCTCACGATCCTTTAACGGCGTTACCCAACCGAGTGTTGTTTGTTCGGCATCTCCAGAAAGCGATCGCCCGCACAAAACACCGCCAGTCAGATCTCCTGGCGATTCTCTTTTTGGGTTTAGACCGATTTAAAGTCATTAATGAAAGCTTTGGGCATCAAATAGGCGATCAACTCCTGATCGCAACCATCAGCCGCTTGAAAACCTGTTTACGAGCAGGCGATCAAGTGGCACGAGTGGGAGGAGACGAGTTTGCTATTTTGTTAGAGCAATTGGATGACGTGAGTGAAGCCACCTCTGTGGCAGACTCCTTGCACAAAGCGCTGCAATTACCCTTCCACCTAAATGGACAGGAAATCTTTACAACCGTCAGCACGGGCATTGCCTTTAATCAAACAGGCTACGAGCATCATCCAGAGGACTTGCTCCGGGATGCCCACACCGCCATGTATCGAGCCAAATCCCTTGGCAAAGCCCGCCACGAAATTTTCGCTACGGGAATGCGGACGGCTGTAGTCAAGCGCTTGCAGTTAGAGACAGATTTGCGGCAAGCCCTTGAACGGAAAGAATTTCTGCTGCACTACCAGCCGATTATTTCAACAGCAACCAGCAAAATCGCCGGATTTGAAGCGCTTGTGCGCTGGCTGCATCCCCAACACGGTTACA
Organism: Kastovskya adunca; assembly: GCF_059505785.1. Lineage (NCBI taxonomy): Bacteria > Bacillati > Cyanobacteriota > Cyanophyceae > Coleofasciculales > Coleofasciculaceae > Kastovskya > Kastovskya adunca. The sequence goes on along the minus strand of NZ_JCACLG010000046.1, from coordinate 140,371 downwards.
TTTGCCCGCTTGATTTTATCTCAGTGGCAGAAGAAACAGGGCTAATCGATCCCCTAGGGCTGTGGATTCTGCAAACAGCTTGTCGCCAGATGCATCTTTGGCACGAATTGTTTCCCAGCACTCCCCCCTTGATGATCAGTGTCAATCTTTCTAGTGGACAACTGACTAATCCTGACCTTGTTGAACAAATTGAACAAGTTCTAGAAACCACTCAGTTAAATAGTCACAGCTTAAAGTTAGAAATTACTGAAAGTATGATGATGGACGAAGTGGAGTCCACCATCACCCAGCTAGTGCGTCTAAAAGCCTTGGGGATTCAACTGGGAATTGATGATTTTGGTACAGGTTACTCCTCGTTAAGTTATCTTCATCGGTTCCCCATCGATATGCTCAAAGTAGACCGCTCTTTCGTCAGTCGGATGGAAGACACCAGTGAAAACGGCGAGATTGTACGCACCATCATCAAACTTGGTCACAACCTGGGCATGAATGTTATCGCTGAAGGTGTAGAAACCTCTACCCAGATGCAAGTTATCCGGGACTTGCAGTGCGAGTATGGTCAGGGTTATTTCTTCTCAAAACCCTTGCCAGCAGACGCTGCAACTGTCCTGCTATCACAGGCTCCTCAGTGGTGATAAAACAAAGTCCTGAGTCGGTGAGTCGGGGAGAAAGTATGAAGTATGAAGGGTGAAGTATGAAAGGTAAGAGGTAAGAGGTTTTCTCCTGCACCCCTGCACCCCCGCACCCCTGCACCCCTGCACCCCCGCACCCCTGCACCCCCGCACCCCCGCTCCCCATCTCTACTCCTGAGTCTCTGTTTCCAGTGATTCAATTAACGCTTCGTAAGCGGGTTTGGGGCGATAAGTGGCGTCAAATAGGAGAGGGGCTTCTACTTGTCCGGTTAAATCCCCTACCCAGGAGTGACGGTCTGTAAAGCCCCAGGTAATAAAGGCGGTACAGTTTTTCAGCGATAGGCACACATCAAGTAGACCTTTGTAAATATCAGCTTGCTTCTCTAGCCTCTCTTGGCGGCTACCGCTACCATCAGCGATTTGCACATCTAGCTCTGTGAACTGTACCTCTAAGCCGAGTTCTCCTAGACGTTTGATGTTTTTCGTTAGGGGTTCTAGTTCAGGGACGTAGCTTAAGCCTTTGTGCATTTGCATGCCAACGCCATGAATCGGCACTCCTCGCTGTAGCATTCCTTCAACTAGCTTATAGATGGCATCGGATTTTTGCCCCAATTCTTCACCGCCGTAGTCGCTGTAGAATAAGCGGGCGTCTGGGTCGGCTTCGTGTGCCCATCGAAAGGCTAGGTCAAGATATTCCGGGCCAATATGCCGGAGCCAAAGGGTGTCCCGAAAGGAACCATCGCGGTTAAGGGCTTCATTTACCACATCCCAAGCGACAGTTTGCTCTCGGTAGCGGCTGACTAAGGTTTGGACGTGAGTTTTCAGGATGGTCAGCAGTTCGTCGCGGGTAAAGTTGCCGTCATCCAGCCAGGAAGGCAGGGCATAATGCCACACCAAGGGATGTCCCCGGACTTTCAGGTGATTAGTTTTGGCAAATTCTACCAGGGCATCGGATTTGCTAAAGTTGTAGCGATCGCGTTTCGGATGTACCTGGGAAAACTTCATTTCATTTTCTGGCACCAAGAGATTAAACTCCCGTGCCAGCACTTTGGCGTAGGTCGGGTCATTCTGTAACGGCTTAAATGCCACCGCCGCCCCGATGGCGATTCCCTGCTTTTGGGCGAGCGATCGCAAGCTATTGGTATTTTCTGTTGTATCCGCCACCGTTGCCAACTGTGGTGGTGGCGGACTCCCCAAGGTCAATACCGCAACAAACGACACCAACACTAGTACTAGAAAAGCAAGGAGTAAGCGGTATTTCATTGGGGAAGAGGGGATAAAAAAGGCATGTTCTCTGGAAAAGCCAAAAAACTTTTCCTTGTTACGTTCTACCTTTTTTTGTTTACTCTTGCTACCTACGCCTTAAACGGCTGCTGCGGCGCGCGCGGCGGCGGCTTCATCGGGGTGAATACCCAATCGGGTGAGGTTGAGGCGACCTTTATTGTCGATTTCGCGTACTTTTACAACGACTTCATCACCGACTGCGACTTCATCTTCCACTTTGCCAACGCGGTAGTCAGCCAGTTGGGAGATGTGGATCATCCCTTCTTTCCCTGGCAGCACTTCTACAAACGCCCCAATGGGAATAATCCGCGTGACGCGACCCGAATAGACATCGCCTTCATGCAGTTTGCGGGTCATACCCTGAATGATTTGGATGGCCTTTTTCGCCTTTTCTCCTTCTATAGCGGAGACAGTGACGGTTCCATCGTCTTCAATGTCCACTTTGGCACCTGTTTGTTCAGTAATGCCTTTGATGGTTTTACCGCCAGGGCCAATCACCATCCCAATTTGTTCGGGATCGATCTTGATCGTCAGCAGGCGTGGGGCGTAGTTAGACATCTCCGGACGGGGTTTGTCAATTACCGCTAGCATTTTATCTAAGATATGCAGTCGGGCAGGTCGGGCTTTCTGAATCGCTTCGGCAATTGTCTCCATCGATAGACCCGTGATTTTCATGTCCATCTGCAATGCCGTGATTCCCGTGTCGGTTCCCGCGACTTTGAAGTCCATGTCACCCAAGAAGTCTTCGATGCCCTGAATATCGGTGAGGATGCGGATTTCGTCTTTTTCTTTGATTAAGCCCATCGCCGCGCCGCTGACTGGCTTAATAATCGGCACACCCGCATCCATTAAGGCAAGGGTAGAACCACAAACGGAACCCATAGACGTAGAACCGTTAGAAGATAACACTTCCGACACGACTCGTAAAACGTAAGGGAAGGTTTCTTTCGGTGGTAAAACCGGGATGATGGCGCGTTCGGCTAAAGCACCGTGACCAATTTCTCGACGACCGGGCGATCGCATCGGTCGGGTTTCTCCCACAGAGTAGGGAGGGAAGTTGTAGTGATGCAGATACCGCTTTTCTTCTTCCGGATGCAAGTCATCTAGATCCTGAGCGTCTCCCGGTGTTCCCAGCGTGGCGGTGGATAAAACCTGGGTCAGTCCCCGATTAAACAAGCCGCTACCATGGACTCGTGACGGTAGTAGACCGACGCGGCAAGATACGGGACGCACTTCGTCTAGTTTTCGACCATCGACCCGGACGCCATCTTCTGTGATTTGACGGCGCATCAGTTCTTTGGTGAGGGCTTTGAAGGTATTGCCTATCGCTTTGCTGTTTGTGGAGGCAACGCGGAGGGGGTCATCTTCTGGGAGGGCTTCGATGGGGGCGATGATCTCTTTTTCCTTAATCTCGTCTAAGGCAGCATCGCGCTCGTGTTTATCTTGGTCAAAGTGAGTTAGGACTTGCTTGATTTGGGTAGTGGCGCGATCGCGAATAAAGTCTTCCAGCGTCGAATCGACGACGGGGGGTTCTTCACGTACCAACTCAATCCCCAACTGCGTCATCAAGTCGCGTTGAGCTTCGATCAAGGCGCGTACCGCTTCATAGCCAAAGTCGATCGCTTCAATGATGTCCTGTTCGGGTAACTGGTTTGCCCCCGCCTCTACCATGATCACGCCATCAGGAGAACCCGCGACGATCAAATCTAAGTCTCCCGCCTCAATCTCTTTGAAAGTCGGGTTAATAATGAAATCATCCCCTACCAAACCAACACGCACGGCTGCCATCGGGCCATAGAAGGGAATTTGCGCTTGCAATACGGCAATCGAAGCTCCCGTTACCGCCAAGACATCAGGCGGCACTTGTTCATCCATTGACATCGTAGTTGCTACGATTTGAATATCATCCCGCAGCCAACTCGGAAACAGGGGACGCAAGGGACGGTCAATCAGACGGCTGGTGAGGGTTACTTTTTCGGGAGGACGACCTTCACGTCGTAGAAAACCACCCGGAATGCGACCGGCTGCGTAGAGTCTTTCTTCATAGTCTACTAATAAAGGAAGAAAATCTATGCCTTCTCTGCCTCCAGAGCGCGTTGCTGTCACTAAAACTGCAGTCTCTCCCGACTGAATCAGGACGGAACCACCAGCTTGTGGGGCAAGCAAACCCACTTTCAGCCGAATATCCCGTCCGTCAAAGGATATTGACTTATCTATCTCTTGCATGCAGTCCTTGTTCCTTCTCTATCATGTTTCTTTCTCTGTGGCAATCGTAGCATTTCTGTCCTATGGATGCTTTGAGCTGGAGAGTAAGTAGCATTGCCCTGGCAGGTTTCCTAGAAATAGCAATTTTTTGGAGTTTTTAAAGCATTTGGAGAGTAATTTTGCTCAATCAGTTGTGACTCTAAGCTCGAAACGAGTTTGAGGTTCAGAGTCGGTCGTTAGATTCAACATTTTCATCATGCATGTTGTGGGCAAAAGCTCATGATTTCTAAATTTTAAATTTGTAATTCAGCAAAATCAGAACTGTTCGCATGGCATTAAACGGTAGTTGGATTCCTCAGTCAAGTGGTGGTTATTTATTTATTTGGGGAGAAACCTGGCGCAGCACAGCCTCAACCGGAAAAACCACTGCATCAAACGCAGTCAACGCCCATCCCTATGGAATGAGTCAAGCAGAGTTAACGAGTAACCTGCCTGTCAGTATGCGTTTGAAGCAATCAGAGTGGCAATGGCGATCGCAGATCATCGCCCTACCAACCCCCTCCTCAAAAAACCACTCCTCACCCCCACTGCTGTCATCCCAAATACCAAAGGACAGCACAGATATCTCACTGACGCTGCAACCCTGGCAAGTTGAAGGGTTTTGTCTTGACCCTCTAAGTGCCGTGAAATTTCTCCAGGCATTACCCCTAGGCACTTTCCAAGCTGCCAATGCCCATATCGGCAGTGAGCTGCGCTTTTGGTCACAAGTTAGCCGTTGGAGTCTCGATTTACTCTCCCGACGCAAATTTCTACCCGGCATCGATCAACAGCCCGACGGTACAGTTATTGCCACTTGGCAACCTCTCCTCGACAGCGCCATCGATCGAGCCAGGCTGGAAAAATTCACCCGCACTATGCCCGCCGCTTGTCGTACTTATGGGGAAAGGGGAGCAGGGGAGCGGGGGAGCGGGGGAGCGGGGGAGCGGGGGAGCAGGGGAGCGGGGGAGCAGGGGGGAGAATTACCCGTCGCCAGTCCCCAATCTTCGCCAACCTGGCAATGGATAGAACCTCAAGAACTGCTGCTACGCTTCCTTAGCAGCGCTCTTGACGCGCAAATTCGGAATTGGGTTGAGGCTCATCCTTTAGCCACCGCAGAAACCTATGTCCAAAAATGGTTGCAAGCGCTGTCCCAGGACACCAACACCATTGAAGAAGTTGAACCAGGGACAGTAGAACGCCTGTCAACGGCACTGCATACCTGGACATCCCCTGTACAAGACTACTTAGTCACTCCCGCCGCTCTCGATCGAGGAGAATATCGAGGAATCGGGCAGAATTTGTTTCGTACCTGCTTTTCTCTCCATCCCCCAGCCTCAGGAGAGGAAAACTGGCTATTGAAATATTGTCTACAAGCAACTGATGCACCGGAAGTTTTAGTCGATGCCGAAACTATTTGGCAGCATCCCGTCGAGCAACTCTCGCTTCAAGACCGCAGGATTAAGCAACCCCAAGAAACATTACTCAAAGGGTTGGGCTTGGCTTGTCGCCTTTATCCCCCCATAGAACCCAGTCTGCACAAACCTTGCCCTACCTCCTGCCAACTCATGCCGATTGAGGTGTATGAGTTTATCAAAAGCAGTGCTTGGCGCTTACAGGACAGTGGTTTAGGCGTTGTGTTACCTCCCGGTTTAGCCTTGGGAACCGGGGAAAAACGCTTGGGAATCAGCATTAAAGCCGAAGTCGCTTCAACAAAGAAAAATGAACGATTAGGGCTGCAAAGCCTGCTGAAGTTCAATTGGGACTTAGCCATTGGCGATCAAACGATCTCAAAGAAAGAATTTGACCGATTGATGTCGTTGCGATCGCCTCTAGTAGAGGTTAACGGTGAGTGGTTTGCCCTGCAACCTGCTGATGTCCGTGCCGCACAATCCTTATTTACGGCAGCTCAGGACAACATGAAGCTTTCTGTCGAGGATGCGTTGCGTCTGAGTACGGGTGACACAACGACCCTCGAAAAGCTCCCGGTTGTTAAGTTTGAAGCCTCTGGGGCATTGCAGGAGCTGATTACCAATTTGACAGGTAATCGCTCGATTGAGCCGATTGAAGCCCCGGAAAGCTTCCACGGTACGTTAAGACCTTACCAAGCACGAGGCGTCAGTTGGCTCACCTTCCTGGAACGTTGGGGCTTGGGAGCTTGCCTCGCGGACGATATGGGACTCGGAAAATGCCTGAGTGCAGATTCCCTGATTCCTGTCAACGGTGTAGTACAGACGGCGGCAGAAATTTGGGAGACTCATGCCAACGAACAAGAGTTTGATGGCGAAGGGTTCTGGACAACGCCGACTGAGCAATTACTGGTCAATTCCATTGATGAAGAAACTGGAAAAATTGTGCAAGCTCCCATCCGGCGGCTGTATCGACAGCAAGTCTGCGAGAAGTTGCGAAAAGTAACCCTGCAAGACGGTAGCACGATTACCATTACCCAGCGTCACAAGCTGCTAACAACTAACGGTTGGACAAATAACTTAAAAGTGGGCGATCGCGTCTGTGTCCCTGGCAAAATGCTCTGGGAAGGAAAACCAGAAGATCCCGATTTGGTCAAGTTTCTGGCTTGGCAAATTGCCGAGGGAAACGAGCAGTCTGTAGGTGCGTTGAAGATATACCAGAAAGACACAAACTGCTTAGAAGACTTGCACCAGACTTTAGTGCGAATTGCTCAGCGCTATGACCTCAACATTAATCAACCGCGTCTGTGTAACTTTCCTAACCGAGTTGCCGCCTTGCGAGTCAATAGCCAAGCTTATCGGCGCTTTTTGGAAGCGAAAGGGTACAACTGGGGTAAGCGATCGCGCGATAAAGCCTTTCCGCCTTTGATCATGCAGGCAAATCTGGAAAGCCTGCGTATCTTCTTGCGGAACTACTTTGACGCTGAAGGCTCAGTCAACTCCAGGATGCGGACTGTGGAAATTAGCACCGCCTCACCGCTGCTGATTCAACAACTTTCGGTACTCCTGCGACGCTTCGGAATTTGGCTGCGAATTTCACCACAACAAAAACGGGCAACAAATGGCAGTGGTATCCTCCGCACCTACTACATCGGCACCCTCGGCGGAAATAGTGCCAGACGCTTTCTGCAAAAAATTGGATTTGGCATTCCTGCCAAACAGCAGAAACTAGAAGCGATCTGCCAACGGCTAAGTAACACCAATGTAGAAGGCATCCCCGCCTCTGAAATAGTTGCCCAAGCCGTCGAGACAACTAAGTTGCCAATCCGCCATTTTGGGATGCACAACACCGTCTATATTAATGGTTCTCAGCAGTTTTCTCGCCTCAGTCTAGAAAAAGTGCTAGTTGGTGTTGAGGGCGTCTTGAGCGGTGTAGCCGAACAAGAGTATCGCCTGCAAAAGCCTTCTAAGTGGACGCTTCAGACTTTAGAGCGCTATGCCCAGCTCGACAAACAGCAGCTAAATGTAACACGACAAAACTTACAGTGCCTGCTTGATCAAGAAGTCTTCTACTGCCCAATTCAGGAGATTGAGGAGATCGAGTATGAGGGATGGGTGTATGACTTGGAAGTGAACGAACATCACAACTTTGTCGCCAATAATATCCTTTGTCACAATACCATTCAGCTAATCGCCTTTTTGCTCCATCAAAAGGAGCAAGAGACTTTGGAGGGGTCAACGTTGCTCGTTTGCCCGACTTCTGTATTAGGAAACTGGGAACGAGAAGTTAAGAAATTTGGCCCCTCTTTGAAGACGATTGTCCACCACGGAGACAAGCGCCCCAAGGGGAAGGAATTTGCCAAAGCTGTTAAGGATAAGCATCTGGTCATTACTAGTTACCCGCTGGTGTATCGAGATATTAAAAGCCTAGAGGGGGTTTCTTGGGCAGGGATGGTACTGGATGAGGCACAGAATATCAAAAACCCTAGTGCCAAGCAGTCCCAGGCGGTGCGGCAACTCCAAGCAGGGTTTCGGATTGCTTTGACAGGGACGCCGATAGAAAATCGCTTGTCAGAATTGTGGTCGATTTTGGACTTTCTCAATCCGGGATATTTGGGCAATCGGCAATTCTTCCAGCGGCGGTTTGCGATGCCAATTGAGAAGTATGGCGATACGGATTCGTTGCAGACTTTGCGATCGCTTGTGCAACCCTTCATCCTCCGTCGCCTAAAAACAGACAAAGACATTATCCAAGATTTGCCAGAAAAGCAGGAGATGACCGTCTTCTGCGGACTCGCCGCCGAACAAGCGGCACTGTATCAACAGCTAGTGGATGATTCGCTGACAAAGATTGAAGAAGCCGAAGGCATCCAGCGTCACGGTCTGATTTTGACTTTGTTGCTGCGCTTAAAGCAAGTTTGCAACCATCCTGCCCTGTTGAATGCTAAAAAGCCCAAAGCCAAAGGCGAGAAAGACATGCTCGATAGTCGCCAATCGGGTAAATTGCAGCGATTGGAGGAGATGTTAGAAGAGGCGATCGCCCAAGACGATCATGCCTTAATCTTTACCCAATTTGCGGAGTGGGGCAAACTGCTGCAACCCCATCTAGAAAAGCGTTTAGGCGAGGACGTGCTCTTTTTATACGGCGCAACTCGCAAATCGCAACGGGAGGAGATGATCGACCGCTTCCAGAATGATCCGCAAAGTCCGCGCATCTTAATTCTCTCCCTAAAAGCAGGGGGAACAGGACTGAACCTAACACGGGCAAACCATGTTTTCCACGTCGATCGTTGGTGGAACCCAGCCGTGGAAAATCAAGCAACAGATCGTGCCTTTCGGATTGGTCAAACCCGCAATGTGCAGGTACACAAATTTGTCTGTACAGGCACTCTAGAAGAACGCATCAACGACATTATCGAAAGCAAGAAACAACTAGCCGAACAAACCGTAGATGCAGGCGAACAGTGGCTGACGCAAATGGATACCAATCAGTTGCGAAACTTACTCTTACTCGACCGCAGTGCAGTGATTGATGAAGAAGATTAGGAAGAAAGGATGAAGTATGAAGGATGAAGGATGAAGTATGAGGGGTTAAAGGTAAAAGGTTAGGGATTATCGCTTTTCCAGGGGTTCCTCATCTCCCTCTCCTTCTCTTCTTTCCCTCCTCCGCGCCCTCTGTGCCTCTGTGGTTTATTAAAATTCCCAGCCCCTCATCTCCCTACTCAGGACTCAGGACTAAAAAACAATGACAAACTACGAAATTGAAAGCCAAGAATGGTGGGTGCAGCGGTGGATTGACTTGCTCAATTCTTACCGATTTAAAAAGCGCTTAGAACGGGGGCGTATTTACGCTAAACAAGGGAATATTCTCAGTATTGAGTTTCAAGGTGCAGAGGTTTTGGCAAAAGTACAAGGAACTGCGCCAGAACCTTACAAACTTTCTATTTCGATCGCTCCTTTTACGGATGAAGATTGGGATTTTGTTGTCAAAACTATGTCTGAGCAAGCGATTTACTCAGCTCAGTTGTTGGCAGGAGAAATGCCCCAAAATATTGAAGAAGTATTTACTTCTAATGGGTTGAGTTTATTTCCCTTTACCCTGTCTGATGTGCGATCGCGGTGTAGTTGCCCTGACCCACAAAACCCCTGCAAACATATTGCGGCGGTTTATTATGAGTTAGGCGATCGCTTTAGTGAAGACCCGTTTGTATTATTCCAGTTGCGGGGACGGACTAAGGGGCAAATTCTCGACGAGTTGCGCCAACTGCGAAGCACGGGTGACACTCAAGAACAACCGGAAAGCAACGGGAAAGCCTCGAAAGAGTCTGCACCTGAACCTACACAATCGGCAACACCCCTCAATATTGAGCAGTTTTGGAAGTACGACGAGCCGCTAGAATCTTCGCTAGTGGTGATTGCGCCGCCACCTGATAGCAGTTCGGTGCTTGATGTTTTGGGGACGATACCGTTAGCGTCCTCTAATTCTCAGGCGATTAGGCAGTACCTGAATGAGGTTTATCAGTCTATCAGTCAGCAAGCCATGATGGTGGCGTTGAATCGGGAAGAGTAGTCAAGTCCCAACTGCTCAATCCGGGGATGCGGTTTACCGTTGTAGGTGGCGGGGTCTAGGTCGCTTTGTTGTGAAAATTAGCGGTTCAGTGGATGCCGAAGCCTCTTGACAGGCGGCTACAGATGAGGCGAGCCTATCTGTCAAGCTGAAACTGCGCTGCTTATTTGGTAGGCTATGAGTCCAGAAACTTACCGTTGAGCCATGACAGTCCCCACTGCGACACTGTTAATTTCCTGCCCCGATCAACGGGGACTAGTCGCAAAGTTTGCCAACTTTATCTACTCAAATGGCGGCAATATTATCCATGCTGACCAACACACAGACTTTGCTAGCGGGCTATTTCTCACCCGGATCGAGTGGCAGTTAGGCGGGTTTAACTTGCCCCGCGAATTGATTGGGCCCGCATTTAATGCGATCGCGCAACCCCTACAAGCCGAGTGGCGGCTCCACTTCTCCGACAAAATCCCCCGCATAGCGATCTGGGTAAGTCGGCAAGATCATTGCTTGTTTGACTTAATTTGGCGACAGCAGGCGAAGGAATTTTCCGCAGAGATTCCGTTGATTATCAGCAACCACACAGATTTAAAAGCCGTTGGCGAACAATTTGGGGCGGATTTTTACCACCTTCCCATCACCAAAGAAAACAAAGCCGAACAAGAAGCCAAACAACTAGAACTACTGCGTCAGTACAACATTGACTTGGTGATTCTCGCTAAGTATATGCAAGTACTTAGTACCGACTTTATCTCCCAGTTTCCCCAAATTATCAACATTCACCACTCCTTTCTCCCTGCCTTTGCGGGTGCCAAGCCCTATCACAAAGCCCACGAACGAGGCGTCAAAATCATTGGCGCAACGGCTCACTACGTCACCCCAGAACTGGATGCCGGGCCGATTATTGAGCAGGATGTGGTGCGAGTCAGCCACCGCGACAGCATCGCCGATTTGATTCGCAAAGGTAAGGACTTGGAACGCTTCGTCTTAGCAAGAGCCGTGCGCCTGCATCTGCGCCATCAAGTGTTGATTTATGACAATCGCACCGTGGTTTTTGCTTGATGCTGTTTTCACCTGCCTGATCACCAAATGCAAACAGGTAAAGCTGATGAATCGCCTTCACCAAGAATTTAAGTCACCTAATGGTGAAGTTGAGCCGCCGCAGACATTTTTTGGCTCTCACCCATCACTTTTCGTCGGTCGGCTCCAACGCCTTGTTAGGCTCAAAACCCAAGCCTGTCACTCTTGATAAGACAATGCATTTGCATTACCTTAGTAATGTTTATATTGATAGGTTTAGAGGTCGCTATGGTTGTAAGACCAACCCCCTGCTCAGAATCTACTCTTACCGCTCGTTACCAGACTACAGTCCCTGAGACCGTTCGGAAGGTTCTTGGCTTAAATAAGGGTGATAAAATCTGCTACGCTATCCAGGCTGACGGCAATGTAGTGATTTCTCGCGCTGACAAGACCGAGAGCGATCCTATACTTGGGAAGTTTCTGAATTTTATTGCACGAGATATCGAAAAGAATCCTCAGCACTTACAAGCGATTAGCTCTGATTTAGTAAGCCGTGTTCAGTCCTTGGTTGCTGAGGTTGATTTTGATCTTGATGCACCATTGTCTGACGAGGATGAATAAGCTTGTCTGTAAATCAGCCGCTAGTGATTAATGAGTGGAATATATTTGCTCATCCTCTCTTCCTTGACCAGTTTGAAGAACTTCTGACGCAGGTCGAACATTTGCGTCAGAAGTATCCTAAAGACTACAAGAAAAAAAATGCCACAAAGCGTCTAGCTGCCATAGCAAAGCTGGCATTTGATGATATTTCTCAAGATCCAACACGTAGTAATTATCGCCAAGGTACTACGCTTGGTGATGATTACAAGCACTGGTTTAGAGCTAAATTTTTTCAGCAGTACCGACTGTTTTTTCGATATCATCAAGAAAGCAAAATAATTGTTTTTGCCTGGGTTAACGATGAGAACTCTAAGCGAGCCTATGACAGTAACACAGACGCTTATCGAGTTTTTAAGAAAATGCTTGAAAGTGGTCATCCTCCAGACGATTGGAATGACTTACTCAAAGAGGCAAGAGGTGAAAGTAATCGTTTAGAGAAAGTAGTCAAAGTAGAAATTTAACTGGCTAGAAATAAATTATAGATACACGGTCTAACAAGTCCTTGGAGCGGAACGAAAATTACACGGTTAGTGATGCCAAACAGAATCAGCGTCCGCTCAACTTCAAGCTGGGGAGGGATTGTTGAGGATTACGGCACTTATTCTTGCGAAATGGGGATTTCTAGGCAAAATTCTGTACCTTGTCCTGGTTCCGAGACACACGTTAGCTCTCCACCATGTTTTTCCACCACGATTTGATAGCTAATCGACAACCCTAGCCCCGTTCCCTTCCCGACGGGTTTTGTAGTAAAGAAGGGGTCAAAAAGGCGGGTTCTGGTGCTTTCACTCATTCCTGGGCCATTATCTATTAGGCGGATCAGGACGCGGGACTGGTCATCGGAAATACTGGTGCGAAGCCAAATCTTCGGTTTTTTGCCGGGAGTTTGTCGGCTGAAATCTAACAACTCTAAAGCATCGATCGCATTAGTCAAAATATTCATAAACACTTGGTTTAACTGCCCTACATAACACTCGACTAGTGGTAGGGTGCTGTATTCTTTGACAACCTCGATTTCGGGATAGTCTGACTTGGCTTTGAATCGGTGATGCAGGATAAGTAGGGTATTCTCTATCCCTTCATGGATGTCCACGTCTTTCTTATCAGCTTCGTCTGTACGGGAGAAGTTCCGCAGACTCAGGACAATTTGACGAATGCGATCGCTTCCCATTTGCATTGACTTCAAGAGCCGGGGGAGGTCTTCGCTGATGAAATCGAGGTCAACTGCTTCTATTTCGTCTTGAATCTCTGGGTGAGGGTGGGGATAGTGTTTAGCGTAGAGGGCGGCGAGGTTGAGTAAGTCTTCGGTGTAAGTAGTCGCGTGGGAGAGGTTACCGTAGATGAAGTTGACGGGATTGTTGATTTCGTGGGCAACTCCCGCCACAAGCTGACCAAGACCAGACATTTTTTCGGTTTGGATCAGTTGGGCTTGGGTTTGTTGCAATTGGCGTAGGGTTTGCTGGAGCTGCGTGGCTTTTTCCTGGGCTTGCTGGACGGCATCTTGGGATTGGGTGTAGAGTTCAGCTTGCACTAGCGCGATCGCTAATTGGTTAGCCACTGCTTCTATCAGCTCTATTTCGCTGTCACTCCAAACGCGGGGTTCGCTGTGTTGTCCGCAGATCAGTAGCCCTGTGTCTCCTGAATCTGTGCAAATCGGCAGCGTTAACATCGCCGTGTAGCCATAATGCTCGTAGAGTTGGTACAAATTCGGGTCAGCGCTTATTTTGAGGTCATCAGCACGAAAGATAGACTGATTTGCTATCCGCTGTCCCAAAGGGTCTAAATCTTGGGAGGAGAAGCTACCGATAAAGCTTGGCAAGTCAGGAAGTTTTGCTTCTTTGACAGCCTCCCAGGTCGTTGGCTCAGTCATAGAGCGATACCAAACAAACAAGCAGCGGTCGAGCTGCAACAAGTTGCGAACTTCAGTAACAACTGTTTCTAAGATGGTGTTTACATCTAAGGAGTTGCGAATCTCGCTGGCAAGACGATTGAGCAATGCCTCGCGTTGAGCGAGTTGGCGATACTGAGTTTCGCTTTGACGCAAGGCTTCTTCTGCCTGTCTGCGCTCGGTAATGTTAGTAATCATCCCCAAAGTGCCACAATATTGTCCCCCTTGGTCAAAGATCGGATTAGCAGAAACGATCGCCCATAAATCTGTGCCATCTTTTTGAGAGAACTTAAAATCGTGCTGTTCGTTAATCCCTTGCTGGCGTCTAGCTAAATTGTATTGAGCGATCGCTTGTCCCTCTTCATCCATAAAGGCAAATAGAGACTTGCCAAACATCTCTTCTACCGTATAACCCAACATTTGAGCCATTTGCGGGTTAACGAAAGTTGTGTTGCCGTTAGCATCGAGCATCCAGATACCCTCAGTTGCCGTTTCCACGATGCGGCGATACTGAGCTTCGCTTTGACGCAAGGCTGCTTCTACTTGCTTGGCAATGGTAATATCGCGGACAATCGTTGAAAGAAACTCTAGCTCTCCGTTTTCTCCTGTATGTGCCAAAATTACCTGCGAAACGGGAATCTCTTGATCATTACGGTATTTTAGGGATGTCTCTGCACTCCAGACTCCATTTTTGATCGCCATCGGCACGCCTTCAGTGAGAATTTTTTCTCTGGCACTCTCAGCGCAAAATTCAGAAACGTGTATACCTGAGATGTCTTCAGCTTCGCCAATTCCGATCATGTTGCGCCCCGCTCTGTTCAGGTAGAGAGAGTTTCCTTGGGCATCAGCGGTGCCAACAAAGTCGGTAGTGAGTTCCAAAATCGCCGTGAGTCTTGCCTGCGCTTGCTGGGCTTGTTTGCGTTCAGTAATGTCGGTGGCAGTCCCATCTAGGCGGAGAACTTGCCCCGTCTCGTCATAAATCAGCCAACTGCGGTCTTGAAGCCAGCGCACTTCACCGTCAGAGCGGATAATTCGATACTCAATTTCACTGCTACTGATGTCTGGATATTGTTGGTTATGCTTAAGGACGCGATCGCGGTCTTGTGGATGGATTACCTCAATCCACAGGTCGGCGTCGTCAAAAAAGTCTTGGCAAGGTCGTCCATAAATCGTTTCTGTGGCTGGGTTCAAATACAGCACTTTGAAGCCGCCAGTTGCCGTCAAGCCGACAGACCAGACCACATCTTTGAGAGAATTCAAAATGCTATTGAGCCGCGACTCACTTTCTCGTAGAGCTTCCTCTGCTTGTTTTCGGTCTGTAATATCATGCATAGCAGCCACGGCACCTAGTTTGTTTCCTTCTGCATCAAAAATTGCCTGTCCACTCGCCAAGAGAGTACGCCGCTTCCCCTGGGTTGGGGCAATAATCATTTCTAGCTCCCGCACCATTTCCCCGCCAAACGCTCGAAACAAAGGAATGTCCTCTCTTTGCATCAGGGTCTTGCCATCAGGCAGATATAAGCTAAAGTGTTCTGCCCAGGCTGACGGTGGTAGAGGTTGTTCCGGTAGCCCATGAAACTCGCGTGTTGCCCGATTAAAAAGAGTTAAATCTCCCTTGGCATCACAAGCGACAATGCCATCTTCCAGGTTATTGAGTAGCGCCTTTAAAAATTCTCGTTCCTGGAATAAAGCCGCCTCGGCTCGCTGACGTTCCCTGCGGTCGGCTTCGCTAACCGCCATTTGGGCTTCTAGTTGCGTGATTGCCTGTTTGAGTTCGGCAGTCCGTTCTTCGACCCGTATTTCTAAGGTTTCATTTGCCAGTTTCAGGGCTGTTTCTGTTTGCTGGCGCTCAATAATATCTTCAGCAACTTTAATAAAATTTGTAACTTCTCTGCTTGTATGGAATACTGAGGGAATAGAAGGCATTTCCCTACAAAATTCGTCATTTTTTAAGCGATTATCAAATTTTCTGCGCCATTTCTTCCCTTCTGAAATGGTGTCTCCCGATTGTTGCTTGGCTTGTTGGGATTGCTCCTCTAAGCAAAGGACGTTGGTGCCAATGACTTGCTCATTGTGTTGAGGCTCTGTAATCTCTCGCGCTACGGCATACACTAAGTTTTCTCCTAGAGAGGGAGCCGCTGTCCACCGCAGCCATTTGTAGGAGCCGTCTTGGCAGCGGTAGCGGTTCTCAAACGACGTTATGTCTAGACCTGCTGCGAGCTTTTGGACTTCAAGGAGGGTGGCGTCTCGGTCTTCCGGGTGAACAAACTCAATAAACGGTTTGGCTAACAGTTCCTCCTGGGTATAACCCAGCATCTTTTCCCAGGCTGGGTTCAACCGCTTAAAGTAGCTATCTAGACCAGCTATACACAACAAATCTAGGGAAAGATTAAAAAAATGCTCTGCCCCTGTCCACTGATGATAATTGACGCGATCGCCAGAATTGGCATCTTGAGAGCACATATTCAATCATCCCCTAAAACTGAGATGTAAATAACTGTTTTAGTATTCCCATTCAACCCATCAATCTCAACATTAGACGAAGAAAGGGTGAAGGAAGGATGAAGTATGAAGGGTGAAGTATGAAGGGTGAAGGAGGTTATCAGTTTTCCTCATCGCCTCATCGCCTCATCTCCTCTGCACCCCCGCTCCCCTGCACCCCTGCACCCCCGCTCCCCTGCACCCCTGCACCCCCGCACCCCTGCACCCCATCCCCTAACTACGAGGCAAATTGTAAATGAGCTTCTTCTTCCCGGAGGGTGAGCAGCTCTACACCAGAGTCAGTGACAGCGATCGTATGCTCAAACTGGGCAGAAAGTTTGCGGTCTTTTGTAACCGCTGTCCACTTGTCGGCAAGCACTTCGACTTCCCAGGTGCCTTCATTGATCATCGGCTCAATTGTAAACACCATGCCGGAACGTAAGCGCTTCCCTTTACCCCGTGTTCCGTAGTGGGGAATTTGGGGTGCGGTGTGGAAAACATTGCTAACGCCATGTCCAACAAAGTCGCGCACCACCGAAAAGCCTTGAGATTCGGCATATTCCTGAATTTCTGCGCCAATATCGCCAATACGTGCCCCTGGCTTGACTTGGGCAATCCCTCTTCTTAAGCACTCTTCCGTGATTTCCACAAGTTTTTTGGCGCTTGGGGAGGGGGTGCCAACAAAGAATGTTTTTGAGGTATCGCCGTGGTAGCCGTCAAGAGTCGGCGTGACATCAATATTGATGATGTCACCCTCTTTAAGAACCTGCTTGGCATTGGGGATGCCGTGACAAACGACTTCATTAACGCTAGTGCAGATGGACTTGGGAAAGCCATGATAGCCGAGGGGAGCGCTTTTGGCTCCATGCGATCGCGTCCAGCTTTCGGCTTCATCGTTTAGCTCTAGGGTACTTATTCCCGGCTGCACCATTTTTTCAAGGTGGTGGAGGAGTTCAGCCGCTAAACGTCCTGCACAACGCATTTTTTCAATTTCTCGGCTCGATAAAAGAACAATCGTTTCGCTTCCCATAATGCTTCTCTTTGAACAATGTCCCTAAGTAAGTAGGGAGCCTTTCTATTTTTTAACTTTACTGCTTTAACGTTGGTAGAGTAGAGGGTTGACTTCAATATTGCCAATCGGCGATCGCTCTCCTAATTCATATAAGTCTATCTACATGCAGACTCGGAGTGATTATTACTATTGTTTAATCTGTATTAGTCAAAAAATTTCGCAGGTTGGCATCAATGTGGTATTCCCTCCAGAAAAAAATTGTCTGGGGTAAGAAGCAAATTACTGAAGTATGGAACAGTGATAGTGGGAATTGGCGTTGGTTGCAGGACAAACCAATAACGATTACCAGCTTAAATCGCAGTCTTTGGAAAGCCTCAGTTCCTTCCTTAAACTTCTTTGTCTTGCTAACGCTTTCGGGCGCGATCTCAACATTAGGACTTCTAACCGGGAGTGCAGCAACGATCATTGGCGCGATGATTATCGCTCCCCTAATTGGCCCAATTACAGGTATTGCCTACGCCATGGTGGTGGCAAATCGGCGGCTACTGAGGCGTTCTAGCTTAACGCTGCTGATTGGCTGCATCGTGACAGTTGTTACCGCCGTAGCGATCGCGAAACTGGTGGGATTAAGAAGCTTTAGTCCAGAAATAATCGCGCGGGTAAACCCAACGTTGATGGATTTGGGAGTAGCGGTTGCAGCCGGGGCGGCGGGTTCCTTTGCCCGTACCCGTCGCAGCATTGCTGATGCTCTTCCAGGAGTAGCGATCGCTGTTGCCCTTGCGCCTCCCCTAAGCGTGATTGGTATTGGCATAGCGTTCAATTCTCAGCAAGTCACGATTGGGGCAACCCTGCTCTTTCTGACTAATCTCTCAGGCATCATATTCAGTGGCGGGCTAGTGTTTTTGTGCCAGCGTTACGGTACACCAGCCCGCGCCAAAGGCGGACTAACTGTCTCCATTGTTGTACTGTCGTTGCTCGGCTTACCTTTAGGATTTTCCTTGAGAAATCTCTTACTAAAGGAAAATGTTCGTCGCAGTGTTGAAGTGCTAGTGCGACGCCAAACTGTCACCTTTTCCCAGACAGACATCCGTTCTGTGAGAGTGCAACCGAACGGAGATAAGCTGTCTGTAGAAATGGAAGTAGCAGCCCCCTGGGATTCAATTTCTGAGCAACAAGTCGCTTCAGTGCGAGACTTTTTAGAACAAAAACTAGAAAGACCCATTGATTTAAACGTGCAGGTGATCCCAGTAAACATGTTGAATGCCCCGGCATCGCAGTAGTTTATTCCATCAGCGGTCAGTTGTTCGCCATCAGTGCAGCCTCAAAGAACATTGATAGAACTCTTAAAAAATTAACAACTTTCCTCCCTAAGAAGGACGTAAGAATTTAACAAAAAGGAGAATATATAATCGGCTTAATGTTCTTCGCTAAGTTCTATCATGGGATGAAATTTAACAACAGAGTAGAAGTTTTTTAACTTTTACTCTGTTTCATTAAGCTAGCGAGGCAAATTTTTCTACTAACCTAAAGCGCAAGTTCTTAACCCGTAGCCATCCTCTCAAATCAGGCACCATTGCCTAAAATTCTGTTGAACATCAGGTTATCTGCTAATTGGCAAAAACTCAGATACCCTCGTTAAGAACAACGAAAAACCAACTGCTGAAAACAATAATTAATAAGACCCATGCTTGATTTGTGGTACAAAAACGCCATCATTTACTGCCTTGATGTTGAAATCTTCATGGACGGCAATGGTGATGGCATTGGCGACTTTGAGGGGTTAACGCAACGATTGGATTACATTGCAGGGCTAGGAGTGACCTGTATATGGCTGCAGCCGTTTTACCCATCGCCTAACCACGATGATGGCTACGACGTGATGGATTACTACAGCGTCGATGAGCGTTTGGGAAGCTTGGGAGATTTCGTAGAGTTTACGCGCCAAGCTAAAGAACGGGGTCTGCGGGTAATCATTGATCTCGTAGTGAACCATACCTCCATTAAGCATCGTTGGTTTCAAGCCGCACGGGAGGACAAAAACTCCAAGTACCGAGATTTTTATCTTTGGTCGAAGAAAAAGCCTGCTAATGCAGAAGAAGGCATTGTCTTTCCTGGCGTCCAAGAATCAACTTGGACTTACGACGAGAAAGCTGAAGAGTATTACTATCACCGCTTCTACGAACACCAAGCAGACTTAAATATAACCAACCCAGCAGTCCAAGAAGAAATTGAAAAAGTCATGGGCTTTTGGCTGGAGCTGGGAGTATCTGGATTCCGGCTTGATGCTGCGCCGTTTTTGATTGAGTTGACGGGAACTGACAGCAGTGAGGACCCTTACGAATACCTCAAGGAAATGCGAAACTTCCTTTCCTGGCGGCGGGGCGATGCGATTATTCTGGCAGAAGCTAACGTGGCGGTAGATAAAGTTCCTCAATATTTTGGCGATGGGAACAAACTACATATGCTGTTCCACTTCTTGGCTAACCAAAATCTAATTTTGGGGTTAGCGCGGGAGCAAGCCCAGCCGATTATCGCAGCACTGAAGGCACCCCCTGACATTCCTCAAACTGGACAGTGGGGGCATTTTGTTCGCAACCATGATGAGTTGTCGTTGGATAAGCTCTCGCAAGCAGAGCGAGATGAAATTGCTAAGGCGTTTGCTCCAGATAAGGAGAAGATGTGGATTTACAATCGCGGTATCCGTCGCCGGATGTCGCCCCTACTCAACGGAGATGAGCGTCGTCTCCGACTAGCTTATAGCGTGATGTTGACGTTACCCGGTACCCCAGTTCTACGTTATGGGGAAGAAATCGGTATGGGTGACGACTTGTCTTTACCAGAACGTAACAGCGTTCGCACGCCGATGCAGTGGTCAGATGAAAAGAACGCCGGTTTCTCAACCGCAGACCCTGACAAAGTGGTAAGACCTGTAATTAAAGAAGGGGAGTATGGGTATAGAAATTTGAATGTGGAAATGCAACGTCGTAACCCAGAATCGTTTCTCAACTGGATGGAGAGGGCAATTCGCACCCGCAAAAACTGTCCAGAATTTGGTTGGGGAAATTGGCAGGTGATTGAGACGCACAACGAGCATGTCTTTGCTCACCGTTGTGAATGGAAGGGTAGCGTTGTCATGGCTCTACACAATTTGTCTAGCAAAGCTTGTACGGTAGAGCTAGACCTAAGTGACGTTGATGCCCAACATCTAATTGATTTATTAGAAGACCAGGACTATCAGAAAATTGAAGACAATTGCCACAGTGTTGAGCTAGAGGGCTATGGTTATCGCTGGTTACGGGTGGGCGATAGTAAGCTTATCTAAGTTCTCGGTGCTGCAATTTTTTCCCCTTTTGGTATTACCAATATTAGGATGATCAGGACTTATGCAAAACCCTCCTTTATGGAAAGGAGGGCTAAGGGAGGGCTTCAACAGTTAAATTACCTAAAGTTCTGTCCAGCTATTCTTGATTCCTGTTTGGTTCAATCTGCCGACGTACCTTAATCTTTTGCCACAGCTTAAGGGATAGCTCAATTTGCTCAGGAGTCAGAGGTGGCACATTTCCTCCACCCCATAACCGTTTCAACTCTTTCTGAACCTTCGGATTTTTAAAAGCTCTATCTGACACAAAAGTTCACCACCTCATTCTTAATTAGTTTAATTACAATTAATTTTCTTGTTTAAAATTTTAATTCAGGAGTAAAAAGTACTTGTTTCTCTACTAAAAAAATTCTGGGAAATGTCTAAAAGTCGGGCACAGTGCCCGACTCTTCAGATTATTTGACTTTTATCGGGATGACTTAGATGGAACGGCGATGAGTCAAGGATTGCCAGATGAAGATGGCAAGAATCGCTCCAAGAATCGCTACTAAAATCCCCGGTATACTCAGGGTTGTTGCAGTGAAGGCTAATTGACCTGTTGATAGAAGTGTTGCCACGGTACCCCCGACGAATGCACCAATAATCCCTAACAACATGGTTCCTAGAATGCCGCCGCCTTGAGAACCAGGATAAATCGCTTTGGCGATCGCTCCAGCAATCAGTCCTAGTACAATCCAAGCAAGAATATTCATAGTTTTATCTAACCAAACTTTTTTATTGATATTTATTATTTAGCCAAATTCCTGCAACTAAAGGCTCTATCTCTTGAAGGAATTGCAGATTATCTTTAGAAGTAAGCCTAGAGACTGAGGCAAGAATTAAAAGTTGTAGGAATGCTATATGTCTCTACAGGTTTCTGAAGCCTCAGAATTGATCGCCAGAACGTTTTGTATTAGCTCTTGCTTAGCAACTGTCTAGTAATCTGCTCCCATTCCTGGTTCAGTTCAGCTTCAAACTCTGGCTGTCCAGTGCGCTTATACCAGTAACGAGCATTGCTGAGGTCGCCTTCTTTTCGATGCAGGTAGGCGTGAACCCAGGCACTGTTAGTATCGTTGGCATTTTGCACAACTTGATGGGCTTTGTGCCAATCTCCTTGTTTGTCGTACCATAATGCCTGCAATGCCTTTGACAGAGACTCAGGACATTTTTCCTGTTTTTCTATCAGTTGTGTAAATTCATCTAATGTCATATCTCCCCCAGATTGTTTAACGAAAGACTCCTCAGCGAGGATAAGTAGCTGAATGCAATAATCCGGCGCTTTAAGACTCGATGCTTGATTGCCTAAATCTGTCACACATCTAATTTACCAATAGGACTTACGCAAGACTCACTCTCTTCAGGGAATGGCACTGCCATGGCCCTACGAAGCGATCGCGCTTTCACCTCTACAGTGCGTAAGTCCTAAAAATTATTGCTTACCTGAAACGTCGTCGCTCTAAAAATTCAAGCGCTTCATAAGGATGCAAACTAATCTGGGGAACCTCACCCACAATTAACAACCACTTGTCATCAAAAAGCTTCAAGCTCCATCGTTCCGTTCTTTGTGGGGGTAAAATTTGCCAATCACTTGGAGCTATCTCTTTACAAATAAATCCCCACGCTTGGGCTTGCTTCAATACCCTTTCATTCATGCTCTAGGTTTTCTGTCGTGGCGTAGGGGCAAAAAAAATGCTCTGCCTGTGGCAAGAGCGTGAAAAATTTGCTTCAAGGTATCAATCAGCCACGATATTGCAACTATTGATTAATGATTAAAAAGTCTACCCAACTAAGGTAAAGAGGAAGTAAACAACAGTTAATGCGGCGCTTTTCTTTTAAAAATGTTGAAATCCCCGGCGCAGGGACAGTATCTCATCGGGATAGACACCAGAAGCATCACGCAGCCGGACATCTGTACCCGTGGTAATTGTGCCGACAATAGCAGAAGCTCCGCCTAACTGGGCGACTAATGCCTCTGCAAGCAATGGGGGAAGACAAAGCACCAGTTCAAAGTCTTCGCCACCATACAACACCCACTCTAATGCTGTTTGGGAGGACACTAGCTGCTTCAAAGCTGGGGGGAAAGGTAGCGAACTATAATCTAGTTCTGCTCCAACACCACTAGCGCGACAGATTTGGAGAACGGCATCAGCTAAGCCATCGCTACTATCCATTCCAGCAGGGGAGATTGAGGGTTGAAATTCTATTACTTTCCAAAGAATTGGGAGTACATCTAGGCGGGGTTTAGGTCGCTGATGGGCTTGAATCAGTTCTCTTCTCTCGGTATCGCTAAGATGTTGCCCAAGTTCGGGATTGAGCAGCAGTTCTAAGCCTGAGCGCGAGGCACCATGAACACCTGTGACGACAATTGCCTCTCCAGGTTGAGCCGCAGAGCGGCGGAGGGTGTGCTGAGGGGAAACTTGACCGAAGGCGGTAATGGCGAGGGTATTGACTGGAGAGCGGCAAACATCACCGCCAACAATGTCGGTATTGTAATGGTTTACGCAATCACTGAGTCCCTGGTAGATTTGCTCAACCCAACTGACTGTAGTGTCACCCGTGACGCCTAAGCCAACGGTAATGCCGAGAGGGGAGGCTCCCATGGCGGCTAAATCCGACAAATTGGCAGCAGCGGCTCGCCACCCGGCATCTTCAGGGCTGGTAGTGCGATCGCTAAAATGCACACCATCCACCAGCACATCGGTTGTTACAACTAACGATTGTCCGGGTTCCTGGTAGGAGATAACCGCCGCATCATCCCCAACAATTTCCGCCGGACAAAAACGCTGCAACCGCGCCAACAGACCTTGTTCGCCAATTTCTTTAACTAATTGTTCGACCATCTAAGTAAGGAAGTATGAAGGATGTTTGACGCGTTACGGCTGCGCCTAACACATCCTACGAAAATTAGCAAGTAGCTCCTATTCCCTTCATACTTCATACTTCACACTTCACACTTTTTAAGCTAGTTTGTCAGAAGCAGAGCGGCGATGCAGTTTTGGGAATCGGTAAAATGTATCGCCATCAGCATCCACTTCCGGGACGGCACCCAGCATTTTGACTTGTTGCTCTAGGTACTGTCGCGCCTGCTGCACATCAATTCTGGAGGCGGCTGCCAGTTGAATTAGAGAAATGCAGCTATTTTCCTCTTTAAGGAGTCGGTAAAATGCCTCCTCCAATTGTTGCCGAGTGTAGGCGCTCTCAATTTGTTGCTGTGGGGTTTGGATGCCACGACGCAGCCATAAGACTGCCAGGGTTGCCAGGGTGATTACCAGGAGAACATCAATAATAGGCATGAAAATCAACTGACCTGAGGTGTGAGAAGTTCTGAGTCTAGAGTTATCCCTATCTAATAGTTTGACATCCTCACCGGACTAAAGTGTTCGACTGCCCTTCGGCAAGTGGAACACTGAGCGTTCGACACTTCGAGAAGCCTCAGTGAACACTGAGCGTCTCCGCCCTGAGCTTGCCGAAGGGTCACGCCGAAGTCTTGCCGAAGGGTCACGCCGAAGTCTTGCGTTGCCCTGAGTTTGCCGAAGGGTCGAAGTGCTCAGGAACCGCGCTGACGCCGAAGTCCACGGTGAGGTAATTCCCAAACCCCATAATTTAGGCTTCTGCTTCATCGCACCAGCCTGACGAGATTTACGCCTTAGAGGCAACTTGTGGCTCGACCAAGTTCTCAGCGCCTTTCTTGACTTTCATTGCTTCAATAACGTCCCCTTCTTTAAGCTTGCCTAAAACTTCTTTACCATCAACCACGTAACCAAAGATGGTATAGCGCCCATCTAAGAGGTTAAGTCCGGCTGGAGTTAGTTCGGGTTCAAACAGGAAGAAGAAGAACTGAGATGACCCGCCATTGACATCATCTCCAGGACGTGCCATGGCTAGAGCACCGTAGGCACTAAAGGGCAGTACAGGCTGATCTCGGTAACGCCCAGCCTCTTCTAAGGTAATGCCATAAATTGGCTTAGAGTCACCTCTAACTAACACTTCTAGGGGAATCGCCCGATATTCACCCGTTTGGGGGTCAATAAATCCTTCCTCAGCTCCGGCGGGGTCTCCGGTTTGCAGGACATAGAAGTCTTCGGCACGAATAAACTCTAGGTTGTCGTAAAATCCACGCTGTACCAAATCGACGAAGTTTCCGGCGGTGACAGGAGCGCTGTAGCCATCAACTACCATCGTAACTTTACCCTTCTCGGTGGTCATCTCTACCGTTGCACGACCTTTGAGTTGGGGCAAGTTGCTATATTCTGAGGGCACTTCAAAGGGAAACTCATCGAGCATCAACTCTTCGAGTTCGCCAACTTGGCTGAGGAGTTTACCACGCTCAATCAAGGTTTTTTCTTTATCTTCTTCTTCAACGGCGGCGCGAAGATCGTCAAGACCATTAGATAGCTCAGCAATCAGCGCTTCGGCTTGGGGTTGCTTGGCTTGTGGGATATCAACGAGAATTTTGTCAGCACGAGTTCTCAAAATGACGGCGGCTTTGCTAATATCCCCGTTGATGGGATTCCATCGCTTGCCCCGCAGTTTATCGGAAATATCTTCCAAACTCTCTTGCACATCCCGGATCGGCTGGTTTTTGATCGGTAAGGCATACCGCAATAAGGCTTGTCCATCGGTGATGGCGTTTCCTACGGGCAATCGGCTTTCACGGGCATCTTGGCTACCTCCCAAGTCCCACCACGCCCCGCTCAAGCCCACTGAAAGCGTAACTAGCAACAGGGCTAAAAGGCTGGTCTTGATTAATCGTTTGTACCCGTTGAGCAAAAAAACTTTTGAATGACGCATAAATAATCTTTGGAAGGCTTCGCACCAATGGTGGTTGAGTCCTCTCAACTGCCTGAAAACTTCAATATTTATCTTCCCATATAGCTGTCCGTCACTTTGCCTACCGTTGGTTGGGTGTCTGAAATATTAATTGCGAAGATTCAGCGCGTTAATGACGAATGACGAACCGTAACAGCGGTAAAATAAGTTGCCGATTGTTCTGCCCTTTGAAAGACATTTCATGATTTCTAGTAACGACTTTCGCACCGGTGTCACGATTGAGTTAGATGGAAACGTATGGCGCGTGGTGGAATTCCTTCACGTTAAGCCAGGAAAAGGATCAGCCTTTGTGCGTACCAAGCTCAAAAACGTGCAGACGGGAAGTGTTGTCGAACGAACCTTCCGAGCTGGGGAAACGGTGCCCCAAGCCAATTTAGAAAAGCGCACGATGCAGCATACCTATAAAGAGCTGGATCGGTTGATCTTTATGGATATGGAAACCTTTGAGGAATCGAGCCTCAGTACAGACCAGATTGGCGATCGCGTCAAGTACATCACAGAAGGGATGGAAGTTAACGTTGTTACCTGGGGAGACCAGGTGATGGAAGTTGAACTTCCGAACACCGTGGTGCTAGAAGTCACGGAAACTGACCCTGGCGTTAAAGGCGATACGGCTACAGGTGGGACAAAACCTGCTACCCTCTCCACAGGTGCCCAAGTGATGGTGCCGCTATTTATCTCTATCGGCGAACGCATTAAAATTGATACCCGCAGCGACTCTTACCTGGGTCGTGAGTAAACTTTTGTGACTAAACAAGACGTATTGGGTAGGGGGTATTGGGTGTGAGATCTTGAGTCATAGTTAGTCTGAACTCAAAACTCATAACTCAAAACTCAAAATCCTCCTAGCTCCTAGCCCCTGATAAGCCCGTGCCATTAGACTTTAACCAACTGCGTGAATTACTCGCTGCGATCGCTCAAACTGACATCGCGGAATTGACCTTAAAAAGTGCTGATTTTGAATTGACAGTCCGCAAGGGCGTTCTGCCAAGTCCCCCTAGCTCAACACCAGTGAGTGCCGGGAATGCCGCCGCTGAAATCACGGCGACGCCTTCCTCTGTAGCGGCAATACCAGCGGTGGGTTCCCTAATTCCTGAACCTGCCGTTCGAGGCACCTCGACCTCGCCTCCCGTAGATTCTAAATGGGAGGAAGTCAAATCTCCCATGGTAGGAACCTTTTATCGCTCCCCTGCCCCTGATGAGCCGCCGTTTGTAGAAGTAGGCGATCGCATCCGCAACGGTCAAACGGTTTGCATCATTGAAGCAATGAAGTTGATGAACGAAATCGAAGCGGAAATTTCAGGGCAGGTGATGGAAGTTTTAGTAGAGAACGGCGAACCCGTGGAGTACGGACAACCACTGCTGCGAATTAATCCGGCTCAATAAGGGCGCTATGTCATCAAAGCAATAGCTGCTAAAATTTGGGGATCGCGCTCATTTCGGATTATGTCGATGCAACAAATCCAAATCGTCAGTCCTGTACCTCAGGAAGTTGTGCAACAAGTCGCTGAATACTTCAGTATTTTAAGTGAACCGATGCGCCTACGCATTTTAAACTTGCTGCGCGAGGGCGAAAAATGCGTGCAAGAGTTGGTTGAGGCAACAGAAACGTCTCAAGCCAATGTCTCGAAGCACTTGAAGGTGATGCTGCAAGCGGGTATTCTCAGCCGCCGAAGTGAAGGCACATCGGCTTATTACAAAGTGGAAGATCAGCTGATCTTTGAGCTATGCAACTTAGTTTGCGATCGCCTTGCCACTCGCATTGAGGAGCAAGCCCGTCACTTCCGTGACTTTAGCCTAGCTAATAAGGGATGAAAGTGTTGAGGTTTAAACTAAAGACATTTTCCACTCAACATTTTCATTCCCAAAACTCATCCCTTTACGAGTTAAAAACTCATTACCTAAAGCTGAAAGTTTTCCTCAAAGTTTTTGCGCGTCATGGGTTGGTCAATTACTAACCCTTCACCGCCCAAGACCTCCAAGGGTTGTCCCTCCACATCAAACCAAACTTTAGTCGCAGGGTCTAAACTGGTCGCGGTGTAAAGTACTTGTGCCAAACGCCCCGTCATAGAAGCACTACCGCCCCCAGTTGTAAATTCTTCTGATAAATCGACATGCACTCCGTCTGATTCAACCGTGAGACTGCGAAGCTGAGTTCCTTGGGGAATAGTTGTTGTATTGGCGGGGTTAACTGGGCCGGCTAACAAACGTTTGACCGCCACTTCCAGGATCTCACTAGGCTGGTCAGAGGTTTCCTCCAAGGTAATCGTACTAGGAACTACCTGAATTTCGTTACCCGAATCACTCAGCCAGTAAATCTGAGCTGTTGTTTCAGTCGCCTGGGATGTTGCTGGCGGTGACGGAGAAACCGTTGGCGCTGACGGTGGGGCCGTTGAAGAGTTGAGGGAATTCCATGCCCACCAAGCACCACCCCCCCCGGCGGCGAGTAAAGCAGCAGTTAGTCCGGCAACAACACCAACGGGAATGCGACGAATCTTGTCTTGCTCTTGCATTTTCAAAACCTCCTGTGAGAACTAGACCCAACTGAACCTGGGGAAGTTTCACGAAATAACGACAGTTGAGGTGACTCTTTATGGCTCCAGCTTAACCTCAGGGCTGGCGGTAGATGCTCTGGCGGCGTCGGCACGAACAAACGCGGCAATTTCTAACTGATTGTCGGTAATATCCAAGTCTAGAATTCGTGCCGCGATGCCTGCCTCCTCCAAGCTACGGAGATTGAAGCGGTTACCCGCTCCGGCGGCAAACCCCGCTACCAACTGCGGTGGTAAGGCGGTGCCATTGACGGATGCAACTGGCTCTATTAGCTGGATGCTCCGCCCCGATACAATGCCGATACCCGACTCAAGACTGAGACTAACAGGTTCGGCGTTGTCTTGCACTAATTGCACCTGAAACCGTAATCGATTATCACCTAGCAGTTCCACTTGGGAGTTGCGTAATTCAAACCGTTCCTCTGGCACCGATATGATGCGGCTGGTAACTTGTTTGAGTCGCGCAGCAATCGCTGGAGATTGAATGGCTTGGTTGATATCCTCTTGAGTTAAGACTAGACGCACGCCTGCTTGTATAGGTTGCCGAAATGCGGCGGTAGCCGATTGTTGGCGACCTTGCCGCAGAGATTGTAGATCTAGGTTAATCGGGTCAGTTTCCAGTTCCAAAACCGCTAGGCGCAGGTCTGGCGTGAGATGGACTCCCCGCCCCGCCACCCGCACCCGCTCTACTTTGCCTTGCAGAAGTTGATAACTAGGGGCATTATCAACGCGGACTTGCAACTGTTCGATGTTCTCAAACCGAGAGCGCAAAGCATTTTCAATGACGCGATCGGCAACGAACCCGACAGGGGCAATGAGGGCGAGTAATCCAGAGAGGAAGATAGTGAGGAATTCCATTACGGGGATTGGCTAATGGCTAACGGTTCAAGGCAGCATGGCTAATTGAGGCTTCAATTCAACAGTACTAGATGATCTTTAGGCGATCAGTGCATTGTCAATCCATGTTTTCAGGGTGCTTGGCACGTCCTGGAGAGAAATTTCGTGAGCTTTGCCAGTGGCACGTTCTACGATTTCTACTTTGCCGTTTTTGAGCGATCGCCCCGTAACAATTCGGTAAGGAATCCCAATCAAGTCAGCGTCTTTAAACTTTACTCCCGCGCGTTCGTCGCGGTCATCAAGGAGGGTTTCAATTCCCATTTGATTGAGCTGATTGTAAAGCTCTTGGGCCGCTGCTATTTGCTCGCGATCGCCAACATTGGGGACAGAGATAATTACCTGATAAGGCGCGATCGCCACGGGCCAAATTATCCCGTTTTTGTCGTAGGACTGCTCCACCGCCGCTTGTGCTAATCGGGATACCCCGACCCCGTAGCAGCCCATGTAGATAGGCAGTTCCTCGCCTTGTTCGCTGGTGTAGGTGGCATTCATGGCTTGGGAATACTTGGTTCCCAACTGGAAGATATGCCCCACTTCAATTCCGCGAGCTGTTGTCAGCTTCTGGTTAGCGTCGTGGAGAGAGCGATCGCCCTTTGTGGCTTTTCGCACATCGACTACGTTTTGTGGCTGGGAGAAGTCCTCTCCCCAATTTGCCCCGACAAAGTGATACCCAACTTCACCTGCACCTGTAACGAAATTTTTCAACTCCACCGCTGTTTTGTCCACCAAGCGGACAAAGCGAGGGGCGACATTCTTGCTCGGACTAATGTAGTCGTCTGCCAGATCCGGCGCAATATATCCCAGAGGGAGGGGCTTAGACGCCCAGAGTTGCTGCAAAGCGGCGGCGGGAATCTCTAAAGAGATCAGGGTTTTGGCATTGTACTGACTGGCTAACTTCGCCAGTTCATTTTGCAGCTTCACCTCATTCACCTCCTGATCGCCCCGGAGGCTGACTAGTACCAGTACAGTGATATTTGTGTCATACACCGCTTGATACAAGACATTTTTCACCACATTTGTTGGCGAACACCGGAGGATTCGGCAAAGCTTTTCAATCGTCTCGCTATCGGGGGTTTCCCGTTTTTCATAGGTTGTAAATCGCGACTGCTCCACATCCGCTGGTAAGGAAACTGCTTTTTCCACATTGGCAGCATACTTCTGATCATCGGTGTAGAGCACCTCATCTTCCCCAGCTTCTGCCAGAATCATAAATTCATGGGAACCGGAGCCACCAATTGCCCCAGAATCGGCTTCGACGGCGCGAAAAGCTAACCCACTTCGCCGCAGGATATTGCTGTAAGCCTGATACATATCCTCGTAGGTTTTCTTCAGACCCTCTTCATCCCTATCGAAGGAGTAGGCGTCTTTCATGATGAATTCCCGCCCTCGCATCAGCCCAAACCGGGGGCGAATTTCATCGCGAAATTTGCTTTGTATCTGATACAAACACACTGGAAGCTGGCGGTAGGAGCGGATCGTGTCCTTGGCGATCGCGGTTATTACCTCTTCATGGGTAGGCCCTAGTCCCAACTCCCGCTCTTGGCGGTCTTGGAAGGCGAACATAATCCCCTCCGCCTGGGTATAGGTATCCCAACGACCGGATTCGCGCCACAACTCAGCCGGTTGTAGCTGGGGGAGCAGACATTCTTGCGCCCCGGTGGCGTCCATTTCTTCCCGCACGATCTGAGAAACTTTTTTGAGCACCCGCCACATCAGGGGCAAGTAAGCATAAATACCGCTACCAATGCGACGAATATAACCGGCGCGTAGGAGAAGTTTGTGGCTGGGAATTTCTGCTTCAGCTGGATCTTCCCGAAGTGTGACGAAGAGCATCTGAGACAGTCGCATTGCTTGTACCCTTTACTGTGACCGGACGATTATCATTTCACTCTAGACGTTTTTGGCACTGATAGAGAACCCCTAGGCACAATCATCCTAGGGACTGGGTAAATTGGCGGGTGATGATGCAGGAATGAATGATTGAGTTGCTCCCTGGTTGACTAAAAAATCTTTTCGGGTAGGTAGGGTTAAACAGCGTCAAACCCCACACCGAC
This sequence comes from Kastovskya adunca, assembly GCF_059505785.1. Lineage (NCBI taxonomy): Bacteria > Bacillati > Cyanobacteriota > Cyanophyceae > Coleofasciculales > Coleofasciculaceae > Kastovskya > Kastovskya adunca. The sequence continues at coordinate 109,492 of NZ_JCACLG010000046.1, read as the reverse complement.
AACCTTTGGCGATTTATTGAGTTTCACCGCTCTTGAGATGCCAACCGAGGATCGATAAACTTGGGTCGCTTTCCTGCTTTCCAACTCCCTCAGCACTCAAGACTAGCTCTCAAGACAGTCTCCCCTTTTTAGAAAACGATTTAAAGTTTTAACAGTAGGGTTCTGTAGTTTAAAGAGACAATTGCTATGGATATTGACGAACTCAAACGGCGTTATTTGTTAGGCGAACGAGATTTTCACGAAATCAATTTAAGAAAGGTCAATTTAGAGAAAGTTAACTTAAGCAGAGCTAACTTATTCAATGTAAATCTCTGCAAAGCGAACTTATTTGAAGCAAATTTGACTAAAGTAAATCTTCATCGCGCTAATTTAACGAAAGCAAATCTGCGTCGAGCCGTTCTCAATGGAGCCATTCTGGAGGGAGCAGACTTACGGGGTGCTAACCTGCGGAGAGCTAGCTTAATTAAGGCAGACCTGTTTAATGCCAATCTTCAAGGAGCCATTCTTGAACACAGTCATTTAGGGGGGGCAAATTTGAACAATGCAGATTTAACCCACGCTCATTTAAATTGGGCTAACCTGCGGAAGGCAGACTTAAATCATGCTCATTTAAATGGCTCTGATCTGAGTAGTGCTAAGTTTTGCAATACAATCATGCCGGATGGAAGTATTAGAAACGATGATTGTTAAAATCAAACTTGTGAAGTTTTAATGTATAAAATCATGGGTAATAAAAAATCAATTTCTGCTGTTATTTGATAGGAACCTATCAATAAAAAAAACGGATGATGCCTCCCAATCCGGGGTTTGGGGATGGGTTTTTAGCTCCGCCTAGCCTGTATTTTAGGCAAGGAAGAACCCGCTATAAATTCGGCTTTAATGCCTACCCGGAATTCTTTACCTGAGTGCTGGTGGGCAATAGCTTATTTATCCCCGCCTTTTTGATTTCTGTTGGGGTGCTGTGCAATCCCCGGATTTTAGTGACTAATCCAGAGAATTTAGGAGTAGCGATCGCTGTAATTATCGGGGCAGTGGGAGCGAAGTTTTTCGCCGCTTGGGTGGCAAGTCAAGTCTTCAGTTACACCTTTGCCGATGCAATGGTCATGTTTGGGCTAACCATGTCTCGCGCTGGGTTAGTGCTAGTAATTGCCCTGTTTGCCCAGCAATCCAATCTAATTACCGTCGGGTTATTTAACGCGATTATGGTCTACGTCGTTGTTACTTGTCTGACGGGGCCATTAATCTGTGATGCCTTTGGTAAGCAAATTGCCGCCAAAAACCTCGTACCCAAGCCACAATTGTCATGAATTGAAGATATACCTAACCCATCTGGCAATTTACCTCAATAGGTGTTGACTTCTTCCTATAAAGCTTGTTAGTGTTAGGCGCATTAGCAAGATTTAGCCAAGTATTCTTCTGGGCGCAAATAATGTTTAACCGCAGCTACTACTTTTATTATTGGTTTACCCAGGTTCACCGGCAGTGAATCCAGCTTTGCATGGAGACCCGGTGGACCGCAGAACAAAATCTGCGGTCTTTTGTTTTTTTAAGGCACATTACTCTCTAAGAAACTGCACTCATGACAACTGCTCCCAGTAGCTACTTTTACAGCTTTTACTTTTGGCCCCGAATTACTTCCGGGTAAGTAAAGTCTTGCGATGCAGCACTTCAACCCGGAACCCGCAAGGGAACCGGGTTTTTTATTTCCCCCCCCCACTTTTTTTCTAAGGAATCTCACCAATGTTAAACGCCAAACTTGCCAGCCAATCTCACCCCGAACACAAAACAGTCGTTCAATTATCCAAAGATATCGCCATCGGAGGGACAGAACTTGCCATCATTGGCGGGCCCTGTACCGTCGAGAATCGAGAACAAATGGAAACCGTTGCCACTCAGCTCAAGCACGCACCCGTTCAAGCGCTGCGGGGTGGCGTTTTCAAACCTCGGACATCTCCCTACGCCTTCCAGGGAATGGGACTAGAAGGACTAGAAATTTTAGCCGCCGTCAAAGAGCGTCACAATATTCCTGTCGTGACGGAGGTAATGTCGATTGGGCAAATTGAAGACATCGCTGCCCATGCCGATATGCTACAAGTCGGTAGTCGCAACATGCAAAACTTCGACTTGCTGAAAGCTTTAGGAAGTGCTGGAAAGCCTATCTTGCTAAAGCGGGGACTTGCCTCAACCATTGAAGAGTTTGTGATGGCAGCCGAGTACATTTTGAGCCACGGAAATCCTGATGTAGTGCTGTGTGAACGAGGTATTCGCAGCTTCGATCCTTATACCCGTAACGTGCTGGATTTGGGTGCAGTAGCCGCCCTCAAGCAAATTACCCACTTACCCGTCATTGTCGATCCTTCCCACGCTGTTGGTAAACGGGAACTAGTAGCACCCCTAGCAAAAGCTGCCATTGCTTGTGGTGCGGATGGCTTAATTATCGAATGTCACCCAGAACCAGAACAATCAGTCTCCGATGCGCGTCAGGCGTTGTCTTTAGAAGATATGGTGGATTTGGTTCATGGCTTGCGACCCTTAGCCGCAGCAGTAGGGCGCATTATCCCTGAAATTCATAAGTTGCCTCAGCTAGCTGTTGTATCTTGAGGTGAGATATTTGATTTGCTGGGGGTTTTATAGCTCCCCCAAAACTCCACTTTTTGATAAACAGATTCTCCTTTCTCCCCCCTTAACCCAAACTCGCCCCACCTGTGGCACTCTGAGAGGAGAGAATAGAGAAAAATACTAAATACTCTCACGCTCAGAAATTCAGTTCTGTGTATATGCAAACGCTTCCAACGCCCAAAGCTGCTTCTACTCAACCTCCTGTTGATACAACGATTAATCGCCGCCAAACTCGCCCGGTGAAAGTTAGCAACGTTACCATCGGCGGTGGTCATCCAGTGGTCGTGCAGTCGATGATTAACGAAGATACCCTGGATATCGAGGGATCTGTTGCCGGAATTCGTCGCCTGCACGAGATTGGCTGCGAAATAGTCCGCGTCACCGTGCCCAGCATGGCTCATGCCAAGGCTTTAGCGGAAATTAAGCAGAAATTAGCCCAAACTTACCAAGCGGTACCGTTAGTTGCTGACGTGCATCACAACGGCTTGAAAATAGCCCTGGAAGTTGCCAAGCACGTTGATAAAGTGCGGATTAATCCAGGCTTATATGTTTTTGAAAAGCCAAAAGCTGACAGAACTGAATACACCCCGGCAGAATTTGAGGAAATTGGGTCAAAAATTCGCGAAACCTTAGAACCTCTCGTGGTTTCTTTGCGCGATCAGGGTAAGGCGATGCGAATCGGCGTCAATCACGGTTCCCTTGCTGAACGGATGCTATTTACCTACGGCGACACTCCCGAAGGAATGGTAGAATCTGCCCTGGAATTTATTCGCATCTGCGAATCCCTAGACTTCCGCAACCTCGTTATCTCCCTCAAAGCCTCACGAGTCCCCGTGATGCTAGCCGCTTATCGCCTGATGGTGCGACGCATGGATGAGTTGGGGATGGACTACCCCTTGCACCTCGGTGTCACCGAAGCGGGTGATGGGGAATACGGACGGATTAAGTCTACGGCTGGAATTGCGACATTGCTAGCGGATGGCATTGGCGATACTATCCGCGTCTCCCTCACCGAAGCCCCCGAAAAAGAAATTCCCGTCTGCTACAGCATTTTGCAAGCCCTAGGACTGCGGAAGACGATGGTGGAATACGTCGCCTGTCCGTCTTGCGGTCGCACATTGTTTAATTTAGAAGATGTGCTACACGAAGTCCGGGAAGCCACTAAGCACCTGACAGGTTTGGATATTGCTGTGATGGGTTGTATCGTCAATGGCCCCGGTGAGATGGCAGATGCAGACTATGGTTATGTTGGGAAGCAGCCCGGTTTCATCTCTTTGTATCGCGGTAGAGAAGAAATCAAGAAGGTACCAGAGTCTCAGGGCGTTGAGGAGTTGATTAATTTAATCAAAGCTGACGATCGCTGGGTCGATCCTTAACAAGCAAGATTAGCCATTAGGAGGGAAGGACTGCATCGCTGATGCAGTCTTTTATTTATTCAACTGCTATAGGAAAGAGAATTATGACTGGACTAGAAGCTTTGAAATCTGTCCAATTTGTCACTGTCAGTGGTTTATCCTTCACCAAAGGCACCGCTTCAAAATTAACGCTCACTTAAGCAAGGGATGTCCTATGACAACAACCTTAACCCAGATTGTCAACCGAGTCTTACTCAAGGATATTAGCTGGGAAACTTATCAGCGGTTGGTTGTAGAAATGGAGTCCCAGCCGGGAACGCGCCTCACTTACAACCAGGGGTTGCTGGAAATTATGGTACCGTTAGACCCTCATGAAAGTTATAAGTACATCATTAGTCGATTTGTGGATGCGCTAACGGAAGAACTGAATATAGAAATTCGTGGTCTTGGTTCTCGTACCTGTAGTAGAGAAGACTTGGTGAAAGGACTAGAACCAGATAGTTGTTTCTACATTCAGAATGAACGCTTGGTGCGCCATAAAGAGCAAATCGACCTTAACCAAGACCCACCGCCCGATTTAGCGATAGAGATTGATATTACCAGCAGTTCAATTAATCGCATGGCTATCTATGCCGCTTTAGGAGTACCGGAGGTTTGGCGCTATGATGCTTGCGCTTTGACTATCTATCGATTGGTAGGGAAAGAGTATCAGCTTAGAGAACGTTCTGAGGCTTTGCCGTTGTTGACACCGTCTGAGGTGATGCGGTTTTTGGAACTCAAGAAAACGATGGGAGAAACGAGTTTAATTCGTTCCTTTCGCTCTTGGGTGAGAAGCCAGATAAAACAGTAAAAGCGCTCAGAGAACAAAAGTTCAGGCGATCGCCCCACAACGTCATAATAGAAATAAGCCCTGCCACAAAAAAGCAATGCTAGTTTCTATCGCTCCCCAAATATCAGAAATCTTTTCCTTAGAAGACTGGATGCTCAATCCTCCTGACGGTATGGAATGGGTGGATGGGCAATTGGTGGAGAAGCAGGGAATGACACTCAAGCATGGTCGGATTCAAGGCAATTTGTACTTTCACTGGAGAAACTACCTGAACTCTACTCGCCAAGGAGGAGTAGTTTACACAGAAGCCCCTTGTCGTACCAATAAACAAGGTCGTCGTCCTGATGTTGCTTATCTCACTCCCGAATTGCTAGCAGAGTTTGGCGAGGCGGCTGTTTTGCCTCAGAGTTTCCTGCTGATTGCTGAGATTGTCTATTCAACAGACTTAGCAGAGGAAGTATTTGCTAAGGCGAACGAATATTTGCAATCGGGTGGTCAAGAAGTCTGGTTCGTTCTGCCGGATAGTGGCTGGATTGTGGTCATTACTGATCGGCAAAGACTATTATTCACTAGGGGCGAAACGAGCAACACTGTATTTGTCTTACCAGGTTTTAGTGTGGCAGTGGATGAATTATTGGCTTGATGGGCGAGATTAAGGTGATGTCTGAAGGTATCAGAAGCAAGACTCCCATCAGCTTTCACTAACAAACATTCGATGAAAGCTATTCTCGATCTAGACTAGTGGACTTTCAAGGCAGGGCGATTTTCCCTCAAGTCACTGAATCTGGATAAAACGGCAACAAAATAAGAGTAGTGCAAGCCCTTAAAATAATCTGGACTTAAAAAATCTAACGCAACGACGGACGAACTAAACATGCCTCGCCGCGACGATCTCCATAAAATTCTGCTTCTGGGTTCTGGTCCAATTGTAATTGGACAAGCCTGCGAATTTGACTACTCAGGCACTCAGGCTTGTAAGGCACTTCGAGAAGAAGGTTACGAAGTGGTGCTAGTGAACTCCAACCCAGCTAGCATCATGACCGATCCGGAAATTGCCGATCGCACCTACATTGAGCCGCTAACGCCGGAAATTGTAGAGAAGGTGATTGACAAAGAACGCCCGGACGCCCTCTTGCCTACTATGGGGGGTCAGACGGCTTTAAATATTGCTGTCACCCTAGCAAAAAATGGGGTTCTGAAAAAATACGGCGTTGCTCTGATTGGGGCAGACTTAGCCGCCATTGAAATGGCTGAGGATCGTCAGCTTTTCAAAGAAGCTATGGCGCGGATTGGTGTGGCAACCTGTCCTTCAGGGATTGTGAGTAATTTGGATGAGGCGAAGACAATTGCCCAAGAAATTGGCACTTATCCCCTGATTATTCGCCCTGCTTATACCATGGGTGGCAGTGGCGGCGGTATTGCCTACAACCAGGAGGAATACGAGGAGATGGCACTGGGCGGTTTAGAAGCTAGCCCTGTATCTCAAATATTAGTAGAGCAATCGCTTCTCGGCTGGAAAGAGTATGAGCTGGAGGTGATGCGTGACTTGGCTGATAACGTTGTGATCATCTGCTCAATTGAAAACATTGACCCGATGGGAATCCATACAGGCGACTCGATTACAGTTGCTCCAGCGCAGACGTTGACGGATAAGGAGTACCAACGCCTGCGGGATTACTCGATTCAGATCATCCGCGAGATTGGGGTAGAAACCGGGGGATCGAATATTCAATTTGCGGTTAATCCGGTGAATGGGGAAGTGGTGGTGATTGAAATGAATCCCCGCGTCTCCCGCAGTTCTGCTTTAGCCTCAAAAGCAACTGGTTTTCCCATTGCTAAATTTGCTGCCAAACTTGCAGTCGGTTACACCCTAGATGAAATTCCCAATGACATCACCAAGAAAACCCCAGCATCTTTTGAGCCAACCATTGACTATGTAGTAACGAAAGTTCCCCGTTTTACTTTTGAGAAGTTTCCCGGTGCTGAGGCGGTACTGACTACCCAGATGAAGTCAGTTGGGGAAGCAATGGCGATTGGGCGTACCTTCCAAGAATCCTTCCAGAAAGCACTGAGATCGCTGGAAATAGGTCGTTCCGGTTGGGGATGCGATCGCAAAGAAAAACTTCCCTCTTTAGAGCAAGTACGCTCAGGTTTACGTACTCCCCACCCAGAGCGGATCTTTACCATTCGTCATGCTTTGAAGCTGGGGATGACGGTGGAAGAAGTCTACGAACTTACGGGGATCGATTTGTGGTTTTTGGACAAGCTGCAGGAACTATTACAGACCGAAAATTTCCTCAAACAAACTTCTTTGGAAAAGTTGACCAAAGAACAACTATGGCAGGTAAAGCAGCAAGGATTTAGCGATCGCCAAATTGCCTTTGCTACTAAAACGACAGAAGATGAAGTGCGAGACTATCGCAAACAACTCGGCATTGTACCCGCTTACAAAGTGGTAGATACCTGTGCGGCAGAATTTGAGGCATTTACCCCTTACTACTACTCTACCTACGAGTCAGAATCGGAGCTGATCCCGTCTGATAAACGCAAGGTGATGATTTTAGGAGGAGGGCCAATCCGAATTGGACAAGGCATTGAGTTTGATTACTGCTGCTGTCATGCTTCCTATGCCTTGCGGAAAGAAGGATTTGAGACGATTATGGTCAACTCAAATCCTGAAACCGTTTCCACTGATTATGACACTAGCGATCGCCTCTACTTTGAACCCCTCACCAAAGAAGATGTGCTCAACATCATCGAAGAAGAAAATCCCGAAGGGATCATCATCCAATTCGGCGGACAAACTCCACTAAAACTGGCTGTTCCCCTGCAAACATTCCTCAACAATCAACGATCAGGACTCGCCACTAAAATCTGGGGGACATCTCCCGATTCTATTGATACGGCGGAAGACCGGGAGCGATTCGAGAAGATTTTGCGCCAACTGGATATCCAGCAACCTCCTAACGGGATTGCCCGCAGCTACGGCGAAGCCTTGGAGATTGCCCAACGGATTGGTTATCCCGTGATGGTGCGTCCTTCCTACGTCTTAGGGGGACGAGCCATGGAAATCGTCTACTCGGATACGGAGTTGGAGCGCTATATGACCTATGCCGTCCAAGTCGAGCCAGATCATCCGATTCTAATTGACAAATTCCTGGAAAATGCCGTTGAAGTGGATGTGGATGCGATCGCCGATCATACGGGCAGAGTCGTCATCGGTGGTCTCATGGAACATATCGAACAAGCAGGTATCCACTCCGGTGACTCCGCCTGTTCCATTCCCCACACCTCCCTTGCTCCCGCCGCCCTAGAAACCATCCGCACCGCCACCCAGCAACTGGCAAAGAAACTTGGCGTCATTGGGCTGATGAATATTCAGTACGCCGTTCAGGGTGAAACAGTCTACATCATCGAAGCTAACCCCAGAGCCTCTCGTACCGTGCCCTTTGTCTCCAAGGCAGTTGGTGTCCCCTTAGCTGGAATTGCTTCCCTCGTCATGTCTGGGAAAACTCTGGAGTCCTTGGACTTTACGAAAGAGCCAAGCCCTCGTCATATTGCCGTCAAAGAAGCCGTGCTGCCCTTTGAAAAATTCGCGGGAACAGACACCATCCTTGGCCCGGAAATGCGCTCCACTGGGGAAGTGATGGGCATTGATACTGATTTTGGCAAAGCTTTTGCCAAAGCGGAATTAGGGGCAGGTCAGCGTCTACCCTTATCGGGTACCGTGTTTGTCTCCACAAGTGACCGGGATAAACAGGCAGTTGTCTCCGTGGTCAAAGACTTTGTCGAACTAGGCTTTGGCATTATTGCCACGGAAGGCACCCGAAAAGTCCTGAAAGAACACGGAATCGAGGTTCAACTGGTGTTAAAACTCCACGAAGGGCGTCCTCATGTGCTAGATGCGATTAAAAACAAGCAAATTCAGCTAATTGTCAATACGCCATCTGGGGAAGAGGCACAAGCAGATGGACGCTTAATTCGTCGGACTGCCTTGGCTTACAAAATCCCCATCATCACCACTATTGCTGGTGCAAAAGCAACGGCAGCAGCAATTCGCTCCTTGCAATCAGAACCTCTGGATGTGAAGGCATTGCAAGACTATATCTACGATTAAGCACACTAGAAGTGAGGATCGCGGCTTGTAGAGGCATTTCTAGCGCCGACAAAGACAATTGTTGAAATACCATTTCCCTTTGAAGAGGCTACACATAGCTCCTCCCCAATAGGGCTTAAAAAAGGGGAAGCCAGGAAAATATCTGTAGCGTCTTACACCTACTTAACCCCGTACAAACGCGATCGCTACCGTCGCTACAGCAACTCCTCAAGTTGACATACAGCGAAGGAAGCGGCACCAAAAGACGAATAAAACCGTCCTTGTCAGCCGCAGTTGTCGAAACAAGCTGAGGTACTTCACAAGTAAGATGTTCTAATCTCAAAAAATTCCTAGGCTGGTAGGGCAGGCAATCTGTCTGTCCTTTTTTCATTAATATCAATAGGTCTTAATACCTCCCTAGCCCCCTTTTGACTGGCGTGATTGTTGAGTTTGTCTTAGGATTTCGCACGCGATCGCCAAGCTCAGGGAAACTAGTATTAGGATAAATATATTCACACCTTTTCCGACCGATTTACCGGAAATAGCGTTTACCCGTTCAGACTTGTAGCTCAAATGGTTAATACTCAGACTTCCCCAGTCCGCAAAACTTCCAAGGTAGAAGGAATCAAAGAACGTAGTAATTACTTGCGCGAACCGGTGGCAACTGAGCTGCAGCAAGACACGACGCATTTCTCAGAAGATGCCCTGCAAATTCTTAAGTTTCACGGGTCTTATCAACAAGATAACCGGGATAATCGGGTCAAAGGGCAGGAGAAAGACTACCAGTTTATGCTGCGGACTCGTTCTCCAGGGGGGTTTCTGCCACCGGAGTTGTATCTTGCCCTCGATCAGTTATCTGAGGAGTACGGTAACAAGACCCTCCGCGTGACTACGCGTCAAGGCTTTCAGATTCACGGCATCCTGAAGCAGAACTTAAAAGAAGCGATCGCCTCAATTATCCGCAACATGGGGTCAACCTTGGGCGCTTGCGGCGACTTGAACCGCAATGTCATGGCTCCCCCTGCTCCTTACAAAAGCGCTGTTGAGTATCAGTATGCCTGGGAATACGCCAACAAAATTGCCGACCTATTGACCCCTCAGACAGGCGCTTATTATGAGCTTTGGCTAGATGGCGAAAAAGCCATCAGTGCTGAAGAAGATCCAGAGATCAAAGCAGCCCGACTGCGGGATACCAACGGCACCAATATCCCGGACAAAGAGGAGCCACTCTACGGGAAACATTACATGCCTCGGAAGTTTAAGTGTGCTGTAACCGTTCCGGGAGACAACTCAATTGATATCTATACTCAAGATGTCAGCTTGGTGGTGATCACAAATGACCAAGGCGAACTCCAAGGATTTAATGTTCTCGCGGGTGGTGGTTTAGGGCGTACCCATAATAAAGAAGAGACCTTTGCTCGCATGGCTGATGCCATTGGCTATGTCGATAAAGCGGATGTTTACGACTTGCTGAAGGCGATTCTGGCGACGCAACGGGATTATGGAGATCGCGCCAATCGGCGTCATGCGCGGATGAAGTACCTGCTCAACGATTGGGGCGTTGAGAAGTTCAAGGCGAAAGTTGAAGAATACTTCGGTAAAGCGATCGCCTCTTACAAACCCTTACCGTCTTTCAAGTACCACGATTACTTGGGGTGGAACGAGCAAGGAGACGGGAAACTGTTCCTGGGGCTTTCCATTGAAAATGGTCGAGTACAAGATGAAGGCACCTTCCGCCTAAAAAGTGCTTTGCGGGAAATTACTCAGCAGTTTGCTTTCCCAATGCGGCTCACGGCGAACCACAACATCATCATTTACGAGATTGAGCCAGAGCAGCAGCTAGCAATTGAGCGTCTGCTTGACCAGCACGGCATCCAAATCTCTCCAGAGGGCATTGAGCCATTAGTACGCTATTCAATGGCTTGCCCAGCCCTCCCAACCTGTGGCTTGGCGATCGCTGAGTCAGAACGAGCCGCCCCTGGAATACTCAAGCGGATTCGGGAACTGCTAGATCAACTCGGCTTACAGAACGAGTATTTCGCCGTGCGGATGACCGGATGTCCGAATGGTTGCGCCAGACCTTACATGGCAGAGTTAGGGTTTGTGGGTAGTGCACCGGATACTTACCAAGTTTGGCTCGGAGGTTCTCCAAATCAGACCCGTTTGGCACAAACCTATGTGGATCGGATGCCGATTCATGAGCTGGAAACTTTCCTGGCACCTATTTTTACCTTCTTTAAGCAAGAAAAAAATGCGGGTGAAAGTTTTGGAGATTTTTGCGATCGCGTTGGTTTAGATGCCATCCGCGAATTCACCATCACCTACGAGTCTCCTTCCGTTGACTCTCAATCTGATACAGGCTTAGTGAATGAGGTCATCCCTCCCACGGCATCAAGCACAATAAAAACTACAGGTAAAACACGCTACCGCATTGGTGTTCGTGACGAACTCTACGAACGCGTGAAATCTGCTGCATCAAAGCAAGGTCGCTCCATGACTGATCTAGCAACAGAAGCTTTAGAAGCGTTGTTAAACAGTCAAGCTGACGCCTAATCAATTTCAGTCTAAATCCACACCTGCCGCCGATAGCTGTCGATGGCAGGTTTTTTTGAGGAAATAATAGCTTCACTCTTGCTCTAATCCTCACCCACGCTGTTGCTCTCTCACCCAAGCCCGAAAAGCGCGTATCGCTACTTCAAGAAAACTAACCCGCTGTATAACTGAAAAGCTGAATCCCAGACGGAATCTTTAGGGGTGTCTTCTCGGCGAGATAAGTTGATATGAGAAGGGAGATGACTTAGCATTTCGGCAAAGTCAACAGCGGTTTCGGCAAAGATAGTGAAATCAGAGCTTCTTGGGGTTTGGGGGAGTTGCTGGCTGAGGAAATCTAGTAAGTTGTTCCAATTTATTCTCGTTGTCGCCTGAGCGATCGGTTGGACAGCTTCTTGTTGTGAGGAAAAAGCAATGCCTTGCTGAAACTGGTAATGGCGATCGCATAAGCGGAGGATACTATTTCGCGCTGGTAAATGCAGGTCGCAAAACTGGACATAATCTAGGGTTTTTGTCTTCCGGAGTAATTTACGACGGGCATCTTGGTCTAAAACGGCTTCAAAAATCGGTACAAGCCCTTCTACCCGTGCTGTTACTTCTGACCAGTTAAAGGTTAGCCCTCCCAGTTGACCCTGGTCATTTTGGCAAACAACACTGGCTTGAGGTACGACGTTGTTGAAATAACTGACACTGAAGACATTGATGTTTTGAATAGCGCTCAAGGCAGTGCAAAAGCAAGGAATCTCGGCTTGTTGCAGCGTCTTTGTATAGAATTGCAGCTCTCCGATCGCTCCCGTACGATAGAGACGCCAACCGCGACTAGGCAGTTGTAGCCGCGCCGTGTAGGGGTCTAGCTTCATGATCCGGGCAAACTGTTGAGCCGCGATCGCTCTATGTTCCGAGGCGATTGGTTCTAGTACCAAAACACCCGGTTCTCCACTGTTAGGGTCAGCCGTTGCTTGAGTCAGCGCTTGTTGGCGCTGTTCTTGTTCCATCGCTTCTAAGCGTGCTAGTCCCTGACGCGCTTGCGACATGATCTTCGGATTAGTTGTCCCTTGCAGTAGCTTTCGGTAAACCGCTTCTGCCTCGTCTAGCTTACCTGTGGCTTCATGAAGACGACCCACATAAAATCGTACCCAAAAGTTTTTGGGTTCCTCCTTTACAAGCTGCTTCAGGAGGCGGGCAGCCGTTTTGTAATCTTCGCGCTTAAATGCGTCGGCAACTTGCTCAATCATGGGAATGGGGTGATGGGGGAGCGGGGGAGCAGGGGAGCAGGGGTGCGGGGGAGCGGGGGTGCGGGGGAGCAGGGGAGCAGGGGTGCAGAGGAGCAGAGGAGCAGAGGAGCAGAGGAGCAGAGGAGAACCTCTTACCCTTCATACTTCATACTTCATACTTCATACTTCATACTTCACCCTTCATACTTCACCCTTCATACTTTCTTCTTTACTCAGGACTCAGCACTCAGGACTCAGCACTCAGGAATATCCTTCAATTACAGCAGCAGCTAAAGAAAGTGCAACAATCGGGGCAGTGACAGCGCGGAGGATGCGTTGTCCTAGAGAAACGCTTTGGAAGCCTGCCGCGATCGCCATTTCTACTTCCTCTGCTGTCCATCCCCCCTCTGGGCCGATTGCGAGCGCAATTGAGGGGCTACGGGTAGCATTCAAGGCTGTTTGAAGATGCATTGCCGCCTGATTTCGCGCCACACAAATATATTGTTGGATGTTCTCAGTATTGGTGGCGTTCAATCCTACCAGGTAGTGCCGAAAATCAACAGGTTCCAAAATTGTGGGCACAACTTGCCGTTCCGATTGTTCCGCTGCTTCTTGAGCAAGGCGCTGCCAGCGTTCAAGCTTGCGAGGGCTGGGTTTGAGCAACGTGCGATCGCTAATTACAGGCACGAAACAACTCACCCCCAACTCCGTCGCCTGAGTCACCACCTGATCAAAACCATTCCCCTTCGGCAAAGCCACCACCAGCGTCACCGCCACAGGTAACTCTGTCTCCACCGCAACTACTTCAATCACGCGTGCTTGGGTGAGTGTCGCATCCAAACAAGCCAGCAGCCACTGCCCTTTCCCATCCATCGCAATAAAGCGATCGCCTTCCTTTAGCCGCAACACCCGCCCCAAATAATGCTGCTGCGAGGTCGTCAAAAAAATCTCCCGATCTCGCTGCTGCGTCGGTTCAATAACTAATCGCTGTAAATTATTAGTCATTTGTTATTTATTTAGTCGGTAAGTCGAGGTGATGGGGAGCAGGGGAGCAGGGGTGCAGGGGTGCAGGGGAGAGAAAAATTGACGACGATTAGCCATTACTCCAATCGCCTATTTCATACTTCATACTTCACACTTCATACTTCATACTTTCTCCCCTACTCAGGACTCAGAACTCAGGACTCAGGACTATCCTCACACTTCCCCCAGCACTACCCGATTTCGTCCTTGGTTTTTAGCTTCGTACAGTGCCCTGTCTGCGGCTTCATTGAGTTGAGTCGCATCAGTATAGTTGGAGAAGGTGGCGATACCACAGCTAAAGGTGACAGAGAACTCTGTGCCTTCTGCTTGTTGTCGCACTTGGGCGAAGTCTGAGCGCATTTGATCGAGAATCTCCAAGGCATTGGCACCATCGGTATTAGGGAGAATAATCGCAAATTCTTCTCCTCCGTAACGACCCTTGATATCAGTGGAGCGCAGACGCTGCTGCAACAGACGTGAGAGGCTTTTGAGAACGCGATCGCCTGTGAGATGACCGTAGTTGTCGTTGACATTTTTAAAGCCATCAATATCAATCATGGCAAATGCCAGGGGAGTTTGCTGTCGGCTAGCCCGTTTTACCTCGGTACTCAATTGCTCCTTAACTGCGGTGTGGTTAAGCAAACCTGTCAGGCTATCGCAGACCATTAGCGATCGCAACAAACGCGACCGCTGCACTCTGGGAATAATGGACGCAATCAGATGGTGGGGGTGAATCGGTTTAGTGAGAAAATCATCTCCTCCCAAAGCGATCGCCGTTAGCTGTTTATTAAAATCCGTTTCTCTAGAAAGAAATACAATCGGTATTCCCACATAGGCAGGTTGTTGGCGAATTAGCGCTGCCAATTCCAAACCATCGCAACCGGGCATATACATATCCATCAAAATCAGGTCAGGGCGAAACTCAATCAACGGCAACATCACTTCCAAGGGATCGGTGACCACATCCACCACCATTCCCGCCTTTTGCAACGTCAACGCATAGTAGGCAGCTAAAGAAGCATCATCTTCGATCGCTAAAATGCGGTATGGCTCTGTCGTTTTCCGAGCCGTTAAGTGATCGAGGGCGTCAATTAACTCTCCCACCTCGATCGGTTTGGAAAAATACGCCTGTCCTCCTGCGCGTACTGCCTGCAAGCGAGCCATCAAGTCACTGCGACAGGAGATAAACAACACAGGCAATGGTTGCTCTCGCGCCTGCTGAATTGCCGCGATCGTTTTGGGACCGGCAAGCTTTTCTTCAGGAAAGACCACATCCACAATCGCCGCCGCTGGGGTTGTTTGAGCCAGTGCCTTCTCAAACTCACTAAACTCGCTAAAAGATTGAACCCGATACCCAAAGCAGCTTATTTGTAATGCCAAATCTTGAGCCAACTCCAGGTCATCTTCCACCAAAAAAATTAGCCGATCATGGGATTCGCTCACCGATTCAATAATTTGAGGGTACTCTGGTTGTGTCAAGGGCAACTCAGGAAAGTCTACCTTGTCAACGCTGGCTAGCTGGGCGATCGCGGCACTCCTTAATGTCGCCAGCAAACTACCCATCTCAACTTGCTGTTGGGTCGTTAGTACTTTGCTTCCTTCCAAGATCGACTTACAAAACATCTCCATTGTCCGTGCTGCATCATAGACCTGATTGCAGCCAAAGGTCGCACTTGAACCCGCCAATCGATGAGTCAGGTGGTGCAGCGTCGAAACATAACTAATAGCCTCTTCCTCTGATGCTGTCTGCTGACCTTGCAACCATTGATTCCACGTCGCGGCAACTTGCTCAACCCGCTCTGGGAGATGCTGGGTATATCTCTGACGTAAATTATCGAGCTGTTCTTGAACATCCTTAAGTGTCTCAGCCATGATACTTCAACCAGATCTGATTGATGGTTGTCGAGAGAGTCATTGGGTCGAAGGGCTTAGCAATGACATCCAGCACACCAAGTTGCTTGTAGTACGCCACTTCATGAGTTTGGACTTTAGCAGTCAAGAAAATAACTGGGGTATTGACCCCTGACGGCAATTCCCGTAGCGCTTTGAGGGTAGTGATTCCATCCATCCCCGGCATCATGACATCAAGCAGAATCAGCTCAGGTGCAAATAGGGGGGCTTCTTGAATTGCTTCTTTTCCAGACGAACAAATTTTCACCGTGAACCCCCCAACCGCTTGCAGCCCCAAACTAGCTACCGTCTGGATATCAGGGTCATCTTCCACAAACAGGATACGAGTCAGAGGAGGTGCCATAAAGTTATGTTTAACTTGCTGAGGGAGTTTAAAAAGAGCATTAGCCCCACTCCATAATCTTTGATTTATTGTGTGGATACATAGACTCCCTCTATGTCTGTATGTCACGAGTCGATCAAAGAACGAATGGTATCGAGCAATTGCTGATTTGAGGTGCGGGACTTAACCAGGGCAGCCGCTACCTGGTTAGCCGACTCCATGCTGACTTCTTTTGCCGAGAAAACTAGCACCGGGATCGGAAATTGAGACTGACTGTTTAGGTACGGTAACAACTCCAACCCAGAACCATCGGGCAAACTTAGGTCAAGAATAACTAAATCAAAGCTTTTTTGTTGCAGTTTTTGTTTGGCTTCTTGGAGATTGGCAGCCGTGTCAATTTCCACCAGATTAGACAAAATTGCAAAGATGACTTGCGTTAAATCCGGGTCATCTTCAACATGCAGGATTTGGGGCTTCCTACCTGCTGGCGTTATAAACGCCTGTCTAACTGCTGCCATTAATCGCTCTTGGTCGATGGGTTTATCCAACCAGTCAATTACAGCAAAGCCACCGCCTCTAAGTTCTTCCCTCCCTTGCTGAGCTTTGGCAGAAACCACAATAATCGGTAATCGCTGGGTGCTTTCTTGCTCTCGCAGTTCGCGAACTAAAGAAATCCCACTTTGATCGGGAAGCGCCAAATCTACAGTCATTGCCGCATAACGATTTTTTGTCAGTAGCTGCTTGGCTTGTGCAGCATCATAGGCGATGTCGGTGGCAAAGTCGCCTTGCTGCAAAATCAAGCTGAGTAGTGTGGCAATATCAGGGTCGTCTTCACAAACCAAAATCCGAGGTTGGACAGAGATCCTGGGGCTGGGGCTAATTGCAGATATTGGCAATGGTGAGTGTGCCGCAACCTTCCACTCCGGTAAATCGAAATAGAAGGTTGTCCCCCCATTTATTCGACTTTCAAAACCGATGTGTCCGCCGAGTTTGTCGATGATCGCTTTACAAATACTTAAACCCAAGCCCGTTCCTGCCTGTCGTCGCGTATCTGAGGCATCGGCTTGGGCAAATTTTTCAAAAATTTGCGACTGAAATTCTGCCGGAATGCCAGAACCATTATCAAGGATGGCGATACGGATAAAGGGGCAAGAGAGTGCTGAGTCCTGATTTTTTGGGGGTAGGGACATGGTTTCCTGATTCCCCCATTCCCCATAACGGGAAACACAAATTGTCACTGTCTCGTTAGAGGGAGAGAATTTGATGGCGTTAGAGAGGAGATTGGTCAAGACTTGCATCAGGCGATCGCGGTCTACATTCACCTTCAGTTCATTAGAAGCAGGCTCTACTAATAACTTCACGCCAAACTGTTCGGCATAAGCCCGATTGACTTCAATGGCTTGCTCTACCAGGGGAACGACTTCCAGAGGATTGAGATGGAAGTCCATTTGCCCGGACTTGATTTTCTCAATATCTAAAATGTCATTGATCAGCAAAATCAAGCGTTCGCTATTTTTGTAAGCAATATCAACCAGTGCTTTCGCTTCTGGGGGAATCACGCCCCCAACTCCCCCAGCAATCAGACTCAAAGAACCTTGCACGGATGTGAGGGGAGTTCTTAATTCGTGGCTGACGATAGAGACAAATTCATTTTTCAAGCGCTCAACTTTTTTCCGCTCGGTAATGTCTCGGACGATCGCTAGTACTTCATCTTGCCCATTCATCACCAGCCGCGCTTCATAATCATGCTGTTCGCCCTCTACCACTAGCCCGTACTCAAAGATCTGCGTTTCCCCAGTTTGCAGGGCTTGATGGACATAATGCATCTGCTGCTCGGCAACATCTTTCGGTAATATGTCGTAGATGTTTTCCCCAATTTGTTGACTGAGAGGGGCAAATAGCTCTTTCTTGGCGTCTGTCCGCATCTCCAGGTAGGTTCCATCGCGGTGAAGGCGAAAGATTGCATCGGGGATGGCATTGAGGAGGGCAAGATTTTTAGCTTCGCTTTGGCGTAGTATGGCGCTTTCTCGTAGCGCCTCCTCAGCTTGCCGACGTTCACTGATGTCGGTCGCTACAACAATCACCTCCGTTACCCCATTGTCGAAGCCGCACAGAGGCGAATAATGGATCTTAAAGGTCAACTCGCCAATTTCCATCAAAGAGGTCAACGCTTCCCCCGCCATCGCAGAATGCACATCGTCCAGCATCAGGGGGAAATGCTGACACACCTCAAATACTGAATGTCCTACAGTTGCATCCGCTTCGAGTCCTAAAGCCTCTGTCGCCGTTCCTTCGAGTAAGGTGATTTTGCCTTGACAATCTAAGACAAATAGGGTGATGGGCGCACTCTGAATGACTGTCCGCAAACGTTCTTCAAAGCTGGTGTTGCTAACAAAAGTACTGGTCGCGATCGCCACCTCAGCATCAGGCGATCGCGCCGCGCTGCTACATTCTCCCTCGGCATTCCTGAAGGGTAGTGGCGATCGCATCATCATCACACCGCCAATTTCCCCCTGACTATCTATCCAGGGTGAAACTTCCCACTTCATCCACTCCATCACGCCATTCTCATTAGGCTCATGCACTTCCCAAGTTTCGCTACTTCCCGCTAAACACCGTTTCAGCCTTAAAGAGTCTTGCTCTAAATCTCCACAGCCAAACTCGTAATACGAACGCCCAACTAAGTCCTGGTGTTCAAAACCCCGATCCGTTAGCCACCGACGACTCACCAATAGATAGCGCATCTCCCGGTCGAACATGGCAATAGCCGCCGGAGAATGTTCGACAAACAGCTTGAGCAGCGTGGAATCATTGACCAAGTTCATGCTGAAAATATGCCTGAGAGCGGAAATTTTTCAGCTATATTTGCTGAATTTGTTTCAATTTTAATTTCTAAAGCCCTGACATTAATTCTGTATAAATACTGAATAGAGAAATGATAAAGTTGCCGCGATCGCTTTATGCTTTAAGGATGCTAATTATAGGTACAACGAAACTACTAGGCGTTATTGGCGACCCCGTTGAGCATTCTCTCTCGCCCCTAATGCACAATGCCGCGATCGCGCAATTAGCCTTGGACTATGTCTATCTTCCCTTACCTGTAAAAGCGGCAGATTTAGCTAGGGCGATCGCTGGTTTTGAAGCTATTGGTTTAGTGGGCTTTAGCATCACTATTCCCCACAAACAAGCCATTTTGCCCTTCTTATCGGATGTGTCTGATGTGGCAAAGGGGGTTGGAGCCGTCAACACTGTCTGGCGCACCGATAACGGTTGGAGTGGCACAAATACCGATGTTGAAGGATTTGTTGCCCCCCTAAAAGCTTATGACTGGGATTGGCGACAAATTACCCCCTTGATTTTAGGAAATGGGGGTGCCGCCCGTGCAGTGGTTGTGGGCTGTGCTGAACTCGGCTGTAGGGAAATTCGCGTTGTCGGGCGCGATCGGCAAAAACTTCAGCAATTCCAGCAACGTTGGGCAAATTCCTCTCTAAAAGCGGCACTATCTATTCATCACTCTTGTGAGCTTCCCCATCTCCTCCCGCAAGCCAAGCTAGTTGTCAACGCCACCCCTGTGGGCATGTCTCCCCATGTCGAAGCGTCACCGTTGGATGCTGCTTTAATCGGGAAACTGCCGTCAGAGGCGATCGCCTACGACCTAATTTACACTCCCAATCCCACCCAGTTTTTGCGTCAGGCTCAAGAACAGGGCGCGATCGCCATTGATGGTTTAGAAATGCTCGTGCAGCAAGGAGTCGCTGCCTTTAAAATCTGGACAGGACAAAACCCACCTGTAGAGGTGATGCGTCACTCCCTGAAACAGCACCTGGGCTTATTGCCCTAATCAGACCAACGCCAATTATAGCGATTCCACTGATAAAGCCCTTGAATCTCAAATTCCATGCCGTTATCAAAACGGACGATGGCGTTGCTGTAGGTGGCATCATTATCAGAGTGCTGAGAAAGGGCAATAACCTCACAGGGAAACCATTCCCGACTACAGGGGCCATCTTCTTGTACCCACTCCCATAAGGCGTTGGAGACTTCAATGCGATCGCCAATATTGAGTTTGAGTGCCGAAGCTGACTTGGCTTGCTCAAATAACTGGGCAATATGGGTGGGTTTAATGCGATTCAGCCATTGAGGGCCATAAAGATCGCGAATAAACTGCACGGTTCCCGAATCGCGGTCGTGCAACCAGTCATTCAGCAACTTGATTTTCCAAGGACGGTCTTGACTTTCCTGTTCCCTAATAAACTGGAGCAAGGCTTGTCGTTGCTCTAATGAGAGATCATTGAGGGGATTGTCTGCATCTATGTTGGGATCTGTAATACTCATTTCGCCCCCTATCTCCCCCATTAAGACTTCAGTGACAACACTCAACAAAATTTGTTTCTGCATTTCATTCAGAGAACAAAAAGCCGCCTCACATTCAAGAAAGGCTGTTTGCAAAGCGGCTGCAATCTTAGCTGGAGTCATGGCACGTCAGGAAAGTTTCACTTTCACCAATCCCGTGGCAAGGTCTGATAATTATTCAGAATAACCTGTATACCGAAAACATTCCCCATCCTCAGACTTAGCTAGCTTTTGCAGAGCAGCGAAGTCCTAGAGTCAAAGATCATGGGGGGAGCCTACTGCCGACATTGAGGTAAGCTGAGGATTGGAAATCAGCACATCAATAGAAATATAACGGTGCAAAGAAATGCGACTTCGAGCCTTAGCTGTCATTACAATTTCTTGTGCATTCTGGCTTGCCAGTTGGGTATTTTCCCCTGAAGCTTTTGCTCTAACCCAAATTGAACTATTTGACCTGGATTATCATGAATGTCCTCCAGAATTGGCAGAAGGGACAGTGATACCTGGTGGTGGTTCCGGAAGAGCGGCAGATTGCTTCCTTGTTACAGGCAAAGCCGAGAACACTTCTGGCAAACCGGTTGTTAATGCCGATATCTTTGGGCGCATTTACGACGCGAACAATAACCCCGTCCTGCAAAACCGCACCCGCTTAGGTTCAATTGATGAAGTCCCTCCCGGTGTCAGTGATTTTGATCTAAGAATTACGGTGCCGACTAGTATGGCGACTCCGTTAAAACTTGAACAATTTAAAGCCTCTGGTTTTACAGGCAGAGTACGTCGCTAAAGTGGAAGGAGAAATTTTACTGGCGCTTTAGCCAGTAACCGTTTCTCCATTAATCGAGAGCTTCTAAGGGTGTGTAGTTCGCTAGAGGCTAGCAAAGAGTCCTGTAACTACTTGCAGCACGATAATCGCCAAAATTGGAGATAAGTCTAATCCGCCCAGTGGGGGAATGAATGACCGAAAAATGTTCAGGTAAGGATCAGTAATCGGGCTTAAAAATGCAGCAATCTGGCTCATCCAGTTGATTCCTTGGAACCAGGTGAGCAAAATCCGTACAAAGATTAGTATCAGATAGATCTGAAGAAAATTAGCGAGACTGTCGGTTAGCAGCTCTGTAGCACTCATAATCAAACAAATTTCCTTGAAGTAATTTTTATTTAAGGATGAATCCTTGAAGTAAGTTTAACGGATATCACCGCCTTCCGGTTTACGAGAAACCGTACCAATACTAAAGTACTTGCACTTGAGACTAGAGGAAATTCTACAGCTCTTGCCTGGGTGACTGCTCTGACTCTATTTCCGCAACGTTACCATTTACTGTCCCTAACTGCGTCCGAACCTCATCGATGGTGCTATTGAGTTGGGCGATTTTATCTTCTAAGCTGCGACGTGCAACTTCAATACTTTCTTCGGCATTGAGCTGACGCCGTTTTCCTCTCAGGGCTTTGGCTTCTGAACGACGCTGCTTTTTGAGTAATGGCTCTTCACCCGTCTCTGTGTCGTCATTGCCACGTCCGGAAGCAATCAGCGCCCCGATCGCCCCGCCAACTAGACTGCCAACTATGGCTCCAGCTAGAAATCCACTTGAAAAACCCTCGCGCTGACTCATCTTAAACCTTCTGTTCTCAACGTAGCTTTTTCTCAAGATTAGCGGTTGATGACCCCGATGACCAATGAGTTGAAGTCATCTGATCGCCGCCAACTTCAACTGTTTAGGATGCAACTTGTAACGTTGATCAGCGGGTTTAGAAGGTGCCAAAGGCGCGATCGCCTGCATCTCCTAACCCTGGGACGATAAACCCTTGGGCATTTAACCCTTCGTCAATCATGGCGGTGTAAATATTTAAGCTGGGATAAGCTGCACCTAGCTTTTGCAATGCTGGAGGCGCTGACACTACCGAGACGATCCGCACCAGTGCCGGATCGACCCCTCGATTTGTCAGTTCCGACATCGCCATCATAATCGAACCCCCTGTTGCCAGCATCGGTTCTGGAATCAACACCCGTGTCTGAGGAGCAAACTGCTCTGGAAGCTTATTTAAGTAACAGCTTGCTTCTAGGGTTTCTTCATTCCTCTTTAAACCCAGATGGTAAATAGACGCTAGGGGGAGCAAACTCTGGGCACCCTCAAGCAATGCTAGTCCCGCCCGCAGAATTGGCACTACGGCTACCGGAACTTCTGGGTTAATGACGGTTGCTAGGCAAGGAGCAAGCGGTGTCTGCACCTGAATCTCTTCTGTGGGAAACCAGTTGTTACGAACTGCCTCATAAGTCAGCCAGCGTCCCAATTCTGTCATAGCGCTCCTGAACAAGACGGATGGGGTACCAGCATCACGGGCAACACCCAGCCAGTGCTTGATGAGTGGATGCTCAGGAACATAAACACGCAGTTGCAGACTCATAAAAAGATCGGGAATGCTTGCTCAAAAACCTGAATCATCATACTTCCTTCCTGCTGTCCCTGTTGGTGTTTGTCAAACATCATCTTGCTCAGTTACCCAGGCTATTGAAAAATACTTGCATTTATGTTGACAAGAGTTATCAATAAGTCTATAGTTATTTTCAGTGTTCTCCTCTCATTAAGGATCAGCAGGTGGGACCGGCAGGCGATCGCCAGTTGGCCCCCGCTTTTTTTTTGATTGAGTGTTGAGTGGGAATTTATTAATCGTCCGTTGTGTTTTGCCAGTCGCCAGCCAATCCCAGCTAAACTATAAATCCAGGCAATTCTGTAAGTTTACTGACTTTATGACGGCGACTTCTACGACCTCTCAGCAGCGCGATCGCTTCAAAGCATCTGAGTTTGATGTCATTGTCATTGGTTCCGGGATTGGGGGACTAGTGACGGCAACTCAGCTTGCTGCCAAAGGTGCAAATGTCTTGGTTCTGGAGCGGTATCTGATTCCTGGTGGGAGTGCAGGTTACTTCGAGCGCGAGGGCTACCGCTTTGATGTTGGGGCGTCGATGATTTTTGGCTTTGGCAGCCAAGGCACCACCAACTTGCTCACTAGGGCGCTGGATGCGGTGAATGTCAGTGTGGAAACCATTCCCGATCCAGTACAAATTCACTATCACCTTCCCCAAGGGTTAGAGCTAAAAGTTCACAAAGATTATGAGAAGTTTTTGCAAGAACTAACCGCCTATTTCCCTCACGAGCGAGAAGGAATTCGTAAGTTTTACGATGAGTGCTGGACGGTATTTAATTGCTTGAATGCGATGGAGTTGCTGTCTTTGGAGGAACCCGGATATCTAATGCGGGTGTTTTTCCAGCATCCCTTCGCTTGTTTGGGATTGGTGAAGTACTTGCCGCAGAATGCGGGGGATATTGCGCGTAAGCACATTACCGATCCGCAGCTACTGAAGTTTATCGATATGGAGTGCTACTGCTGGTCAGTGGTACCTGCGGATCGGACACCGATGATCAATGCCGGGATGGTCTTCTCCGATCGCCATTACGGCGGCATCAATTACCCCAAGGGTGGCGTCGGACAAATTGCCCAAAAGTTGGCAGAAGGGCTGGAAAAAGCCGGGAGTCAGATTCGCTATAAAGCCAGAGTTAGTAAGATTTTGACGGAGAATGGTAAAGCCGTCGGCGTGCAACTGGCGACAGGGGAAGAGTACCGAGCCAAGCGAATTGTCTCCAATGCTACTCGCTGGGATACCTTCGACAAATTATTACCAGCCGAATCAATGCCTGCAAAGGAACGGAAATGGCGCAAGCGTTACCAAAAATCCCCCAGCTTCTTGAGTGTGCACTTGGGGGTTAAGGCAGAGGTATTACCGCCGGGAACAGAGTGTCACCACATTTTGCTAGAAGAGTGGGACAAAATGGAGGAGGCAGAAGGGACGATTTTTGTCTCAATTCCGACACTACTCGATCCGGATTTAGCACCGCCGGGACATCATATTATCCATACCTTCACGCCGAGTTGGATTGAAGATTGGCAAGATTTGTCGCCGAGTGAGTACCAGGAAAAGAAGGAAGCGGCGGCGGCAAAGTTATGCGATCGCTTAGAGAAACTATTTCCCGGTTTAGTTGCTGCCCAAGACTACCAAGAAGTCGGCACGCCTCGCACTCATCGCCGCTTTCTAGGGCGTGAGGATGGAACTTATGGCCCAATTCCCAGCCGCAAGTTAATGGGGTTGCTGGGGATGCCATTTAACCGCACGTCTATCCCCCGACTCTACTGCGTTGGCGATAGTACATTTCCAGGACAGGGATTGAATGCAGTAGCGTTTTCAGGATTTGCCTGCGCTCATCGCGTCGCTGTGGATTTAGGGATTGAGTAACCGTAGGGTGCGTTAGCGAAGCGTAACGCACCCAATAAAAAACTACTCACCCACCCACTGACTTGGTATAGCAGGCATCTGATGCACTCCCCAGTCTTCTGGATAAATTCCCTGCGCCACAAATCGATGCACGCTCGAAAAACGCCACTGTATCGGTGTCTGGCACAAGCCATGTTTGACTGGGTTGTAGTGAATATAATGGCAATGTCTAGCATAATCCACCTCATCCCGAATCAGATGTTCCCAAAATCGACGCTGCCAAAGATTCCCTTCTTTACGTTTTGAGCGTGAATCCGTTACCTTGGCATTAAGCGCCAGCTCAGTTGCACAGCGTTTCGTGACAAGTGTTTTGATTAATCGCCAGCGCGTGGTATAGTCGCTATCTCCCTCTGGTAAAGTCCAAATGCAGTGGAGATGATCGGGTAAGAGAACGAAAGCATCGATTGAAAACGGATAGGTTTGACGCACCGTATTAATCGCGTCTCGTAAAGTAGCACGAGCAATATCATTGCACAACCAAGTGCGACGCTGGTAAGTTACTTGGGTAAAGAAGTAGGTGCCGCCTGCAACCGCGAGTCTCCGATAGTTAGGCATGAGGTTGTGCCGAGGAGTGATGCTTTCAGGATGGCACACAAACACAACCATCTTCAGCAAAGCGGTGCGTTACGCTGTCGCTAACGCACCCTACAACTACGCCGATTCTGACTTTGTTCGCCAGGAGGGATGCAGCAGCAGTTCGGCGGTGGAGCGCTTTTCTACCATTTCCTTGGTGATTGTGCAAAGTTTGACATCTTTGCGGGAGGGGAGTTCGTACATTACCTCTAGCATTAGTTCTTCCAGGATGGCACGTAAGGCTCTGGCTCCGGTTTTGCGGCGAAAGGCTTCTTGGGCGATCGCGCGTAAGGCATCGGCTTGAAACTCTAAGCGCACATCGTCCATTTTCAACAGTTTTTGATACTGCTTTACCGGAGCATTGCGCGGTTCTGTAAGGATGGAAATCAGGCTGTCTTCATCAAGGGGTTCTACGGCTGTCACAATGGGCAAGCGACCGATTAATTCGGGAATTAACCCAAACTTGATCAAATCATTCGGTTCTAGGTGCTTGCAGAGGTCAACGCTTGACGGCTGTTTCGCTTGGGCTTCATCGCCCTGCACAAACCCGATAGATTTTTTCCCGGTGCGCTGTTCTACGACTTTGTCTAAACCGACAAATGCACCACCGCAGACAAACAGAATTTTGCTGGTGTCAATCTGGATGCACTCCTGGTAAGGGTGCTTGCGTCCACCTTGGGGCGGGACACTCACCACTGTTCCTTCTAAAATTTTCAACAATGCCTGCTGCACCCCTTCGCCAGAAACATCGCGTGTAATCGAAGGGTTTTCGCTTTTACGAGCAATTTTATCAATTTCATCAATATAGATAATGCCTTGTTCGGCAGCTTCTATATCAAAATCGGCAACTTGCAGCAGCCGCAGCAAAATATTTTCTACATCATCCCCCACATATCCCGCTTCGGTGAGGGTTGTGGCGTCAGCGATCGCAAACGGCACATCCAGCAACTCTGCCAAAGTCTGCGCCAACAGCGTCTTACCGCAACCCGTAGGCCCAATTAGTAGGATATTAGACTTTTGCAATTGCACATTTTCATCCAATGTCTCTTTATCCGCCTCGCTTGGCTCCATCATTAGGCGCTTGTAGTGGTTATATACTGCCACTGACAAAACTTTTTTTGCTTGCTGCTGACCGATAACATAGTCGTCTAGCGCTTGCTTGATTTCTGTTGGCTTCTTAATTTGATTGCCAAGACGTGCTTTTTTGCGGTTAGTGTAGGCGGCGTACTGCTCAGAGGGCGACGGCGTCTGGATCATCGTGTCGCTCGCTGAGTCTAGCAGTTCCTCATCTAAAATTTCGTTGCACAGTTCTACACACTCATCACAAATGTAAACGCCAGGGCCAGCAATTAGTTTGCGAACCTGCTCAGAAGATTTGCCGCAAAAAGAACATCTCAAAAAGGAGTCGTGTTTAGACATATAACCTTGTGCAAAGAAGAGGTTTACAGCCCTACCCTTGTGGGCAGGTTTGGCTGTATTGACATGACTCTTGAGCAGAAGAGACAAAACAAATTTGCGATCGCTTGTCTTGTTCTAGTACTTCCAGTAGTAAAAGAGCAACATTACAACTCAAATCATCATGAAAATAGGTGTTACTACCATTTTAGTTGGGGAATGGGGAAGGAAGTGAGTCCTGAGTCCTGAGTCCTGAGTCCTGAGTAGGGGAGAAAGTATGAAGGGTGAAGTATGAAGGGTGAATTCGGTTATTGGTTCTCCTCGGCTCCCCTGCTCCCCTGCTCCCCTGCTCCCCTGCTCCCCTGCTCCCCTGCTCCCCATTTTGCCAATTGACGGTGAAACAATTCTCAATAACAGGCTGAGATTAATTGTCAATTATCTAATTTTGTTGCAAATAGGAGGCGCAATTAACTATCATTATTGATAATGGCTTTTTTTTAGAGGGTTACTATGGCTCCTTATACAGCCGCATCACTCAAAGCCGAACTCAACTCCAAAGGTTGGCGCTTGACCCCGCAACGGGAGACAATTCTGCATGTTTTTCAAAACCTCCAAGGAGGAAGTCATCTAAGTGCAGAAGAACTCTACAACGTCCTAAAACAGAGGGGAGAACCCATTAGCTTGTCTACGATCTATCGAAGTGTCAAGTTGATGGCTCGGATGGGAATTCTGCGAGAACTAGAGTTAGCAGAGGGACACAAACACTACGAACTCAATCAGCCCTTCCCAAATCATCACCACCACCTAGTTTGTATTCAGTGCAACCAGACAATTGAGTTTAAAAACGACTCAATTTTGAAGCAAGGCATAAAACAGGTGGAAAAAGAAGGATTTCAACTAATTGACTGTCAACTAACCATTCATACCATCTGTCCAGAAGCGATTCGGATGGGATGGCCTTCAGCACTACCAAGTAATTGGTCTTGTTCAAGAGCGATCGCCCATAGCGAGAATGGTGGGCAACTACATTAAGTTACTTTAAGTAGTTAGGTAACAAATACATTAAACTTAATGTTAAATAACTGAGATGTTATCGCAACTAATGGATTTCATTAAAGTTTTAAGCCTCCGTATATTGAGACAAAATTAGTAACTCGCCATTTTGACCACCAGCGCCCAAGTAATTACCTTGGGGATGCCAAGCGAGGCAGGAAAATCCTGACGACGCACCGGGGAAAACTTGTGTAGCCGACTGAGCTGACTGCCAAAGACACAGATAACCATCATCAGCGGCTGAGGCAAGCACAAAGGTATGAGGTTGGAAGGCGATCGCTTGCACAATATCTTCGTGCAGTTCTAGCACCCGCGTATCCCAGCCCGCCCGATCATCTTCCAGCTTTTCCCAAATCGTAATACTCGCCGCGCAGGAAGCCGCTAAGAGGGGCGCACCGCTGTCGGTGGTGAGTTTCTGCGACCAGGCAAGCTGACGAATCTTGGCAGGAAAGCCTCGCATTACCCAAGGATCACTGGGGTTGTACCAATCCAACACCATCAGGGTGCGATCCATATTGCTCACCGCTAGATACTTGCCATCAAACGACCAGGCGATCGCTATAGTGGCAGCGCGAACATCTAGAATATACGGCGGCTCCTCCCAATCTTGGGCATGCCAAATTTTGACCCCACGATGACCACAGACTGCTAAGTACTGCCCTTCTGGATGCCAAGAAATTCCTAGTACCGACGATGCCTCAAACGGCAGCGTGGCAATGATTTGATGAGACTGGGTATCCCACACTTGTACCGAACGTCCGCAGCTAACTGCTAAGTGATTCGCCTTGGGACTCCAAGCTAGCCGATCAACCCAGTGTTTAGAGGTAGCAGGGAGAAGAGAGCTTTCGTCCGCTATCACCTCCCTTGAGGCTAGGTGCCAAACTCTAACCTGTCCATTTTGGCCGCCCGCCACCAGAAATTGCCCATCTGGGGAAATACCCAGACAGTCTATTGCTTGCTCAGTACTGGTTTGTAACTCAATCAGGGCATCAGGTGTCCACAACACCACCTCTCCCGCCGCAGAACTAGCAGCCAAAGAATTGCTCGTTGATGCCCAAGCGATCGCGGTGACATAATCACCGAGCGTTCCTTGCCATTCCTCTACAAGTAAAGGTTCGTCAGTATCTAAACCATACACGCCTTAACGTCCTCTCTTAGCTGACGGGAGGTAAACCCCGCATCTGACGGACAGCGTTGAGGCAAGCAACGCAGTCGCAACCATATAAAGCTACTGCCCTATCGCTTTCTTCTTCAGTGAATTCCAGCATTGGCAATTCCGCATCACCTTCAGTTTGAGAAACTGTTGATTCCTCAGTTGGGGCAGTGAAAACTACTTCCCTCGTTGCTTGCGACATCCGAGCGCAGGTCAACTGACTAATCTGGGGAGGGCGTTGGCAGGACACGCTCTGTTGCCCCTGAGGAACGGGTTCCGCCCCATGAGCGGGGCTGACCATCATGAACATCGACAGCATCGAGCCAAAAACGGTAGGACTAGAAAGCAGAAATAACGCCAATCTGTTCATCACTCAGACCTAGAAACATGTCTGAACAGACAGGTTAGCTGATTTAGTGTTCCCATTCAATTATTCTCTAGGCAGAAAATTGTATGCAGCAGACATTATTGGCAGTCTTCCTGATGTTTTTTGTCTTTAATTTTGGATAGGGATGTAAATAATGGTGGTGTCTTGGGACTTCTGCACTCGTGCCGACCATAGTCCCAATTTTGATGAATTTGGAGTAAAAGTAAAGGTACCTTTTATATTGCTATTTCCTGTGATCCAGGGAGTTGTGTTGTTGTCAGGTGTATATACCTTAATTTGGGCACCCGGTACAGGTTTGCCAACGCTATTAGTGACAACGATGTCCACTGACCTGACTCGGACATTCGTAGGGGCTGGCGTATTGTTATAAATAACGGTTCTTCCATTTGTCATCCCTCCGCGCAGATTGTATTTGGCAAAAACATCTTCAGCCAGAGCTGTTGCTGACATTGCCAGCCCTGAGAGCAAAATTAGGGGCAAAACTAACTTGAATTTCATCGCCGCCGTCTCCTGATTGACTTGCAAGGTGGTTGAAACTAAGGCAGATACAAAACCAGCATCTGACTCTTATTTAGTGTTCCCAGGAGGAGGGGGTGAAATTGCTATGGAAAGTCTGTGGTAATCCTCAGTTTTCCCGATGAATGCATGATTTACGCAAATTATTGAACCCAATGGGTAGGGGCGTTACTGCGTTTCTGGAATGGTTTCTTTGTCTCCAATCGCTAGGAGCCAATCTTATGTTAGCTAACGGGTTCTAAACAGTTCTCTAATTGCTCTTGCAGTTGGGACGCGTTGAGATGGCGTCCGATGAGAACGAGTTGGTTGCTAGGTTTTTGTTGCCAGGAATCGGTTTTAAATTCGCAGCGTTTACCGCTCAGTTGAAAGATATGGCGCAAGCGACTTTCGCGGAACCACAGAACCCCTTTGGCGCGAAAAACTTCTTCAGGAAGGCAATCGGTGAAGGCTTGAAATTTTTCTAAGATCAAGGGGCGATCGCTTTGAAAGGAAACGGAAACAAACCCATCATTGGCAAGGTGTTCTGAAGGCTCGTGGTGGTGAGAGTTATGGGGAAGGCGATCGCTCAATTTCTCAGGAGCTGACTCATCGCGCCCCACATCGAGAATTAAAGGGAGAGGAACTCTGCCATATTCTGTTGGCAAAATTCTTGCTCCAGGCTTAATACTACAGATATAGGCTTCTAGTTCATTAACTTGAGTTGGGGAAGCCAAATCCATTTTATTGAGCAAAATGACATCGCCATAAGCAATTTGATTGAAAGCGGCATCACTATCAAAATGGCTGGGTGTGAAAGTCTGGGCATCCACTACTGTCAAAATTGAATCTAGCCGGATCAAATCTCGCAATCTTGTTCCCAAAAATGTTGTGATAATTGGGAGTGGGTCAGCAACTCCTGTCGTTTCAATCACCAGATAGTCAACGCACTCTCTACGTTCCAGTACGTTGTAGATCGCCTCAACTAATCCAGCATTAATCGTGCAACAAATGCAGCCATTACTGAGCTGCATCATGTCTTCGTCAACAGAGACTAATAGTTGACTATCAATATTTATCTCGCCAAATTCATTCACCAAAACCGCTACTTTCAAACCAGAGCGGTTTTGTAGAATGTGGTTGAGCAGCGTCGTTTTACCGCTGCCCAAAAAGCCAGCAATTACGATGACGGGCATTCTCTGCTTAGGGATCGCCACTCGTTCCGGCTGGGCTTTTAAGCTAAAATTGCTCATTGCTCTCATTAAGTAGGCGAAAATAAATCAAACTTTGTGTTGTCATGTAAAACTTTTAAGATTGTTTCGTAGTCAGAGCTTAGACCCTATTTTGAGAATTTAGCCCTCACTACAAACCAATAATATTTACATGTCCTACTTAGTGGTCTTTCAAGATCCAATTGATGGTTGACTCACTAACTCAGCCTTAGTTTCAACTGAGAGCTTGAGAAGAGGTTCCCAACTGATAACCCAGTGCCTTGTTTTTCATAGTCTGAAAAATGTTATAAAAGCCGTTGGCACGGGAGGGAGTGAGGCTGACGTTTAAACCCGTTTCCTGAATAAAATCAGGAGGGACTTGGATGATTTCCTCTGGGGTCAAACCACTAAGTCCTTCAATTAATAGGGCGACTAACCCTTTGACTAACTGAGCATCAGAATCGCCCTGATAGATCACTTTGCCATCTTCCAAGTTAGCAGTAAGGAAGACTTGGGACACGCAACCGGGAACCTTATTATCCAGAGTTTTATCAGCTTCTGGCATTTCTTTTAGCCGCTTGGCATACCAGAGAAGCTGCTCGTAGCGTTGTTTGGGGTTACTACGCCGCTGGAAACGCTCCACAATCCGAGCAAGAGAATTTGGTAAGGGAGTTGAGGGTGATGACATAACGGTTTGCAAACAAGGAAGAAGTACTTACTTCGATCCTAACAAGTTGCTGGTCAATGCCCCTAATCTAGACAAATTGTGTTCAGACCTGTGATGTCTCACGGGCTTGTAGAGAGAGCCGGGGGAACAATTGTTGATTGTTAGTTGTTAGTTGTTGGAGGAGGAAAACCTTGGATGCTTACCTAAAAAAATTAGAGGAGCTGTGGAAATTGCTGGCTAACAACTAACAACTAACAACCAAAAACTCCTCTTTATCGGCGAGAGCAGCGGTCAAACATCTGTTGATAGGTTTCTTGATGTTTTGGGTCTGACAGTACGAGTTCTATCCGGATCTTGGCGCAGCCGTGGTTTCGTTGCGTGGCGATCGCTTCTAAGAGGTCGCTGACAGCCTGGGGAGAAACAAATTCCCCCCTAACCGTTGGTCGAGTCTCTGTCTGTGTCTCTGATTTCGGGAGATTATTCAGATCAATCCCTGTGATTTCCCCGTCACCTAAATCAAATTCTGCAAGTTGTTTAGGATCGTCACCAATTTGTTCGACAATCAGTTTTTCCCGTCGCACCGGGACTTCTACCATGCGGGTTTCAATTTCTTTTCGCACCACAACTTCGGCGACTTTCCGTTTGCTGCGGTTCACAACCAGTTTTTCTTCTAACAAACGGATAATTTCTTCTTCTACAACTTTCGGCAACTCTGTCTCGTCTGATAAACTTTCGTCCTCAAAGTTGTTGATGCTTTCTCCCTCCAGTAAGTCATTGTTTGGAGCAGGTGTTTCGGGAGAAAGTAGTGAATCTGAGCCTTCAGAATGGGTTGGGGGAGTCATTGTCTGTGTTGATGTACTTGCTGACTGGATTTCAGGAGTGTTTTGTGGTTGCAGGTATTCAATATCTGCTCGCTCAGTGTCTATGAACAAAGAACGAGCCATCGGATCGACTTTCTGGATATGCTTGCTGTTGACTTGAAAGCGACCATCGCCTGCTTCCGGGTTTAACGGAGAGACGATGAGGATAATGTGGCGTTCGGGATCGATTCTTAAACTTCTAACTGTTCCTAGGGTTTTACCTTGCAGATTTTTTACTTCAAAATCTTGCAGTTTCGTTCTAACTTTGTCTAAAAGTGAATTAATTCGGCTTGTTTTATTAACATTTACAGACGACATCTTTTTACTCCTTTTTACAAGCGATTTAAAAGGACAGGCAGAGCAAAAACTGCCCTGCCTGCCATCTTGTTATGCTCATTCTTCAATCAATGCTTTAGCATTCTTGAAGACTTAGCTTATCGAGGTATATCGCAAAGATTACCGATCGCGCCGCACAACAGGATTGCCATCAACATCAACGTCTAGCTCTTCGCGACGCAGTGTTTCTTCTGCATTAACGGTGTCGCGGTCAACTTCTTTTCTGATGTTGACTTCTTCACGCACAACAGCTTCCTTATGAATATCAGCCGTTTCTTCGTACACTTCCATGCGAGCAACTTCCCCTTCCCGGAAATCAGCTTCACCTGGAGCCACGCTACGAGCGCCAGTAGGATTAGAACGCTCAATTACGACTCGCTCCTTCTCTACAGGAACAGATGTCCGAGCTACTTCTGTCTCGACATGCTTGCCGATTACGACATTACCAGCTTGGCGGCGCTGCTTGTTAGCAACTAAGCGCTCCTCATATAGTTTGAGGGTCTGATGATTCTGCTCATTCATGTCATACAGGTGAGGCTCACGGTCATAGTCGTAGGTATTACGGTCATAACCTGTATAGCTTGCCTGATTTGCAGTGTAGCCAGTAGCCGCAGTGTTGGCTTGAGTAGCAGTAGCCGCTGTACCCATTGCACTACCACCCACGGCAGGGGCGCGATAGATGTTGCGGACGTTTTCTTCGTAGTCGTAGTCCACCGTCATATCGTCGCGATATTCAGGCAGGTTTTCTGCCTGTTCTTTCGACAGTTGGGTTGCGTAAACGCGCTTCTGTTGGTAGTCAATTCTGCACTGACCCACAGGTAACAATATTTTTTTACCAAAGACCCAAAATCCAGTATCTACTACCAAGTAACGGAAACGACCATCGTCTCCGACTAGGGCATCATGAACTGTACCGATTTTGTCATTATTAACGCTGGAATAAACATCCATTCCTTTGATGTCATCGCCACCGAAAATCTCGTCTTTGTAATTGGGATAGTAATCTCTGATTTTTAAAAGAGCCATAAACTAAATAATTTCTCCAGTAATCTTCTACTTGCAATCATGCTAGGAATTTAATTTGTTTGTCTCATCTTTCTATCGACTGATTCACTTTGGTAGATAGATATATTTTGACAAGGTGATTTCTCAACTGAGAAGCTGTTTTCTAGTAACGTTCAAACGCGATCGCTCTCAACTATGTCTCATCAATCATGGCTAGAATTATTGCGAAAACAGCAGACAATCGCTGTTATCCGCACCTATGAGTTAGAAATGGGTTTAAAAATGGCTCACGCGGTTGCAAAAGGGGGAATACGCCTGATTGAGATTACATGGAATAGCGATCGCGCTCCTGAACTCATTAAACAACTACGCTCAGAACTGCCTACCTGTACGATTGGCACAGGTACGCTCATGAACTCAGAGCAACTCCAACAAGCCATTGATGTTGGGGCGCAATTTCTTTTTACTCCTCACGTAGACCCCAAACAAATCGCGACGGCGGCGGTGGCGGGAGTCCCAATTATCCCTGGAGCCCTTTCTCCGACGGAAATTGTCACGGCTTGGAATGCGGGGGCAAGTTGCGTCAAGGTATTTCCGATTCAAGCAGTGGGGGGAGCAAGTTATATCAAAGCTCTGCAAGGCCCGTTGGGTCAAATCCCATTGATTCCCACAGGTGGCGTCACAGTAGATAATGCCTCAGAGTTTCTATCCGCTGGCGCGATCGCCGTTGGTCTTTCTGGCGATCTATTTACTAAAGCAGCGATCGCCAACGGAGATTGGGAAGCCATCTCTCAACGAGCCAAGACGTTGATGCACAAGCTTACTTAGGGGATGGGGAGCAGGAGAGCTGAGGAGCAGGGGAGATGGGGTGCAGGGGAGCAGGGGATAACTACACTCACCCTTCATACTTCACCTTTCATACTTCACCCTTCATACTTCACCCTTCATACTTCACCCTTCATACTTCATCCTTTCTTCCCTACTCCATCCTTTCCCAAAAAACAGCTATCTTTAGCGAGAACGAGAAAGTATTTCTCAGGAGGTACGCTGGTGTTATAAACTCTAAAAATTAAAAGATTCTCAGAGCTAAAGAG
Organism: Kastovskya adunca; assembly: GCF_059505785.1. NCBI lineage: Bacteria > Bacillati > Cyanobacteriota > Cyanophyceae > Coleofasciculales > Coleofasciculaceae > Kastovskya > Kastovskya adunca. The sequence goes on along the minus strand of NZ_JCACLG010000046.1, from coordinate 74,666 downwards.
AGGTTTTCAGTCCAAAAGCTATGAAAACTTTTTTGGGGAGAAAATAAACCCATGAAACGCCTCATTTCTACCAAACCGCTACGGCATTACAAAACCCAACTGGTAAGTGTTGCCTTAGCTGCGATCTCTGTAGGAAGCTTATCCTTATCTTCTCTAGCCAGTTCTCTGGGCGATCAAATCGCTCAGAAAATGGTGACGCTGCAAAACTCCCAAGACCGCTGGATTCAAGTTGATATCTCAAAGCAGCGCTTGATTGCTTGGGAAGGTGGTAGCCCCATTTATGCGGTCGTTGTGTCTACAGGCAAAAACGGCACTCCCACACGCCCTGGCACTTTCACGGTTCAATCAAAGCATCGCACCAACCGGATGCGGGGGCCTGGTTATGATGTCCCCGATGTACCTCACACAATGTACTACCATCGCGGTTACGCCATTCATGGGGCATACTGGCACAGTCAGTTTGGTACACCCATGAGTCACGGCTGCGTAAATGTCGCCCCCAATCATGCGGCTTGGTTGTTCAACTGGGCTTCAGTCGGAACGCCTGTGGTGATTCATAAATAAGAATTGATGTTTTAGCTAGCTCAACTGAGCCACAATCTGATTTTGCACTAAGGTTTGATTGGTCAGTAAATCTTCAACCGTGATGCGTAAGGAGCATTGAGCATCGACCCAGAACAGGAGCTTAATGCGATCGCTACCAGGGAATCCGGGTGGGTTTAGTGTGGCGATGGTTTTGGCACCATCACGGTCATTGAGGGGTTTAACGGCGCTTTGACCACCACTGAGGTTGCGAGTCACTAAGCGATCGCCATCAAAATAAACTTCCGTACCGCCTGTATCTGCGCCTAATTCCCCGATAATCAGCTCAATGCTGGGTTGGTTTTCCACAGATGCTCCTAAGAAGAGTTCCACCCCATCGCTCATCGGGTAAGGTTGCCCAGATTTAATTAGAGCGTGCCAGTTGTGGCATTTTTGCCGCTTATCCCAATAGCGGATGCCGTAGCTGTGGTAGAGGAAATCCTGAACTTCAATTCCTTGAGCCAGTTGTAGTGCGCCTTGGGCGATCGCTTCAAAGGGTTTTTGTGAACGAATTTTATCCGCCTCAAAGTATTGTTGTACCCAGTTTTGAACAGCGGGAATTTGTACCGTACCACCCACCAACAACACCGCATCAATATCTTCTCGCTCAATTCCCTGTCGCCGTGCTTGCTGCAACACCTGGGTCATCGATTCATCAAGATTGTCAAAGAACTGATGTCCTCTGAGGATAGTCTCAAAGCGATCGCGAGTCAGTTTTAGCTCGTAACTCTCAAAGGTCTCGTCATTAAAGTAGGCTTCTTGGGCTTCAGCTTGCAAGGACAACTGAATTTTGAGCCGTTCGGCAAGTTGGATTGTCAGTGGCGATCGCATTATGGCTTGAGTTTCGGCAAAGTAATCAACTAACCAGTGATCAATATCCGAGCCTCCCAAATTTTGCCCAGATTTTGCCAACACGCGAGCCGTCTTCACCTTTTGCTTAGAACTTTCACCGAGTAGCTTCTCGCCCCATTTGAGGATAAAGCCCATCGGCTTGTTACCCGCGTCTAAGTCTAGATTGTCTAATCTCACCAGCGACAAATCCAGCGTTCCACCGCCGAAGTCAACCACCAGTAACGTTTCCCCCTCAACAATGCCATAGCCCAAAGCAGCGGCTGTCGGTTCATCAACTATCCGCACCTGTTCAACAGGTAAGGATTTACATACATCAGTCAACCAATGGCGGTAGGTTTCAAAGCTATCAACGGGAACCGTTAACACTAGTGAATCGCTAGCGTTGGCGGTATTGCTGTTGAGCTGCTCAATTAAACTCGTGAGAAACCATTTTCCCACTTGCTCAAAGGTGACAATCGTGCCATCAAGTTCAGGTAAAAAGCCCTGAATATCGGCACCAATCCCCCGCTTGAAGCTACGGAAGAATCGTGGCTCAGACGTTAAATCCAAACCGCGATCGCGCACCGCTTGCCCAACTACCACCTTACCCTGACTCGCATCTTCGACGTAGAGCAAACTGGGAATCAGCGGTGGATTTTGACTCAGTTGCTGAGAAAGCCCTGGTAAGCGTAGTGTTTCCGACTGCTGGGTTGCTAAATTCCAGCGAGTAATTACCGTATTGCTTGTGCCAAAATCAATTGCGATCGCCATTGAGCTAACTTTGGGTTGCCAGAAATAAAATTATTAGGTACCTACTGGCTTTTGAGAATACCAGAAATCTCTAGAGAGTGATCCCATCCCCAACTCCCGCTTTTTAATCTCCAGCCCCTAGTCCCTAAAATGCAGAATGTGGCAATTTTCGGAGGCACCTTCGATCCGATTCACTGGGGACATTTGTTGATGGCGGAAACTGCCTTGATTCAGGCAGAGCTAGAGCAAGTGATTTGGGTGCCAACTCGCCATCCTCCCCACAAATCATTGCCGTCTGAGCAGCGTTTTGAGCAGCGTCAGGCAATGCTCTCTCGTGCTATTGCCTCCCAAAGCGCCTTTGTGCTTGCACCGACTAACGCCCACCAAAACCAGCCTGATTATGCTATAGAGACGCTGCTAGACCTCCAGGAGAAGTTTAGCGATCGCCATTGGTATTGGATTATTGGGTTTGATGCTTTTCAGACATTGCCTCGCTGGTATCAGCGCGATCGCCTCGTCCCCGCCTGTGAATGGTTAGTCGCCCCTCGCCTCACCACCACAACGATGTCATCCCAGCAAGATGATCAAAAATGGCAGCAAGCGATCAAAGAACAAATCCAACGTCAGCGGCTTCACCTACACACACTTACCTCTCCAACTCAGGACGCTCAATGCCACCAAATCGCCCAGCAGCTAGCCACCCAAAACATCCCCCTACGCTGGCAGTTGCTGAAAATGCACCCGGTGGAAATTTCATCTAGCCTAATTCGCTCCCGCTGCCGTGACGGTAAATCAATTCGCCACCTAGTCCCCGAAACGGTTCGAGACTACATTCTTGCTTGCCACCTTTATAACTGCTGAGGGGCTTGAATGACTGTTTATTCCCCGCTCCCCTCAATCTTTTTGAAGAGGTTAGTGCAAATCACTGGGTAGAAATGAGCAGTCTTTACGATATGATTGGGGTCATTATGAAGAGTTTACTGAGCTGAAAACAGAGGGCAAGACGCAGTGATTAGAGTAGCGATCAACGGGTTCGGCCGCATCGGACGCAACTTCATGAGATGCTGGCTGACCAGAGAAAACAGTCAATTAGATATCGTAGGGATCAATGACACTTCTGACCCTGCAACCAACGCTCATCTATTGAAATACGATTCAATGTTGGGCAAGCTGAATGCCGATATCGGTGCAGATGACAACTCACTGATTGTTAACGGTAAAACTATCAAATGTGTATCGGATCGCAACCCGCTGAACTTGCCCTGGGACTCTTGGGGCGTTGACTTGGTGATTGAAGCCACTGGTGTCTTCCGCGATAGAGACGGAGCTGGTAAGCACATAGCAGCGGGTGCCAAAAAAGTAATGATTACTGCTCCTGCCAAAGGAGACATTGCCACCTTTGTTATGGGCGTGAACCATAAACAATACGACCACAACAAGCATGACATTGTTAGTAATGCCAGCTGTACCACCAACTGTCTGGCTCCCTTTGCCAAAGTATTGAATGAGAAATTCAATATTATCAAAGGAACGATGACCACCACCCACAGCTACACGGGCGACCAGCGTCTCTTGGATGCCAGTCACCGTGACCTGCGTCGGGCCCGGGCGGCGGCAATGAACATTGTTCCGACCTCCACCGGTGCAGCTCAAGCGGTTGCTCTCGTTATCCCCGACCTGAAAGGCAAGCTAAATGGTATCGCCTTGCGGGTACCCACCCCCAACGTATCTGTCGTTGATTTGGTGGTTCAAGTCGAGAAGACTACCCTCGTCGAACAAGTCAACCAAGTCTTGAGAGAAGCGGCTGAAGGCGAACTCAAAGGTATTTTGGAATATAGCGACTTAGAACTCGTTTCTTCTGACTACAGAGGTCACGATGCTTCTTCTATCGTTGATGGTAGCCTGACGATGGTGATGGGCGGCGACATGGTGAAAGTTATTGCTTGGTATGACAACGAGTGGGGTTACTCTCAGCGGGTTGTCGATCTAGCAGAAATCATGGCTCAAAATTGGCAGTAAGAATCACTATTCAACCTGACTTAGCTTGAGCTATAAACCTGGGAGTTAATTCCCAGGTTTTTTTTGAGGCGATCGCTCATAACACATTGTTACTCAAGTAATATTTAGGGTTGAGGATCTCTTTTAAAGTGCAGGCAGATTTATCAGGGAAAGCTTCCAATGCCAACCTGATGAATCTGCTGCTAATTCTTTTGCATCCTGGTAAGATTCGGAGAAAACTTCATTGAAGTAGCCTTGTAAGCTAAGGCTATCCTGAAAAGCTCTCTTAATCCTTAGCCAATGTTCTCAAAATAGTGCTTCGCCAACTATTAGAACGGTTTTTAGGCTGATATCTATACTTTCAGTAGATACATTAACAAAATTCAAGCTGCTGTAAAAATCACGTTTTTCCCTCCTACCCATTGCCTCTAATTCTTCAGTTAAATTAAATAAATTAATCTCCTCAAAAGCCTGCTTTGTTTATAAATGACAGGTTAATCATTTTAGATAACTCTTATTTCCGCTAATTATTACTTCTGGGCAGCTGAATCATGATCAGCATAAACATCACTCTCATCCTGCTTGAGCAATTAATATTATTAGGCAATAAATCTCCCTAAGGCTGGCATGAATGTTTTTTTATAACCAGGGTGGTTGATGATCGCTTAAAAAAATAGTTATAAGTAGGTAGACATGAATAAATATAAAATGTCACCCTGAGGGAATAGCGGCATGAAGTTAGTCACTTGCAGCGGTTGCGGGCAGCAAAATCCTGTTGATGCACGCTTTTGTTCTTGCTGTGGAGCAGATTTGCCTGAGCTGAACACTTCCCATGCAGAGCTGAGGGCAGGAACAAAATTACGCGATCGCTACATTATTCGCTATCCTCTAGGACACGGTGGCTTTGGTAAAACCTACTTAGCAGTAGATACAGGACGATTTAATGAGCTAGTCGTTCTCAAAGAACTCACCCCCAGCAATCAAGGCACTTTTGCGCTACAAAAAGCTGAGGAACTATTTCAACAGGAAGCGGAAATGCTTCACAAACTCGTCTCTCCCCAGATTCCCCGTTTCTGGGAATTTTTTCGAGAAGAGAGACGCCTGTTTTTAGTCCAAGATTATGTGGAAGGAAAAACCTATCAAACTCTATTAGAGGAGAGACTTGCCAAGGGGCGCACCTTCAGCGAAACGGAAGTTATCCAGCTAATGCGGCAACTGTTACCCGTGTTGAGCTACCTGCACTCATTGGGCATTATTCACAGGGATATTTCTCCCGATAACATTATCTGTCGCGCTCAAGACAATCTCCCGGTACTCATTGACCTCGGTGGCGTCAAGCAAATGGCACTAGCGGGCGCTCAGGTGGCAGATTCTTCCTTCATAAGCTCTAGTGGGGGGACTCGCTTAGGGAAAATTGGCTACGCACCCGATGAACAACTGCGTCTTGGCATTGCTGCTCCCCATAGTGATTTATATGCCTTGGGTGTAACCGTCTTAGTATCACTCAGCGGCAAACCGCCCCAGGAACTGATCAACTTGCAGACAATGGAGTGGGATTGGGAGCAGCATCTCCCCCATCTGAGTCCAACTTTCAATGCTATCCTGCACCGCATACTTGCCGCCCAACCGATCGATCGCTTTCAGTCAGCAGACGAACTACTGCGACAACTAGATAGCACCTCTACCGTTCCCCCAACGCAACTCTACAGCCATGCAGCTCGCAAGCCGCCTGTGGTGACTCAATCTCAGGCGGGCTTCTCTGAAACACTAACCAACAGATCCGGACAGGGGCAAGTATTTGACAGTTCGGTAAAAGTACCGGAAGAGATTCAAGGCTGGAACTGGGGAGCGTTTTTTCTGCCCGGATTTTGGTGTTTAACCAATCAAGTATGGATTGGGTTGATTTCCTGGGCTGACCTGAGTATGGTGACTATCCCTTTTACCTTAGGAACTACCTGGCCGATTATGTCAGTGGTTTTGGGGATTAAAGGCAACGAATGGGCATGGAAAAGCCGCCGTTGGAAGAGTATAAAGGATTTTAAACGCCATCAACGGATGTGGGCGATCGCAGGATTTTTGATTACAGGCATTGTTTTAGCCTTGATTGGACTAGTAGTTTTAGCACTAGGGTGGGGTCTTTCCTCTATGGGAGGGGGAACAACGGGAGGAACGGGAGGAATGGGAGGAATGGGAGGAATGGGAGGAATGGGAGGAATGGGGGGAGGTGATTAAATTTCTCCTCCTTCATATTTCATACTTCATATTTCATACTTCATCCTTCACCCATCCCTATCGCGCCTGACGCCGATTACGGGAAGTCAGGAATCACCCATTGTGGGGGAGCGGTAAGTTTTTTGAGGCGCGCTTTCTCCGCGATATCTAGCATCGAGTCCAAGGGCGTTTCGCTAATGAACTTTGACGCCTCCGTTGCATATTCTTGATTGGGGCATTTGTCCCCCAAAATACAGCCGTTGACACAGGCTTCCGCGCAGTTCACGGCAAACTCTTCGGGGGAATTGGGAGAAGAATTTTCCAGACTCATAAGACTTTATTTAACGCTATTTCTGTATGGTAGCGATTTCCTCAAAATCACCTGCAACTATCGTGTGGGGCTTCCGGCGTCAAGCTAAAACAACAAAATGTCCCCAACGCATTCAGTTACTGCACTGATGGCGCGATACCGAAAGTTGAGCAGCAAGTCCTCAATGGGAAGCGAGATCACCCGATTCCCCATTGAGGACACCATCGCACTGGAAAAATACCGCTCATCTAGCCACGCCAGATTTGCTCGATTACGTCCTCCGGTTTAATGTCTGCAATCCAACGGCTAGGAGATTGCAATCCAAAACATTTGTCATTATTGGGTAGGAGCTTTTTCGCCTCAGTTGGGCCAAACAGGGCAATGGTGTAAGTTCCCACCGCCACGGCTAAGTGCATCGGCGCACTATCCGTACACAGCAGCAAATTGGCACCTGCGATCATTGCTGCCAACTTACCAATATCCGGCGGAGATATTACCTTTAGACTTGGACAAGCACTCATTATCTGTCCGATCAACTCGGCATTCTCTGGGTTCTGGAGCAAGACAATCGGCATATCCGGCTGTTTTTGCTGAATATCTTGAATAATTTGCTGCCACTTAGCCGCCGGGTAGACGTTGTCCATCGCTTTGGCTTGTGCCAGTTGACTAGCACCGCCATAAATAAGAATGTAGCCACTCTCTGCAATGCCTGGACGTTGCTGCTCGCCGTCTGCCCATTGAATGTCTTGTTTGGGAACACTCACACTCAAATCAGGGCAAGGGGAATTGATGCCCAATCCTTGCAGTAAATCGTGGTACATATGCCCCACGTACTGCTCAGTTTTTAGCGGTACCGTGGTCGTAAAAAATCCCTCCCGAATGCCAGCCGAGTAGCCAATACGAGTGGGAATACCACTCATCCAGAGCAAAAGCCCTGTTGACCAGCTAGTTCCTAGAGTTAGGGCAACATCGCATTCGCGATCGCGCATAATCCCCAACAAGTTGCCAAAATCTGCTAAACCGTTACGTCCTTTAAAATCAAACGTTATAACTTCATCGACCGACTTACAAACCCGATACGCCCCCTTTGCTCGCGGTTCCACAATGACATTAATGTCGGCTCCTGGGTAAAACCGCTTTAGGTCATCAAGGGTCGGAAAGAACTGAATTTGATCGCCAATTCCACCAGGGACAAGGGCTAGTATTCTCATCTCAATTGACTTATATATTCAGCTTAATTTTAGGGGAACATATACCTAGTCGCACAATTTCGGGGCGAGGAATTAGAGAAACGGGGAGAAAGGGTGAAGGATGAAGTATGAAGGGTGAAGTATGAAGGATGAAGTATGAAGGGTGAAGAGAGTTGGTCAGTAGGGGTACGGCATCGTCAGTAGAGCTACGGGCTTCCCGTGCCCCTACTCCGGGTGTTCCTCCGCTCCCAGAGGCGAATGCCCTTGTCTCTACATTCTCCTCATCTCCCCATCTCCTCATCAAAACTCAGGACTCAGGACTCACCGACTCAGGACTAAAAAAAACATGCATTTATTAATTCCAGCAGCAGGGATGGGGCGACGGATGGGAAGTAGTCGCAATAAGCTGCTTTTGACCTTACTCGGTAAACCGTTGCTTGCTTGGACGTTGACGGCGGCGGAGACATCTGCTCAGATTGCTTGGATTGGCATTATCGGACAACCTGGCGACTTTGCGGACTTTAAGGAAATTATTGCTGGTTTGTCGCTGACTAAACCCGTGCAGTTTATTACAGGTGGTACAACGCGCCAAGAATCGGTTTACAACGGCTTGCAAGCCCTCCCTGAGGATGCAGAACGGGTGTTGATTCACGATGGGGCAAGATGTTTAGCCACGCCCGCTCTGTTCGATCGCTGTGCCTCTGTATTGCAAGAATGTCCGGGTTTAATTGCCGCTGTACCTGTGAAGGACACCATCAAAGTGGTGGACAAAACGGGTGTGATTCAATCTACCCCCGATCGCCGACAGCTATGGGCAGCCCAGACTCCCCAGGGATTTGAGGTGAAACTTTTGCAGCAGTGTCACGATAAAGGGCGCAACTTAGGCTGGGAAGTGACGGATGATGCGGCGTTGTTTGAACGCTGCGGGTTATCGGTGCAAATTGTGGAAGGGGAAGAGACGAATCTTAAAGTGACAACACCTGTTGATTTAGCGATCGCTGAATTTATTCTCCGTCAGCGCCTCGACGATACATAAAAAAAACCTCGACTTAAAATCTTAAGCCGAGGCACTCTACTGAAGGAGGAGAAAATCTGTTTTTTGCCAATATTGGCAAGGGTTTTTAGAACCCAGTATTGATACTAGAAAACTCAAAACCAGGGGTAACGTCGTAAATGGGGACACTGTTTGCCATCGATGCTGCAACATTGATCAGTTGCTGTTGTGACATTGACCGAGAGGCTACCCCATAAACCAGTCCATCTTGTTCCCAAACCATTCTTCGTATCAAACCTTTATTGGGGTGAGAGTGTGACCGATAAAATCCGGTAATTCCCCCACCGAGGTTAAGTTTCGTACCATTTTGTTGACCTTCTTGCAGCAACTCGCTGGAATCAAAATGGTGATGGGCAACAAAAAATGTGCCTCCATCACACACTCCCATTACAGGTTCGGGACAATCTAGATCAGTGAGTTTGACTGCAAAGTAGCCTGATTCTGGAGAGGTCTGAATTTCAGGGCGATATCTCAGCCCGTTGTTCAGTTGGGTGGGAACGACACCGGGTAAACGCATGACCAAACCTTGAGGAAGTTGGCCTTGAATGGAGGGAATTAAAGAGCGAAATAGAGCGGCTGGAGATGTATAGGCGGCGTATCCCCGTTGCGGGTTGGATTCTCCAGCACCAGATTGGTTGATTGTAGGGACTTGAGCTAGCGCTGGTAGCGAAACGGCGCTCAACATCACCAAACTTACTCCAAAATTCACTAGCGGTCGCACCTTCATCGTTGACTCTTCCCTGATTTTGATCAAATCTAATTTGTCTAAAGCAATGCCTGTAGTTAAAGGCATCCGTCATGATGGATAAAACTACAACCTTAAAATCGAAGAACTACTGAAAATTTGTGAATTAAACTCTGAGCTTTTTTCTCTCAACAAGTAATTTTTATATAGTCTTTACCTCCAGCTCTCAACCTGCTTCTAGCGTAGTTTTTTCGTTACTCCAGTAGGGAGTCGGAATTTACGGAACATTTAGCGAACCATTAAATAATTGCCTGTAAACCTACTGATTAAGATTGGGGTGAGATGGCATAAATTAGTTGTGTCGGTGCGGCTAGGTAGGGGAATTAACCTAGAAATTGAAAAATCGGCAAAAGAAGGGGAAAAGCTTTAAATAACCTTCATGTTATTTCCGGTAATGTGAAATTTTTGCTGAAAAGATGGGTGGAAGGAACCTTGGTTAATCCCCTAGGTCAGGTTGAACGATTTGCAGTGGTATTGAGGTTTATGAATAAGAGATTTTTCGCTGCCCGTTATGGAATCATTTTGGCGGCAGCTAGTTTAGCGATCGCCCCTTTGGAGACATTCGCGCTTAACGCCTCCGTTACGCCGTCTTCAGATGCGCCTGAGATGGCAACACAAGCAAGTAGTATTGAGTCCCCGATCCAGCTTGCCCAAAGTCAATCATTAGAAGAAACTCTCCAGTCCTTACCAGAAGCGATCGCCAAAGCCGTTTTAGAAAACGTGCAAGAGCAGAGTGGCAAACAACTTTCCGAACTAGCGATCGTAAAAGTTCAACAAGAAACCTGGTCAGATGGTTGTCTCGGTTTAGGAGAGGAAATTTGTACTCAAGCTCAAGTTCCTGGTTGGTTGGTAGTTGTAGCCAGTGAGGAACAACTCTGGGCTTATCGCACTGACGCCACGGGTTCGACAGTCAAGCTGGATGAAGAATTGAGCGAGACAATCACCGCTCAGGTAACGACGGAACTCACACGCCGACAAGAGACGACAACCCGCAGAACTCAAACCACTCAATCTGTTACAGGTAGCAGCAGCAGCCAAAGTAGTCAAGCTGTTATGGGTAGCAGCAGCCAAAGTAGTCAAGCTGTTATGGGTAGCAGCAGCCAAAGCGCTCAAGCTGTTATGGGTAGCAGCAGCCAAAGCGCTCAAGCTGTTATGGGTAGCAGCACTCAACAGCAAACAGCGGCAGCTACTAGCAGGATGATGCAGCAGAGCAGTGCCAGCATCAGCTTTACGGATGTATCAAGCAGCTACTGGGCAAGCAATTTTATTACAGAATTGGCGGCACGGGAAATTATTGAAGGATTTCCTGATGGTAGCTTCCGTCCCAATGAACCCGTAACACGGGCGCAATTTGCCGCCATGATTCGCAAGGCGTTTGAGAAGAATAAAGAACGTAACGCCATCAACTTCCGGGATGTCTCAAGCAGCTACTGGGGATACAGTGCGATCCAGGAAGCGTATCAGATGGGCTTTCTGAGCGGGACATCCGGCACTCAGTTTAATCCCAATCGCGGCTTAACGCGGCTAGAGATTATGGTCGCGCTGACTCAGGGTCTAGATTATTCCTTCAATGGTTCTAGCGAAACTCTTTTAGGGTTTTATGGCGATGCTACCAACATTCCCACTAGCTACCGCAATCTCATTGCCGCTGCCACCCAGCGGGGTATAGTGGTGAACTACCCGAATGTCAGGTCTTTGAGCCTGACTACGGTAGCTACCAGGGCAGAAGTCGCCGCCTTTATCTATCAAGCCTTAGTGAGTACTGGAGAAGTGACAGCCATCTCCTCGCCCTACGTTGTGGTGACAGACGCGAGTACCGGACAAGTCACTACTGGTACTGTTACGGAAACACAGACACAGACAGGAACACAAACGGAAACACAGACAGAGGTACAGACAGAAGGCGATCGCCCCGACCCCGCTCGTCGGCAAAACTGCAATCAAGGCATCGGTAACGGTGCAGAAGGTTGCGATCCGGGGAACTCTCGACCCCGTGGCGGCAGTAATGATGAAGGCGGTCGGACGCCCGGAGGTCGCCGTTAGTAGCGATATCGCATCTCTTTAACACTAAAGGGTAAGTCTAGGCTTACCCTTTACCTTTTTTAACATCTGCTTAAATTGTTTCTTGAGTAAGAGGACATCGCTCTTTTTTAAAGGCACTCTATAAGCTGTAAATAATAGCTGTTGCTATTACTAGTAATAGATTTTTTTTGTGATCAGGTTCAATAAAAATCTGCACTGCTAGTGCCTTCAGATCCTCAATTTTTTAAAAATTGGGGATCTCGCCTTTACGGTTTAAAGTCTCTCTTGGGCCTTAGCGCTAAATACGGATGGAAATTCAGCAACGCCACGAATGGTCACTCACACCAAAAGATGCGGCGATTGTCCAAAAACAATTGCAACCGGAAGTGATTACTAGCGATCGCTTACCAGAGGTGCGGTATGTGGCGGGAGTGGATGTGGGATTTGAGGAAGGAGGGGCGGTGACGAAGGCAGCAGTTGCCGTGTTAAGTTTTCCAGAGTTGCAGCTAGTGGAACAAGCGATCGCTCGCCGCCCCACCTCATTTCCCTATATTCCCGGATTCCTCTCTTTTCGAGAGATTCCCGCCATTGTCGATGCCTTGGAACAGGTTGCAACGACACCGGATTTAATTCTCTGTGACGGTCAGGGTATTGCTCATCCTCGCCGCTTTGGTATAGCGTCCCATTTGGGAGTACTCGCAGACCTGCCCACAATTGGCGTTGCCAAGTCTTTGCTGGTTGGTAAACATGACGAATTGGCGGAGGAAAAAGGCAATTGGCAACCGCTACGGTATAAAGGAGAAACCATTGGGGCAGTATTGCGATCGCGTACAGGTGTTAAGCCACTTTATATCTCCGTCGGTCATCGCATCAGCCTACCAACGGCGATTGATTACGTCCTGTGTTGCACCCCTAAATACCGCTTGCCCGAAACCACCCGTTGGGCAGACAAACTCGCCTCAAGCCGAGTTCGGTAAGGTTGGCGCACTTTCCGTAGGCGAAGAGGCGGCATAAACATCAACTCGCAAGCGTACTGGTTTTTCGTGGGGATTTTCTGCCCATAATTGCTGAATTGGGCAAGAGATGTCTGCACTCACTTCTTGAGGATTTCCTGGCTTGCTGATATAAGCCTGAGCCTTACTGCCAAATCGAATCGTTGTATCTCCTGATTGGGAGGAAACAAGAAGTTTTGTTACAGGTGGAACAAATTTAATAAATTGTCGCCCACCTCCTGGCAAAACATTCAGGAAATAAGTTTTTAGCGGTTGTAGTTGTTCTTGGCTGCCACCGCTTCCTTGCTTCGTCGGTGCCGGATTTTCTGCCCTGCTAGGTGCAACCCAGCACAGCAGAATCAACACCGTAGCCATGACAAAAGTGATTAATTTCATAATTGTAAATAGTTAATAAAACAAAGAATTATTAAGGGACATTAGCCCCCAAATTATTAGTAATTGCAGTATTTTGAGGAAAGCGAAGAGGTTCTTGAAAATGCATGAACTCACTTTAGAGTGGCAAGAAAAGGGTCAAATAAAAAGAGAGACAATTTACAACCAACAGCGCAGTAGAAGTCCTGGTACAGTCCGCCTTGGTCGTGACCCGGCTCGGTGCGATTTAGTGTTGAGCGATCCGACTATCTCCGGATTGCATGTTGAAATTTTTTTCAACACGACAACTCACAACTTTGCCCTGCGTAACCTGCGCCAGAGTAATCCCCCAGTCGTTAATGGAGAACAAGTCACTCACGGGGAAATCTCTTTAAGTCAAGGTAGCATCATTTACTTAGGGCAAGCCGAAGTAAAGGTCGTCGCGGTTCTACTTTCTGCGCCGATTATTCCTCCTACGATGCTGGTGCCACCCACTCCCTCTATCCAACCTCAACACTCCCCAGAGGTGACCTATGGATTGGAATGTCCTCGTTGTCATCGCACTTCAGCTTATGAGCGATTGGATTGGGGATGTCAGTGGTGCGGTACTTCTCTAGCCGCTGCCGCCAGTGTCTTGATGACTCCGATCAGTAATTCAGGGTAAAAAGAAGATGAATTCTGCACCGTTGCGAATTCAATTGAGTTGGGAAGACCCCACTACAAGCGATCGCCGAGAACCGCTGTTGAGTGTCCCGATTGCCTTCGGGCGCGACTTCAATCAAATGCCGACAGCGATCGCCGGACGTCTTGTCTCACGGATGATACTTAATAGTTTAGAAGTATCTCGTTTTCATGGATTAATTGACCTGGATAACGAGACGCTAGTTGTCATTGACCAAAACAGTCGCAATGGGGTCTTTGTTAATGGCACTCGTGTGCAGGCAAACAATCCTGCCTCTCTTGCCAGTGGGGACATCATACAAATAGGCCCCTATCAAATTAGCGTTACCTTCAGTCCTACAACTCAAGTGTCTTCCCCCTCTGGGGCTTCAGCGATTTTCTTTAACCCAGAGACTCAACTCCCCGATCCCACGCAATCTGCACCCCCAGCCGTTGCCCCGGTCGCCAGTAAATTTCCCCCACCCAGCTTCCAAGGGATGGAAGTAGAGGTGCAAGACCTTCATGCTACCGGGTTATCAGTTGATGAGGTGGATTACGCCACCGTCGGTGCAGGACTAGGCAGTTTTATTTGGGTAGATTTTTTGCGGATTTCTGGGGTAAAAATTCCGCAGGTTGCCGCCTTGGGAGTCGAACCTCTGCCCTATGGTCGTTATCAGCAACTGTGTCTCAGTTCGCAAATTCCCTTGCACGAGCGGCTGCGCTCAAATTCCGATTCTTGCCCAGATAATATTTGGGGATGGCCTAGTTATGCGCTGCGCGAGGCAGGGCGAGATTTCTTGAAGGGACGCGTGGGTGAGTCATTTCGCTATTTATGGCAGATTTTTGCCGAACCGACCTTTGCAGAAACCTATACTCCACGGGCGAGGAATGTCTTTGACTCCATTGACCGGGAAGCCAAGCGCATTGGTTGGGAGCAGATATTCCGCTATGGCAGTGTCCGGTCGATTCGCAAAACCACAGATGGGCGTTATGCGATCGCTTATTCCCGCACTCAGACCGGACGCCGGGAACATGCCTTTTTAGTTGCCCGTTACGTCCACTTAGCAACGGGATATCCAGCTATTAAGTTCCTTCCAGACTTGCAAGCCTACCGGGAACAAACGCAGGATTTTAACTCGGTTGTCAATGCCTACGAGCCGCACGACCATATTTACGAGCATTTAGAGCAAAAAGGTGGTACTTTGCTGATTCGCGGTCGGGGAATTGTTGCCTCGCGAATTGTGCAGCGAGTTTATGAAGCACGGCAAAAGAACCCCAAGATTCGCTTAGTACATTTGATGCGATCGCCTAAACCCCAAGGCAACAAATTTGGTTTTTCCCAACGCTCTGTCAAACACCATTACGAATTTCAACCCTTCAACTGGCCGAAAGCTTGCTGGGGAGGCGAGTTGCGGGCAGTCTTGGAAAAAGCGACTCCCGAACAGCGAAAATCCTTACTCGCCGACTGGGGAGGTACAACCACTGCCGATCGTAGAGATTGGCAGCGGATAGTCGATGAAGGAATCAAGGAAGGCTGGTACAAAATCGAGTTTGGAGAAGTCGAACGGGTAGAGCGCGAATCCGACTGCGTCATCACCTATATTCAAGACAAAGAATTTCAGGGACAAACACGGCTAGAAGCCAACTTCATTGTTGATGCCACAGGTCTAGATGCCCAAGTCACCGCCAGTCCCCTTCTGAACGACCTAGTTATCCACTACAACTTGCCGCTCAATATTTTGGGGCGTTTGAGTGTTAGTAACGATTTTGAATTAGTCGAGATGCGGAATTCCCAGGGGCGGATGTATGCGGCAGGAGCCATTACCTTAGGTGGGCCTTATGCAGCGGTTGATAGCTTCCTCGGTTTACAGTATGTTGCCTTAAGAACTACAGATGCGATCGCCAAAACAAAAGCCCCCAAACTTCACCGCTTAAACGTGATTACCTCTCCTTTGCAATGGCTGAAATGGATGGGGAATCAATCTCCATAAAAGAAGTTAAAAGGCAGAAGTAGATTAACAGCAATTCCTCAATCAATCGCGTACTCCCTCCTTTTTAACTTTCTCTGTATCCTGATGTGCCTTTGTGGTTCGTTAATAAATTTCACAAATTCAACAGATAGCTATAGCAAACCCCCATCCATTGCTCAACCCGTCCCTAACACTCCATTACTCAGGACTCTAAAAGATGACTCCTACTCTATATGGTCGCTGGCAAACTCGATTGCTACTACTGGCTACCGTCGGGATTTTAATAACCTTGCCGTTTTATCTAGGCATCGTTGGGCCCGGTTTCAATCCTGTCTTTTTGTGGATATTGCTGTATGTCGCTCTCTTTGGTTTAGCTTGGGATATTTTATATAACTACATTCAGAAGTTTCGCTGGGATCGGGACTGGCCGGGAGCCTTGCAACTTTTGTCCGGTATCTGGGAAGGAATTTTTCTCGCCTTGCTTGTGAAACTTATTGGTCTGCCAAATGTGTCGCGCGGTTTGCCGCTGCAGTGGTTTTTTATCCATTACAGCTTGGTGTGGTTGAGTATTTATCTCGCCTCTCAATCACTAATGCGGGCTTTATTTCCCCGTTGGCGCTTTAAAGGTGGTCAGTGGTTTTAGATCCAAAATAATCAACAGAAATCCCCTGACCCAATTGATAAACTGATAGTTCTTATTTGAGAAATTTTAAGTAGAGGCGTAAGACTTTCATTTTTAGTACCTTCTAGCCTCTAAACATCTACAACAAATATCAGTAGTACAAAGCAAATAATTAAAGGTTTGTAATCAGGGTTAATTTTCTTAAGTTAGAGCTGAAACCATCACTACAAACCAATTTAAAAAATCTGACGTCAAAGAATTTGTGAAGATGAGATACCTGACTGAATTTTTCGAGAAATCAGGTATCTCAGGTACTAGCATCTCCCAACTTAAATAGGACTGCTATCTATCTACTGATAACTAAACTCTGCTCCTCGTTGTTGCACCACCTCTGGCGCATTAACTACTAAGCGCAATTCCTTACAATGACCAGTTAACCAAGGTTGCTTTAAACCTAAATTCCCAAAAGGACTCTCAGAAGGAATTTCTAAGTTGCTGCTAACTAACCCTAAACGAGATTCAAGATCGGCTTTGTAGGCAAGAAGTTTAGAGTCTTGAGTACTAAAACCGTAAAAACTTAATGGCAAGGGTAATCCCAATCCTTGCTGGCTGTAGCGGAGGCGGCAAAGTGTCCGTTCTCCTTGACGCACAGTAACGCGATCGCTGTAACCCGATCCGGAGCTATCATCCCGTTCCCAGGTAAAGTCAGCCATTTCCTTGGGTAGTCCCCAGATTTCTCGCCCCCCAGCAACGGAGTCAGGATTGTCTACATAAATGTGAGACACCCAACCACCAACCTTGCCGGAATGACTGACCATTCCAGGGGCTACGATCAACTCGCTGTACTCCATAACGGGACTTTGACCGTAATAGGACAAGTAAACTCCGCCTATAGTTTTTCCTGGAAATACAGAAACAATATCCAACTCTGGGGGAATCAGGGGACGCGCATCAGCAACATCAATCAGATGCACCGTCTGGAGTGCATAACCTTTAAGTGTCCAAGGTGCCTGGGGATATGCCATCTTTGAAGATTTTTATTCGTTACACTCCCAACGTTAATTCCCAACTTTTGAGCGTACCTGTATCCACAGGCGCATAATCGACGACCAAAAGTTGCCAGACACCAGCGGCGGGTTGGTTAAGCAGTTGCTTGAGGGTGGGAGTTGTTTCTAGAGCGTAAGTCGTTTGCAACTGAGTGGCGGTACCTAAGGTGCGGTTTTGCAGCAATACGGTTTGACCATTCGGTGCTTTTAAACTGACTTCGATATCCCCTAAAAATTCATGCTCAATGTTGACGGCGATTTGGATATCGCGCACGGGGGCGGAGTTGGTGACGCGAATTGCACTAGTGACGCCTTTGGGTTCATTGTCAGGAATCGGAACAGAGGTTTCATTTTTTGCCTGTAGCTGTTGGGATGCTGCCATCTGGCTTACCCGTTGTTTGGCAGCTTGTACAGCTTTAAAGGCATTCACTTTGCCGTAACCAAACCACTGCGAGTGTCCTGTCGCGTCATAGGTTCCCAGTCGCAATCCTAGCTGCGGATCGGCATCCTGTTCGACAATTTTGTCGGCCGTGTCTTGTAAAATGCGTTTAACTTCCTGGGCGCTTAAGTTGGGGTTGGCAGAGAGCACTAATGCCGCGACGCCAGCGACGACGGGACAGGCGCTGGAGGTGCCGCCAAACGTATGAGTAAAGTCCCCTATGTCATACCCTGCCGCCCCAAGTTGGTCAGTGGTGAAAATGCCTAGTCCGGGCGTGGGTACGGTTACCTCTGGGGCAGTAGCAATAAACCCTTTTTGCTCAAACCACATTCCCGGTGGGGCATTATTGCTGGGGGCGCAGACGGAGATATTGCTTCCCCAGTTGCTGTAAGCTGCTTTTTTATTCAGGCTAGTACAAGCAGAAACAACGATCGCATCGGGATGGATGGTGAAGCCCCCTAACCAGTTTGTTGGCCCCCGCAACAGGTTATTAGGCCACTCCCGCTCAAGAATAGTGCCACTCAGGGGGCGATTAGCATTCCCGGCAGCAAAGACAACTACACACCCTTTGCCTTGGCGTCCTTCGGTAGCGGTACGAGTGAGGACGGCACGTTGTCGCAAGGAAAGAGGAAAGTATACAGAAGCCGCGCCCCAGCTACAAGAGACAACGCTAGCATTATGTTTAATCACCCAGTCAAAGAGTTCTTCAATGCTGCCATCGTCCAAAAAACCTGTGGTGCGGAGGGGCATTAAAGCACAGCCAGGGGCAACTCCAACAATACCACTGCCGTTTTCTTCCGCTACAGCGACTCCCGCGCAGGCGGTGCCGTGACTTTCTTGGGGGCTTCCGGGTAGGGGGAGAAAGTCTTGGTCTTTAAAGTCTTTGGGGGCAACAATTTTGCCTAAACCTTGAAAGTCTGGATGGTTGAGGTCAATGGAGTCATCGGCAATGGCGATGACAATTGAGCGATCGCCTCGCGTAATATCCCAGGCTTTTTCAGCAAAGATATGGGAACCTGCGGCTAAAAGCGCCCCGCCGTTGTGATGAAGATACCACTGCTGGAGGTATAGAGGGTCAAGGGGGCGGTAGAGGGGTTCTCGCGGGACAATGACGTTGGGTTCAGCCACTAACACCTCTGGACGCCCAATCAGGCGATTGGCAATTTTGAGCGGGTTTTCCGTGGCTTGGGCGGTAACTTGAAACACAAAGGTGTGAGGGATGCCGACAACAGGTTTAAGGGCTTGTAAGCCAAATTCACTGGCGATCGCCTCCCTCTGGCTTTCCCCTACCTCGGAGGCAAATTGAATTGTAATTTCATCGGTTAAATAAATAAGCGTTTCTGGACTCGATTGCAGTTGGTAAACATGGCTAGCAAAGGCAACATTTTCCGATGCCCGTGCTGCCTGCATAGCGGCATCTTGATTCTTGGGGTCAACGACAAATTCTGCTAACTGAGCGGTTTTGATTTGCTGGCTATACTCTGCGGGGATTTGTTGGGATAGGTTGGTGTCGTCTGAAGTCGGGCGGATGGTGAAGCGATCGCTAAGTTTCTCTAACAGCAGTTCCTCTCCGCCGCGCTGTAACATCCTGCCCACACTTGACTCTGGGACGCCAGCATTTTGAGGAGATTCAGCAGGGTCAGGGCTACGGGTCATCAGTTCTTCTCCTGAGGTTGCGAGGGGGCTAGCCAGGGTAATTTTGATACCCATCAGGTCGCTGAGATTACTCAAAGAACCGTTGAGTTATACAGCTATTGAGTAAATTTAATTGGCACTTGTTGAAAGCGAGCAATTCCATCTTTGCAGTTGATGGGGAACTTTACCCAGAAACTGATAGTCAATCCACGCTTAAGACTTCAGGTAGCCGTTGGCGGAGTATTTTAACTTACGACCCATCTGGCAATGATAAGATACCCGAAGCTTGAGACCCTCTTGTTTTTGCTAACCCCTAAATTATTTCATGCTCTCTTCTGGAACTGTTCGTCGCCTTGGCTTTACTTGCCTTGTTTCCTTACCGTTCATAACGGCTTTGGCACTGCTGCCACCCGCACAGGCTCAACAACCGGGTTCGCTACCAGAAGATACTGGCTTCCAGCCAGACTTATCGGACCCCAACAATCTCCGTCCCCTAACTCAAGATGCCAGTCTTCTGAGCATGGCAGGTGGACAGCGTTTAATGGCAGAGGCAACTAGTGCCGTCAACTCCCAAAACTACACCGATGCTGCCAAGAAGCTTCAGGACGCCCGCCAGGTTTTTAACCAACTGTCCAATTTTTACCAACAGTTGGCGTCAAGCTTTTCCGGGATCGATAATCGGGTTTTTGATGCCCAACGGCGCAAAGCAGTAGAAACGGCTGAAATGCGCGATGAAGCCACCTATCAACTAGCTTTGGTACATCGAGCCCAAAATCTCCCTGAGTTGGCAGTACCGCTGTTGATTCAAATTGTCCGCTCTCAAAACCCCACCCGCGAACTCGGCAAAAAAGCTTACCAACAGTTATTAGAACTGGGGTTTGTTGATGCGCCCTATCCTACACCCCGTGGCAGTCAGTCCTCCTCACCTGCACCTGAACGCTAAGGTAGAGTTGTAACATTACAGTGAAATGGGGGTTGTAATGGTTAGCCTAGAGCAAGTTGAGGCACTAATCAAAGAGAAGTTGCCGGATGCCATCATACAGGTTCAAGATTTGACAGGAGGCGGCGATCATCTGCAAGCCCTTGTCGTCTCTTCTGAGTTTGAAGGGAAAAGCTTGATCAAGCAACATCAGCTCGTTTATGGCGCGCTGCAAAACGAAATGGCATCAGAAGCGATTCATGCCCTAGCGTTAAAAACCTATACCCCGCAAGCTTGGGAAGCTACAGGTCAAACTACTTGAAGACTATTTCCTGAGTTGAGTACACTGGAAGTAGAGGCGATCGCTAAGGAATTTACGTAAAACTATGACACCAGAACTGAAAGAACAAATTGATAAACTCGTTAATGAAAACAAAATTTTGGTTTTCATGAAGGGCACTAAGTTGATGCCCCAATGTGGGTTTTCCAATAACGTTGTCCAAATTCTCAACACATTAGGTGTTCCCTACGAAACTGTAGATATTTTAGAAGAGTACGAAATACGTCAAGGGATCAAAGAATATTCCAACTGGCCGACAATTCCTCAGGTCTACATCAATGGGGAATTCGTCGGTGGTTCTGACGTAATGATCGAAATGTATCAACAGGGTGAATTGCAGCAGATGGTTGAAGTTGCCCTGGCTTCTTAAGACTCGACACCTGAAGTGAAGATATCTTTCAATTCAATAGTGAAATTCAAGTCCGCCTAGCGCGGGCTTTTTTTATGCTTTGCTAATGGCAGTAAAAGGAACCATTACTAATTAAAATCACCTCTAAATAGAGCGGTCGGGTTTATATTCAACAGGATTGGAAACGCTTTTTGTCACTCCCTCACTACTATTAAAACCGTAGGAATCTCGCACTAAATAGAGAGGTCTTCCTTTTACCTCTTCATAAACCCGACCTAAATATTCACCAATAATTCCTAAGCTAATTAGCTGCACGCCTCCTAGGAATAAAAGCGCCGCCATAATGGAGGCATATCCAGGTAAATCGATGCCAGCAACGAGGGTACGAATCACTAAAAAACTGGCATAAATAAAGGAAGTTAAAGAAATAAAAATTCCAATATAGCTCCAAACTTTTAAAGGAAGAAAGCTAAAAGAAACAATTCCATCCAGGGCAAAATTCCACAGTCGCCAGTAGTTAAATGTTGTCGAACCTTTATGTCGTGAAGGACGATCAAAAAGGATTGAAGCTTGCTTATAACCTACCCAAGCAAATAAACCCTTCATAAAGCGAGTGCGCTCTGGCAGTTGCTTAAGGGCATCAACAACACGGCGGTCTAAAAGCCGAAAATCGCCCGTATCGCGAGGAATCGGGACGCGACTGATTTTATCAATCACGCGGTAAAAAGCATTGGCTGTAAAGCGTTTTAGCCAGCTTTCACCCTGACGCGATCGCCGCGTAGCATACACCACATCATAACCTTCACGCCACTTAGCAACTAGTTCCTCAATGACTTCCGGTGGGTCTTGCAAATCCGCATCAATCGGCACAACAGCCCTACCTGTCGCAAAATCAATTCCCGCAGTTAAAGCTACTTCCTTACCAAAATTCCGAGACAAATTGATCACTTTGATATCCGGATTGTGGCGATGATGCTCAATCAAACACTCAAGGGTCTTGTCTCGGCTGCCATCATTCACACAAATCATCTCATACTTTAAATTGAGAGGCTTGAGGGCAGAAATTAATCGCTCAAATAGATAATCAATATTAAGCTCTTCATTATAAAGAGGAACTACTATAGAAAGTTCTACATCGCTCGAATTTGTAGACATAGAATCAAAACTTGACTAACTATTAACTATTCCAGCCAAAGATATCACTTCATCACCCCTAGTGTCCCTACAAACGGGAAGAAGAGCCTCTTATCTTGCTTCCATCCCCTCCACAAAAAGTTATCAGTAGAGTGGGTAACTATTACCCCTTTTACAATCAAATCATCCTAAATTTGGGAGTAGACCACTGCTTAACTAACTTTGAATGGCACTCACTTAAGAAAATTCATCACAATTGATCAAACCTTGTGCAGGGGGTCTGGGGGAGGCACTCATCCCAAGCTTGGGGGGCTTCCCCCCAATCCCCCCAAGCTGGGTTTTCTCAAGAACGACCCTTTTTTCCTCAAATCAGTGACATTCAACTAAGGTTTAAAGTTGTCCAGGTTTTTGACCCGACAATACCATCGGCATAAATCCCTTTCGCCTTTTGAAAAGCAATCACCCCTGCTTTCGTACCAGCACCGAAGATACCATCGGCAGGCCCCAGATTAAATCCTAGGGCAAGCAATCGTTGTTGTACCTGCTTGACTTCCAGACCCACAGCTCCTTCCTGAAGCGGCAAGAATGTCTGCGAGATTTCATTACGCCACTTTTGGGCAAACTGCTCTAAAACAGCCGGGGAAACTTGCTGACGCAGCCAGTCAATAGCTTGGTCTTGGTGGGGTAAGCTGCGGTAATACCTATAGGTGTCCACAAGATTAATCGGAGTCGGCTTTTCTGGAGCCTTAGACTCCTTAGTCAGCAACTCCCAGGTTGCAGGGCCAACAATCCCAACCGGCTCAAGGTTGTGAAACTTTTGAAAGCTGATCAGCGCCTCTCTCGTCCCAGCACCAAAAATCCCATCAATCGGGCCAGCGTTGAAGCCCTGGGCTTTTAGAAGTTGTTGTAACTCCTGAACTTTCAGCCCTGTTGACCCTTCTCGGAGATAATCCCAACTAGGCTCTCCCAGTCGTTTACGCACCTCTTGCCGCAACCGGGGGAGTTGGCTGTATAGCCAGTTACCCGGACACTGCGTTGGGGAAAAGTCGCGATGTCCTTTAATGTTGTCAGGACTAATTTTGGCTGACGAACAGATAGAAGTACACAACTCTACCAAGCTGTTCCACTGTCTTGCTCCCATTTGGTAGGTTGTAAACGTGCCTTCGTTTTCAATTCCTGGTGACTCATTACCTTTGGTATTACCCGAATGAGCGGAAACGATAGAACGTGCTCTCTTGATTGTCGATAAAGAGTTGTGGCGACCTTCTAGGAGAATGCCACCCGTTGTGTTCAAAAAGTTGTGACCGGAATCTACCCAGCCAAAACCATCCATATGTGCTTGTTGAATGCTTCTTGCCAGCTCACGCGCCGAGGCGAGATTACCGCGTGATAAATCATTGGGAGGATTGGGAGTCGCCGTATGGTGAATGATTATGTACTGGGGAATCGTTTCTGATTGCCACTGCTTCGGGGGTCTTGCTCCCCACTCTTGGGTAGAAATAACGCTGGCAGTAAAAGACATCGATAGATGGTTCCTTGTAAATCACAACATTGATGGCATTGGTGACACGATTCAGTCGGTTGACGCTTCGTTTCTAACTAATCAAACAAGGCAGCGGCAAGACATGACGATAAGGTGACACACTTCTTAAGAAGATTAAGCGCGGCTCTGCTTGATCAACTCAGCGGGTCAACAACTGCCGCCATCTCTAAAATTGGGGACTGAGAGCGCTTTTTGTTGGAATCTAGTACAACAGCTATAAGGTGGGCAATCCCCCTGACGGATGGATTACAGCCGCACTGCTTCCTTGCCTTCAGTTTTCCCGGTGTTACAATCAGCACGTTTGTCGCTGGCTAGAGCAAGTTATGTATGGTTGCTTCTTCCAATCGCTTTTCTGATAGTCAAAACCATTGGGCACGTTTATTTATTGAAGGATTAGCCCAGGGTGGCTTTGTTAGTGGGTTCCCCAATGGAACGTTTCAACCCAATCGGGGCATGAGCCGAGCTGAATTTGCCGCCTTGATCAGTAAAGCATTTCCTCAGCCGGGAAAGCGTAAGTATGTCCCATTTGTGGATGTTCCGGCTATTCACTGGGCATCAGCGGCAATTCAAAAGGCTTACGAAACGGAATTTTTATCGGGATATCCTAGAAATTTCTTCCGTTTAGATGCGAATATTACCCGATTAGAGGTGTTGCTGTCTTTGGTGAGTGGGTTGGAGTTGGCAGCAAACGTGACCGGAAGTGTCAAAGCCGCCCTACCGGAGATTTATCGCGATGCCAATCAGATTCCGGATTGGGCGCTCAATAGTGTGGCAGCAGCGACCAGTGCAGGCATTGTGGTGAATTATCCCGATGTGAAGTTACTCAAGCCCAATCAAGTCGCTAGTCGGGCTGAGGTAGCCGCGTTTATCTATCAAGCGTTGCTTTATCTGGGGCGGGTGCCGAAAATTGACTCAAGTTACATTGTGGTGCGCTTTGAGACGGTGAATGTTAGTCATCGGCGAGAGTTGCGGGGGGTGTGGATGACAACAAGCTGGAATATTGACTGGCCTTCCCAACGCGGATTATCGGTGGAGCAGCAGCAGCAGGAGTTGCTGCAAATCATTGAGCGCATTCAAGCGCTCTCATTGAATACATTAATTATGCAGGTGCGACCTGGGGGCGATGCGCTGTATGCTTCGCAACTGGAACCTTGGAGCGAGTGGCTCAGTGGTACGCAAGGGAAAGCACCTGAGCCATTTTATGACCCTTTGGAGTTTGCGATCGCCCAATGCCATCAACGCAACATTGAATTGCATGCCTGGTTCAACCCCTACCGCGCCCGCACCTCCACAGAAAGATCTCCCAACGTCCGCCCTCACATTGCCGTCACTCATCCAGAATACGTCTACCAGCACGGCAACGAACTGTGGATGGACCCAGGCGCGAAAGCGGTTCAAGACTTAACCTATAACGTAATTTTGGATGTTGTCCGACGCTACGACATTGATGGCGTTCACCTCGATGACTATTTCTATCCTTACCCCGTCGTCGGTCAAACTTTTGCGGATCAGAAGACCTACAGCGCCTATCAAGCCACTGGCGGCAAACTCAGCCTGGGTGACTGGCGTCGGGACAATGTCAATCAAATGATACAGCGCCTCTTTACTGGAATTCATGCCACGAAACGGCATGTGAAGTTTGGCATCAGTCCATTTGGCATTTACCGTCCGGGCTATCCGGCTCAGATTCAGGGACTCGATCAGTATGAAGTGCTCTATGCTGACCCGAAAAAGTGGCTGGAAGAAGGCTGGGTAGATTATCTAGCGCCTCAACTTTACTGGCGCATCGATCCTCCCGCCCAAAGTTATCCCATTTTGCTGAAGTGGTGGACAGAGAATAATCCCAAAAACCGCCACATCTATGCCGGGAATCGCTTAAGTATGCTCGATAGTAAGAACTGGCCAATTTCTGAGTATGAACGGCAAGTTGAGATAACTCGCAACAATACCCCGCAATTACCGTCAGGCAATATTTTTTACAACATGAAGGTCTTTACCGAAAATCGCCTGAGCGTTGTTGATGCCTTTAAAACCACAATCTACCCCAACCCAGCACTGGTACCGACGATGCCGTGGTTGGATGATGTCCCCCCTGCTTTGCCTACAGGTGTCGCCGCAAAAGTCGGTAAGCTCACTTGGAATACGGCGATTGGCGATATTCGGTCTTGGACGCTCTATCAGCAACAAGGCGATCGCTGGAAGCTAATACGTATTTTAGGGGCAGCGACAACCAGCGTTACCGTAGAACCCGGAACTTATGCCCTGTGCTCGGTAGACCGGATGAATAATGAAAGTGCAGGAGTAATCGCGGTTTTAAGATAAGCCCAGTTGCTAGAGAAAAAGGTTTTAACCACTACTGCTGCAAAATATAGAGCAATCTGATGTGGCTGAGTTAACGCTGCAAATTGTTTGTGGCGATATTTTGGGTACTTATAAGGAATAATTGGCACCTCTGGCTCAGTATATGGTTAAAGCTGGGAAAGGATGAAGTATGAAAGAGTTAGAACAGAAATAACCAGACTGGCAGGGTTAACAAAAGTCCCGTTGAGCCGATAGCAAGAGCGGTAACGGTTAAGTCACGGTCGAGATCGTAGGCTTCGGCAATGATTAGGGTGGCAAAAGCTGGAGGCATTGCCATTTGCAAGACAATGACAAGCTGCGGCGGCCCCGTGACTCCAAGTTGTGCTAAAACAAGCCCTAAGATCAGGGGCACGAATAGCATTTTAATGGCAAGACTAACTGAAGCTCGTTTGAGTCCGCCCCACGAATGAAGCTGACTTAAGCGCATACCAATCAGTACCACAGCCAGCGCGATCGCACTCCAGGCAAATGCGTGTAACCCTTCCTCTACCAGCTCTGGTAAAGGGATCTGACGAAACCCCAGCCCTAAGCCTAAACTCCATAATGCTGGGTTGTACAAGAGCGCTTGTATCAACTGGCGGTAGCTTTGCGCCTCCTTGCCAAAGCGAGCCGCTAAAATCACTCCTAAGCCATAAGCCCCAATAGTTGTTCCCAGCATGTCATAAAAAAGCGCCCAGCCAAAGTATTTTTCTCCGACTAAGGTCAGCGTGATGGGAAAACCTAAGTAGCCCGTATTGCCCACCATTGTTGACAACAGAAAACTGCCCTGGGAGGGTTTACTCCAGGAATTGTCAGACACCTGAAAGTTTTCATTGCTGATATTGGCAGACTTCCTCAGAGTTTGTCCTTTAATCCAACTCCAGGCAAGCCCTGCTCCTAGCAAAATTGCCATCCATGCCGCTACAGGGGCAATCCAGACTCCTCCTGACAAGTCAGCACGGCGCAGAAAGGCAATAATTCCTAGGGGAACGCCGATCCAAAAGAGAAATTGACCAATGAAAACTGGAATTTTTTGGGGTACAAAGCGTCCCAAGAACCACCCGAAAAGGGCACCGCCGCCTAGCTGAATGTAGAGTTTAATTAGCGGTTGTAAAAGTTCGGGCTCTAGACTGGGCATAGTTGAGTCAGAAAACTGAGAACTTTTTGATGCTAAGACAGTTTTTAAATGGAAGCTGTCTAGGCAGATAGAACGTCAGCGAGTACTGACCCCGGTTAAAATTTGGGAAAGTTTAAGTAATGACTACAAGCGTGGAGGAGGGCTTTCTTGAATAATGCAGGCAGCGAGGGACAACCAGCAAATCTTCCAGAGCCTATAATCGACGATATTCCCGAAGCTGTGCGGGACAAGCCCGTAACAGAGTCTCGGTCTCTGCTGAAACCGCAGATGCTGCTGATTGGAGGATTGGGAGGATTTGTAGCGATCGCTGTTGTTACTGGGCTGTTTCTCTCCCGTCCCCAGGCTGAGGCTCCTGTGGTATCCTCTCCAGACTCAAGCGCAACGAGTAGCCCAATCGCCGGGACTCTAACCCCTGGAGCCGAGAACATCCTCGGACATCTTGTTTATGAGGAAGCCCCTGCTTCGGAACTAGAACCGATTACTAATGATGGAAGCCTCCAACTCCGCAAGGCGGCGGCGCAACAATATAAACAGATGTCTGCCGATGCCCGTAGAGCTGGTGTGATCTTAGTGCCGATTTCTGGTTTTCGTACTGTTGCCCAACAACAACATCTGTTTTTTGATATCAAAGCTCAACGGGGACAGGACACCAGCAAACGAGCCGAAGTCAGTGCGCCCCCTGGCTACAGTGAACATCACACAGGATACGCGATTGATATTGGTGATGGTAGATCCCCCGCAACCAACTTAAGCCCTCGTTTTGAACAGACGGCTGCTTTTAATTGGCTAGAAAAAAATGCGGCACGCTACAGCTTTGAGCTGTCCTTCCCAGAAGGAAATCCCCAAGGGATCAGCTATGAACCTTGGCACTGGCGCTTCGTTGGCGATCGCCACAGCTTGGAAACCTTCTACAAAGCTAAAAACCTCACTCCCGAAGCAGAGTTAGAGAATTCCTCAACGCCTTGAGTAGGGAGTGGGGAAGATAAGGATGGAGTGCGTTAGCGCCGCTCTCTCGAAGCCCAGGATGGAGGATGAAGAAGAACAAATGCCGCAAACTACTCTGAATGTAATTGCAATTAGCGTCTTTGGGATGACGCTTTCAGTTTTGCTGGGCCCATTACTGAATATTCCTCCCGCGATTCCTGCGGTGGCTACGCTGAGTGTTTTGAGTCTTGCCACCTTAGATACGATTAGCTTTCAGGGAAAAGGTATCACGCTCTTATTAGATTGGTTGGCGGGGACTTCGGGACAGCATCGCGATCGCGTCTTGCATCATGAAGCTGGACATTTTCTTGTCGCTTACTTCCTCGGCATCCCCATTACTGCCTATACCTTGACTGCCTGGGAAACCTTCAAGCAAGGTTATCCTGGCTCAGGGGGTGTCCTCTTTGATTCTGACAGCCTGAAAGACTCTCTTAACCAGGGTCAAATGCGCTTAACCCTAGATCGATTCTGTACGGTGTGGATGGCTGGAATTGCTGCCGAAAACATCGTTTATGACAGCACCGAAGGGGGTGCAGAAGACCGAGCCAAGCTCCAAACTGCCCTAATATCCTTTGGGCGGACGCCTAACGAAGTTCCGATCAAAGAGCGCTGGGCAGAACTCCAAGCTCATAACATGATTGAAAAACACCGAGCGGCTTATGATGCTCTAGTCAGCGCCATGGAACAACGTGCTTCAGTGGCGGAATGCTATCAAGTCATTCAGGAAAATTGTCATTAGTGTGTACTTAGGAGTCTAGTTGTTCGTACTGCTCAACGGCATTAATGGCGATCGCTTTCACCAAAAAATTGTTAATTAAATTGGCAGCGGAGGCTTTTAAGCTTGATTCCTGTTCTTAAAGGCTTCTGCTGCAAACAACGCAGCGGCTCCCAAGACAGGAAGTGCGATCGCACTCCACTTCAATGCTGGATTCTTGACTACCCAATCCGAGATACTAGGTATTGTTAGCTCGTTAAAATCGCCCTCGACTTGGCAATATCCCTCCATAGGTTCGTAGAGATTGTCCGGCGCATTCTCAGACTTTGGCTGATCGGTTCGCTGTCCAGGGAAGCCAACGAGCGTCAACACAACATCCAGCAGTTCTGGCGAAAGCCGTTGTGCCAAATCTAATATTCGCCCCACGTCCCCGACAATAAAGTCGCGGGTTGGGTTTTCAGCCACGTAGAGAATGGCATCTACAACCAGACTGGGTGAGTAGTAAGGCGGTATCCCCGTCGGCTTGACTCCTAGCTTGGTACGAACATGGTTGTAGTAGGGCGTGTTGATTACGGCGGGTAAGATGCTCGTGACGCTGATGGGTAATCCCTCATGTTTCAGCTCCACGCGCAAAGATTCTAGGAAACCTTCAACACCGTGCTTGGCAGAAGAGTAAGGGCTTTGCAGGGGTAGCGATCGCCGTCCTTCCATGGAAGATATATGAATCAATGCTCCTCGTCCTTCCTGCTTAAGGTAGGGAAGTGCTGCCATTGCCCCATACACCTGTCCCATTAAGTTGACGTCGATGACGCGCTTAAACTCTTCTGGGGTAATCTCGTCGAACTGAGC
Source organism: Kastovskya adunca (assembly GCF_059505785.1). NCBI lineage: Bacteria > Bacillati > Cyanobacteriota > Cyanophyceae > Coleofasciculales > Coleofasciculaceae > Kastovskya > Kastovskya adunca. The sequence continues at coordinate 44,926 of NZ_JCACLG010000046.1, read as the reverse complement.
GAGGATACCTATAGCAGCGGCATGAACCCAGGTGTCCAGTCGCCCGTAAACCTCAACAGTACGATCCGCGATCGCCTTTACCTGCTGGAAATCGGCCACGTCGGCGATAACTGCCGTGGCGTCACCACCGAAGCGCTGAATTTCGTCTACCAAAGACTGTAATCCTGCCTCATTTCGAGCTGAAACAACTACCTTGGCTCCGCGTTTGGCAAACTGTAGTGCTGTCTCCCGCCCAATGCCACTGGAAGCCCCGACGACAGTGACTACCTGTTCAGCGATTGGTTTTAATTGCATTCCAAATACTCCTTCTTTTTAGTGAACGATTAGTTCACAAAACTTATTACTTCTAAGCTAGCTCTGCCAACTTATTGACTCGTCTGTCTAGAGGAACGAGTTGAAGTACCAAAATTCGAGTTCTTGTATTCCTGAATACATACTGACTGAGCAACCGAAAAGTCTCTACTGGTCTTGTGCTGCGGCGAAGACAGCGCCGACTATAAGCGACGGAATTTAATCGAGGGTGAGAAATTCCTCGCCTATGGTTGGATGTATAGCAATCGTGGCGTCGAGGTCTTGCTTGGTTACTCCCTGACGAATAGCAACCGCAAGGCTTTGAATAATATCGGCAGCGCGATCACCTACCATGTGAGCGCCTAATACCCGCTCTTCGTCTCCCTCTACCACTAGCTTGATCATTGTTTTGGTTGATTTATCCTCTGCCCCTAGGCTATACAGCAGTGGTTGAAATTCGCTGTAGTGGCATTGTACCGAGTCGCCAAATTTTTCTCGCGCCTTCGCCTCACTCATGCCTACTGTCGCCGCTTCGGGATGGGCAAAGACGGCAGAAGAAACGTTGTCATAATTCACCGTTTGCGGTTGCTTGCCAAAAGCAGTATGAGCAACAGCGTTACCTTCGGCTTTGGCAACGGGTGTCAGCGGTACGCGGTTGGTGCAATCGCCAACGGCAAAGATGTTGTTTTGGGTGGTGCGGCTGTACTCATCCACCTGAATTTCACCTTTTTCACCCACTTCAACGCCAGCCTTTTCTAAATTAAGACTCTTGGTATTGGGAGCGCGACCTGTGGCAATCAGGACTGTATCTGCTGTAATTGTTTCTTGGCAGTCGCCGGATAAGTTTACCTGTAGCCCTTCGGAACTGTGTTGGATTTCTTTAGCGGTGGTGTTGCAGAGGATGCGAATTCCGCGATCGCCCAAACCTTTTTGCACGCTAGACCGGATATCCCGATCAAATCCAGACAAAATCATCTTATCGGTTTCCACTACGGTGACTTCACAACCGAAGGCGTTCATCATGCTGGAAAATTCCACGCCAATGTAGCCGCCACCGACGATCGCCAGTCGCTTCGGTATAGCTTCTAGGTGAAACATCTCGCGGGAGGTGATGGCATGTTCCTTACCGGGGATGTCGGGTTTAAGGGGATGTCCGCCTACCGCAATCAGGATTTTGTCGGCGGTGATTTGGCGACCATTCACCTCCACCGTATGAGCATCAATGAAAGTAGCTCGACCCCGAATCAGTTCTATCCCCGCTTGCTGAAACGTCTGAAGATAGGATTGGTGCAGTTTATCAATATGCCGATCTACTGCTTGGAGAAATTGCGACCAGTCAAGGTGTCTTTGGCACTCACTCCAGCCGTAGTTCTTTGCCATTCGCTCTTGTAGGGCAAAATCAGCGGCATAGACCATAAGTTTTTTAGGAATGCAGCCGCGATTGATACAAGTGCCACCGATCGCATCCTGTTCGGCAACAGCGACGCGGACGCCATAGGCGGCGGCTCGTTTAGAGGCGGCAAGACCTCCTGGTCCGGCACCAATTACAAAAAAGTCGTAATTATAAGACATAGATAAAATACTGCGATCGCTTACCGAATCACAGCCTACAACAAACCAACTTGGGCTTGACTCTAGATTTAAGGGTATTTTCAAACGAGCCAATTAACCCTAAAGCTGAAAAGCAGGAGAAAAGCGCCCGTCAAAAGCAAGCAAACTAAACCTGCAATGCCTGCTAAAGGATTTTTTCCGATGCCCGTCACCCAAACTGCACCTTTGCCTGTGTAGCTAATTAATGCGGCTGAGTCCAGACAAGTTAGCGCCCAAATCCAACCCGCGTGCAGTCCCCATGCCAATCCTAAGCTGCCGCGATCGCAAATTCGAGCTAGCACTAAAACCATTCCCATTAGCCACAGTCCGGGTAGCTGCGGTAATGTATTTTCCTGCTCCCAAACCAGATGCAAAAGGGCAAAAATTACGCTAGAAATTACCGCCGCTAAGAGAATTGAATAGTCGCGCTCTAGCTGATTAATTAAAAAACCACGAAAAACTAATTCTTCAATAACGCCAACCCCCAGCCCCAGTAAAAGGATGGGTAGCCAAACTCCTGCTAAGTTCTGAAAATTGTCTGAATTCCATTGAATCCAGCCCCATCTCCACTGCCCAGCAAACACTACGGCAATTCCCAATACTCCTAAACCAAAACCGATTACTAAGGAAATTAGAACATTGGGTTGCCAGTCTAAGCCGTAACTAGAAAAAGCTGTTTGTGACCGCCAAGAAGCCCCCCATAAAATTAGGGGGGCTACCAAGTAAAGGGCGACCATTAGGGGCAGTTTTTGCTGAGTTGTCATAACTTGAGGAGGACGCCATTTCACCACTATTGCTATTGGTATGGCTAAGGGCAACCACAGCACTGCCCAAATTATGAAAAAAAATGTCACTTTTTCCAGGGCGGTTGATGCTGCCAGTGGCAGCAGCCACTGACTAGCTGCCTGATCAAAAATCGCCATTGATGAAATTATCACACTGCCGGGAGTAACACTCATCAAAAAAGTTCAAGAACAGACATATGATAACCCGCCCTGAAGCAGAATCTATTCAATCTCAGATTCTTCGTCTTCAGGTGGCTTGTTAGGATCGCTATCTACCTGTTTGAGGTGGATATGCTTGTAGCCTAGTTTAATTTCAAATTCATCTCCGGGATTTAATCCCATAGCAGAGGTATAGGTTGCACCAATTACAATTTGTCCATTTTTATGAACACTCACGCGATAGGTCGGTTCGCGACCGCGACCATCTTTTGTTCCCTCTGGATCGAGGGGAACACCTTTAGCTGCTAGCACCGCATCATAGAAATCTGTTAGATTGACGCGGGTCTGGTCATTTTTAGTGACGGTATAATAGCCACAACGTTTTGCTGTTTCTCGTCGCGGCAAGTGTGATAGCTCTTTTACTTTTTGAAGCAGGGCTTTCCCCGTTAATGGAGCAGTTGCAGTTTCAGCCATAATCTCGCAAGATATCCTTCAATTTTCAGGATGTGATGGTTCATTTGATGCCAAGGTTTGGCTCTATAAAAAATATATCGTTAAACTCTCTTTGTTGCTAAAGAATTTTTTAAAATTATTCTGAATTTCACCATTTAGAAATTTCCCGATTAGACAATCATAGATAACACTTATATCAGTAACGTTGCCCTAGCGGCAGTTTTCACATTTTGCCATTAAAGCAGAAACATTTTAATATAAAAAGCCCAATTAGTGTCTTAAAATGTAAGCAGTAGGAAAAAAATCATCGCTTTCTCTCTCAAGCAAGCGATAACAGTGGCAAATAACATAGATTGCTGTTGGCGGTGAATCGATACCGATCGCTTATACAAAAGCTTGAATAAATAAGAGTATTAGAGTATGCAAGTTTGCTTCAAAGTCATTCGACAGACGCAAAATACTCCCCCTCAGATTCAGAGTTATACCCTGGATGTCAGCGAAGGAAACACGATTCTCGAATGCCTAAATCGCATTAAGTGGGAGCAGGATGGAAGCCTTGCTTTTCGCAAGAATTGTCGCAATACAATCTGCGGTAGCTGTGGAATGCGCGTTAATGGTCGCTCGGTGTTGGCTTGTAAAGAAAGTATTGGTGCTGAGTTGGCAAAATTGCCTGACCGCTCAGGTCTAGAAATGCCAGAGATTACTATAGCGCCAATGGGAAATATGCCCATCATTAAGGACTTAGTGGTGGATATGCAAAACTTCTGGGATCACCTAGAAGCAGTCGATCCCTACGTTAGTACCGAGTCACGAGCCATTCCTGAGCGGGAGTTTTTGCAGACCCCACAAGAGCGATCGCGCTTAGATCAAATGGGTAACTGTATTCTGTGCGGTGCTTGCTACTCGGAGTGTAATGCTCGTGAAGTTAACCCCGAATTTGTCGGGCCTCACGCCCTCGCGAAAGCTCAAAGGATGGTAGCCGACTCTCGCGATGACCAGAAAGAAAGCCGCTTAGAAGCCTACAACCAAGGGACTCAAGGGGTTTGGGGTTGCACTCGCTGCTATATGTGTAATGCGGTTTGCCCGATGGACGTTGCGCCGATGGATCAAATCGGTAAAATCAAACAAGAAATTCTCGACCGCAAAGATGCCCAAGCTAGCCGCCAAATTCGCCACCGGAAAGTACTAATCGATTTAGTTAAAGACGGAGGCTGGATTGATGAGCGCCAGTTTGGGTTGCAGGTTGTGGGCAATTCTTTCCGGGATATAGGAGGTTTAATCAGCCTTGGTCCCTTAGGATTAAGAATGCTGGTTCATGGCAAGTTTCCCTTTGTATTTGAACCGTCTGAGGGGACTGAAGAAGTGCGATCGCTCATTGAGTCGGTGCAAAACCTAGAATCTCACTCATCAACCGAGTCTTAATCTTTATCTACTCTGGAAGCCAAGTAAAACCTATGAATTCTGAACTACCTACTGCTCCTCAACCCTCCTCAGAAGGGTACAACCAACCCGCACCCGCTTTTGGATGGACGTCCTACGCTGAACAAATCAACGGACGGTTTGCCATGATTGGGTTTGTTGGTTTATTAATCCTGGAAATTCTGACTGGTCAAGGCTTATTAACCTGGACGGGAGTGCTTTAGGACTGAGGGCGTGTTTTCACTCCTTCCCTGTCGTCAAATTCAGATCCCCCAGTTTCACCCCCATCCGGGAGAGCTGGTTCATTTTCCTATAATGCTGTAGACGTTGGCTCGGAACGTCTGGAGGAAATTCATCCATCTCAAGAGCTTGTCTGACTGTTGCTATAGCAGGAGTAGCTTGTTCAAATACTGAAGCAACGCCTCCAACTGAAGCTTCCTGACCCAGAAGCGACTGCGCGAGTGGTTATTGGCAGCCTCGTTTATTTCGTGATTTTACAGGAGGTGATGTATGGCAAGAAGATTCTGCCTATGGAAAGCGATCGCCTAATCGATAGCTTAGTTGACAGGATTGTCCCTAATCAGGGTTAACCAAATTCCTTCCCGTTAGTGTTAAAAAAATTAAGTAAGGGGACGAGAATACCCCGTCCCCCTGAAAAATTAAGTTAATTAACTAGGTTTAGTCTCCCCAGGTTACAGCACCTTACTTAAAAAAGCCGCTTGCTGTTCGGCATCTAAAGACTTAAGGGAGGTAGCTAAAGATTGCACCTCTGAAGAAGGCTGGTTGTCAGCGAGAATTGAACTGATATTCCCACCAGTCGCTTGAGCGAGTTGATACCAAAAAGCCAGCTTGGCTTCAGTCTTCAAAGAAGAGTACTCCTTGGTTGGGAAAGTGTCTCCCCCAGTCACCAAGTCACCCAGCGCCGCACTAGGATTCGGGTCAAGCTGCACTTGGTCTGTCTTTTCGCTTTCATCTAAGAAAAACGCCCGGATCATCTGCAATTGCTTTTGCTCCGACTGTTCTTTAACTTGATTGATAAGCTTAGTCACCTCAGGTGAGGATAGGTTTTGAATATCATCGGGTTTGACAGAATTGCTCACTGAAGAATAGAGCATCCCCAGTACTGCTAGCCGATCTTTGACATCCAGACTGTTAAAAGTCTGCACAGTTTCTTTAACTTCAGTTGATGGCATAATATTGCTCCAAAAATTTATAACTACTTGCTTTGGTGCTTCCGTAGAAGCAAATAACGCTCTTTTGAAAGAGAGTAAGAAAGTTTTACAAACGAAGATGTGCGCTCGTCGATTTGGGAGCGATCGCGTTTAACGATTGAGGATTAACTTTCACCTCAAGGCTAAACGTTCAATCCCAAGCTATTGACTATAAAAAGGCAGAAGCTCAGGCAAAAAGTTAAGAAAAATAAACACCTCCCAAGAAAGAGGTTTATTCGGTTGCCAATTCGCAGGTTTGATGGCTGGAAAGGGATAACGGTAGGGGCTGATCCTCAACGAATCGCTAAAAGGTAACGACCTCTACCCCGGCGTTCGTAAGCATTCACAACAACACTGTAGGTGCCTGTACGGGGCAGATTGATCGTCAAGAGGGAATTAGAATCGCTAGGGCTAATATCGTCATGTTCGCCAATCAGTTGACCATCGGGGTCGAGCAGTGCTAGGTAGGTATCAAAATCAGGGCTAGCCAGAGAAATCGTTACTGATTGACCAGCACGACCTTGAAAGGTGTGGGTGCGGTACAAGCTACCATCCCTCGGCAAGATAGAAGCGCCCCGATCCAAAACGCCCTGGTGTTGCAAGATAAAGTTGCCTGGCGTTGTAGAACGGTTTGCTGTCGTTCCACTGGCTACCGCTTTGAGGCTATAGTTTCCCGCTTGTCCTGCCTCATAGGAGTTTGCCATCAACAGATAAGCCCCATCCGCAGGTAAGGTTGTGGCAATTCTGGCATTAGCACCGCCACCACTATCATCATCTTGAGCCACTTCTGTGCCATCGGGAGCAATGAGAATCAAGAAGGAGTCAACTTCCTGACTGCTCATGTCAATCTGGATGCGCTGACCTCCTTTGCCTTCTAAGGTGTAGAGGTCAAAGAAGCTGTTATCGACGGGGAGAATGTTGCTACCTGGACTGAGCCTTCCTGCGATCGCCGTGCCATTGAGAGCAAGTGGTTTAGGTGAGAGGTTGCCAGGGATGGGACTTTGGCGTTGAGCGGTGCGAGGAGCACGTCCGCTGCGGACAGCCGTTAGGAAGGATTGGGTTCGTTCTAAGTCAATGGCAAAGCCAATGCCGATATTTCCCTGACTGGGGTTATTGGTGAAAATTGCTGTATTAACGCCGAGCAGTTCGCCCTGGCTATTGAGGAGAGGCCCGCCGGAATTACCAGGATTGATGGCGGCATCCGTTTGTAGTAAACCGCGATCGCGATCGATGCGACTGACAATTCCTGTGGTAAAGGTTCCCTGAAAGCGACCAAAGGGATTGCCAATAGCAAATGCCCGTTGACCGACTTGTACAGGGCTTTGAGATAAGGATAGGGTAGGGAGATTTTGTCCTGAGATCTTCACAACGGCGAGGTCAAGTCCGTTTTCACCAAAGCCAACAACCTCGCCCGAAAACTGGCGACCATCAGCGAGAGTCACCTGCACGGTACGAGACTCGGCAACCACATGGGCATTCGTTAATATCAGCCCATCAGAGCTGATAATACTGCCGCTACCAGTGCCATCCCCAGCGTCAATTGAAACGACGGCGGGGCTAGCTTTTTGATACACCCGAATGTTGATTTGCTCATCGATATCTTGAGCAAAAGCAACATTGGGCTGAAGCGATAGATTCAGCAGGTCAATAGGCGCGATCGCATTTATCCCAGTCGCACCAATGGCAGCCGCAATGGCGATCGCTCCCGATCTGGCAATTCCTAGGCTTCTGGTACTCATCTTTTGAGGGTTTTGAGGCGATTTAGTCTGTTTTAGCATAGGGATGGACAGGGGCAGGGGCTTCCCTTGGCGATCGCGAATTTCTTTCATATGCCTATGATTCGGAACCTGTAGAATCAATGTCTTGCTCAACCACTTCAATGTTCCACTGACCTAGGCGTGGGGTGTTGTGGCTGTGTAACGAACCACAACAAGCACAGAGTACACAGAGGAGAGTTACTGAGGAGCCATGGGAATATCCAGGAGTTGCCCGGAGCGGCTATAAATGAGAATGTCCCATTGACCATTGGCGCTGGATTCAAAGGCAATGGTGCTGCCATCAGCGCTGATGATGGGGTTTTTCACTTCAGCGCGGAGGTTCTCTGTGAGGTTCCGCAGTTGGCGGGTTTCGCGGTCGTAGAGGTAGATATGGGATTCGCCCTGACGGCTAGCCGCAAAAACAATGCTGCGCCCATCTTCTGAGATGGTAGGGTGAGAGGCGATCGCATCGAGTTGATTAAGTCCGGGTAAGTTAATCAGCCGTCGCTCTGTGGCATCAAATAAGTAAATGTCTTGACTCCCGTCACGATCGGAGACAAAGACGACGTAGCGGCTTGCCAGGTGGGGCATCAGTTCTGAGGCGGGACTGTTAAGGCTACGTCCGGCGGGATCGAAGGGAAAATTGAGCAGGCGCTCTGGGCTGCTACAACTACTCAAACTAATAACCAGGACAACAACGGCGACGAGAATAAGGAAACGCTTCACGGTCGAGAAGTTTTTCTGCCATCAAAGACATCTAATTCAATGTTAGAACCCCGGTCTAGCACTTCGATATCCCATTGACCACGGCGCGAGGTTTCAAAGACAATGTAGCGACCATCGGCACTGATGCGGGGATTTCTAACCCAGCCCCGATAGTTTCTAGTTAGGGGTTCAGAGCGATTGCTAGCACGGTCGTACAGTTCAATCTCTGGGCGTCCCCCATCACTAGCCATATAGACAAGATAGCGACCTGTGCGGCTGAGGCTAGGATTTTCAGAAATGCTCCCTTGCTGATTTAAGCGTGGCAAATCTACAAACTGCCGACGTTGTAAGTCATAAACTACAACTTCATGGCGTCCGTCGCGGCTAGACACAAACGCCATAAAACGACCATTACCACTTAACGCTGGTTGCTGGTCAGTGTAGCGGCTATTGAGGGTAACTGATCCCTGGATTTGGTTAGTGGGGTTACAAGCCACCAGAAAAGCCACAAGGCTAAAGTGGAGCATCCCCTTTAGCCCGCGCACAATTAGCCGTTTCAACTTAGCTAGTTTCACTTTCACCTAGACTGTGTCATCAGTCATTAGCGAAACACCAGGGACTAATGACAACCTGCGAGCAATTAGAGCATTGCTATCTGAGCGCTACCCTGTTTAATATTCAAAATCCCTCGAACTGTCTCTATCGTCTTCGGGAGTGTCTATCGGTTGATAGTCCACATACTCGCTTGAGGCTGCCTCTGTATCCATTTCCGTCACTGATTGCCTGCCTTGATCTTGAGAAGGACGGCGTCGTCTCCTACCCGTTGATGATTCAGCCGGAGAATTGCCAGGACGGTTACTGCTACGACTGCTACGGGAAGGCTTTTCCTCCCGCTCATCTAATGTCGCTTCCCAGCCATCCACAGGACGTTCTGTTGGGCGACTAGGGGCTGGACGAGGGCGACGCTTGCGGGGACGTTCTCCCGGCCCCAATCGTTCAGCATTCCCACGACTCGATGAGCGACGGGTGCGAGGCTCTCCTTCGTAGGTAGCTGTGCGGCTGCTGCGAGGGTCTTCAGTTCCCCGCAGGCGACGATTGCTGGGTCGCTCATCTACAGGCTCAAGTTCATCCAACTCAGCGCGATACACCCGACTCACAGGTCGATCATCATCAACGATGGGTGTACTCCGCTTTGCCTGTTCGGTCGCAATGCCACGCATACGAACTGTTTCAAAGGCAAAAAAGATTGTTGAACCCGTTAGGAGGAACTGACCAAATTGTAAAATTGGGTCGAGTCGCCATCCTTGAAATATCAAAATAAAGCCGCACAACAGACCGACGGCAGCGAAGAAAATATCGTGGTCTCGCGCTAATTCTGGACGTACTGAGCGCAGGAAGTATAGTGATGCTCCTGCAACTGCCAGAAATATACCTAAAATACTGGCTGAGTTCAGCCCAACATTTACCATTGCTGCTCTCCTAAGTCAGTCCTATGGTAGCGAGTTATCCTGCTTATGTTTCTACTTTGACTAAACATAATGGGAGCTACAATTGCCCGTTATGCCTCTCAATAAAACCATTCTATGATATGCGATCGCTGCTACTTTCTAGGGATTACCTTGATCGAATCTTAAGCTCTTGAGCTAAAACAGGGCAGCGGAGGTCATTGCTGCCCTGTTTGTATCTAAAGCTAAAGATTTGATCTAATAAGTGACGGTTTTCGTCTAGGAACGTTCGATTTTGTCCCTCTGGCTAACGAAGATTAGCCCAGCAACGATAGGAACAACCACAATCAATCCGCCCCAAAGGAGACTGTACAAAAAGTTTGCTAACGAGGGAGTCATAGAACCTTAATCCTTTTTGATAGTTCTTCATACTAATTCTAATGGTCTGGTTCCTGCTTGAGAAGCCACTTGGGGTGCAAGTTTTGTTGTGATGGATGCTTTAGTGGTGTTTAAACTCTGGTATAAAGGCAGCAAAACCCTTGATAAACCAACTGTTTTGACATCTGAGGGAGGAGTGGTACTTGTTTTAGAGGGTGCAGTTTCCCAGAGGCGATCGCCTGTAGAACTACGCTTTAATAGAGCGTTAAGATTAATATCACTACAAAGCTTATAACTTTCTGTAAAAGATTAATGACCGCTGCTACCCTCGGAACCTGGACTCTTGGTATTTTTCTGGGACTGATGACATTTCTGTTCATCTTCAGAATCATTTTGACCTGGTATCCCCAAGTTGATCTGAATCATTTGCCCTTCAACTTAATTGCTTGGCCCACAGAACCGTTTTTGGTACCACTACGGAAAATTATTCCGCCCATTGGAGGCGTTGATATCACTCCCATCGTCTGGGTAGGGATTTTTAGCCTGCTACGGGAAATCCTTCTAGGTCAGCAGGGAATTCTGACAATGCTGACGCAAACTCACTAAGCTGTCACGATTAAGAGTGCTTGCTATTGAGGGGATGGGGGGATGGGGGGTAGGGGAGCAGAGGTGCGGGGGAGCAGGGGAGCGGGGGAGCGGGGGAGCAGGGGGGATGAGGAGAAGCAAAGCCTAACCTCTAATCCCTAACCTATAACCTCTAGTCCTTCTTCATACTTCATACTTCATACTTCACCCTTCACCCTTCATACTTCACCCCTCACCCCTTGTTCTGCAATAGCTGCTCCACAAAATTGGTGTAAACCTCTCCTTCCAGGAAGGCTGGCGTTTCGAGGATTCTTTGGTGAAAGCCAATAGTTGTGGGCACTCCTGTAATTGCACACTCCCGCAAGGCTCGCTGCATCCGCTTGATGGCAGCATTGCGGTTGGGTGCCCAGACGATTAACTTGCCAATCAAGGAATCGTAGTAAGCAGGAATTTCGTAGTCGGTGTAGACGTGGGAGTCCATGCGGACGCCGGGGCCACCGGGGGGGAGGTAGCCGCTGATCCGTCCCGGTTGCGGGCGGAAATTATGATCGGGGTCTTCAGCGTTAATTCGGCACTCAATTGCATGACCATCTAGGACAACTTGCTCTTGAGTCAGGGGCAGCTTTCCGCCTTGAGCGATGCGAATTTGTTCGGCAATTAAGTCTAAGCCTGTAATCATCTCAGTGACGGGATGTTCTACCTGGATGCGGGTATTCATTTCCATGAAGTAGAACTCACCGGACTGATCGAGAAGAAATTCTACCGTTCCTGCCCCAACGTAGTTGATAGATTTTGCGGCCTGGACAGCGGCTTCTCCCATTTTGGTTCGGAGTGTAGGGCTAAGAATAGGGCTAGGGGCTTCTTCCAGGAGCTTTTGATGACGGCGTTGGATGGAGCAGTCGCGTTCGCCTAGATGAATGACATTGCCGTGGCTATCTGCAAGGATTTGAAACTCGATGTGGCGGGGACGATTGATAAATTTTTCCATGTAGACGCCGGGATTGCCAAAAGCGGCTTCGGCTTCTCCTTGGGCGGCTAAAAAGAGCTTGGTGAGTTCACTTTCTTCTTGGACAAAGCGCATCCCCCTTCCGCCACCACCAGCCGTGGCTTTGATCATTACAGGATAGCCAATGTGGCGGGCGATCGCTTGGGCTTCTTGTTCAGATAGCAGCAGTCCGTCGCTACCTGGTACGGTGGGAACTCCCGCATTTAGCATCGTCTCTTTGGCGGTGGACTTATCTCCCATTGCCCGCATCGCCTCCGGAGAGGGGCCGATAAAGGAAATTTGATGATCGGCGCAGATTTCGGCAAAACGGGCATTTTCTGCCAGAAACCCATAGCCCGGATGAATAGCCGTAGCGTTGCGCGTCAGGGCAGCAGCAATGATATTGGGAATATTTAAGTAACTTTTGCTACTAATGGGTTCGCCAATACAAACGGCTTCATCAGCCAACTGCACATGGAGGGCGTGCCGATCGATTGTGGAGTGAACGGCGACGGTGGCTATCCCCATTTCTTCGCAAGTTCGGAGAATCCGCAGGGCAATTTCCCCGCGATTGGCAATCAAGATTTTTGAAAATTGCATATATATAACAGTGCTGCTATATCCGGATCACTAGGATAAGGATGCGCGATATCTCTAACGCGATACTTTAATACTTGTGCAAAGGAATTGTGCCACATTCCGCTATGTGCGATCGCGTTTGTCCCTGAGAATCCAATTTTTACGCCAACAGCTCAGCACTTTGGGAACCGGATACTCAGGAGAGAATAGCCTAGGCGATCGAACCCTATTTTTGTGCTGCCAGAACAGGAACATAAAATAGTTGCGATAAGTGGCAGATTTTTTGCTAAACTCAATAATTACGCGGATGTGGTGGAATTGGTAGACACGCACGCTTGAGGGGCGTGTGGCGAAAGCCTTGCGAGTTCGAGTCTCGCCATCCGCATATAGCAACAGCGCTTAAATACTACAAGCGAGCAACTACGGCGGTTAATCGTTGTTGCTGGTTAGTTTTAGTTGTGAAAAAAACAAGTCTTCACGGCTCGGTGATATCGGAACTCCAGATATCAGAATCTGTTGCTGGTTGTTTTTGGTAGACAAAACTGCTTAAACATCCGTACCGGAAGGGCGCGAGAAAGAAAAACCCCCCTTTTAACTCCCTGAAATTAACAATTAAAAACTCAAATTACCTTTCTAGTGGCGCTAGAGACTATCATGGTCTATGAGAGAAGTGAAGTTTTGTAACGAAATTGACTTGGATTTTGTCGCCTAAAACTAGCGTTACACTGCCAACCGCCTGGTACGCCCTCAGCCCAATCTGGCAAGGGGGAGAAGAAATTATTCAGAAAGGATTACCTCACACTCAGTTAGCACCTGCTTGGCAGATGCTGATGCTGGGGGATGGCTCTCCGACGCGCCATCTCCAGCTCTTGACGGGTGAACCAACTGAAGTCGATGTCATTGATATGTCGCCAATTGGCACGAATACCGATGGCGCACCGGATTTAATTCAAGCTGTACCTGGGCCTCGATTGCGGCGTCAGGTATGGCTGCGGACGGCGTCTGGACAACGTCTGGCGTATGCAACCTCTTGGTGGGAAGCTAGCCACGTTGATGAATATTTACAAAATCGCTCATTGCCTATTTGGGCAAGTCTTGCCCGATTGCGAACCGAGTTGTATCGGGATGTACAAGGCATTTACTATGGTCATTGCGCTGGATTAGAGGCGGAATTTAAGCAGTCTGGGCCATTTTGGGGACGCCATTACTTGTTTTGGCACCATGGGCGACCGTTGACCCTGATTTATGAGGTCTTTTCGCCGTATTTAACCAAATATTTGGGAGCAACTAGCACTAGCGAAGGGTGAAAAGCGATCGCCTTTTTGCAGACAAATTTGACAGCCCTGCGCCCCCACAAACAGAGATTGTCTGTTCCTAAAACTAATTAGCGAACAAACTTCAGACTTTCAGTTTTGTTTGTAAATAAATCGGTAAAGATGCTCATCACCGTGCGCTCGCGAACCTTTAGATTGACGCTGACTGACATCCCAGATTGCAGTGGGATATCTTTACCATTAACGAGCAGTGACTGTTGGTTTAGGCGAACTTTGGCAGGAAAGCTGTAGAAGGGGCGAATGGGATCGGGGGGAAGTGCATCAGAACCAATCCAGATGACTTCACCTTTGACGTCACCAAATTCACTAAAGGGAAAAGAGTCAATTCTGACATCGGCTTTCATGCCTTCTTTGACAAATCCGATGTCTTTGTTGGTAAGGAATACTTTCGCCGTCAGGGTGTCATTGGGAACAATTTTTAAAATGGGTTCGTTGGAGTTCGCAACAAATCCTGGCGTATTCGCTTTGAGATCAAAAACAGTACCATCAGCCGGAGCTTTCAGGTCTTGGTACTGTAAGGTTAATCGCGATTGACTGAGTTGGCTATCGATTTCTGCCAGCCGTTTTTCGTTTTCAACGATCGCCTTAGTGAGTTGACTATCAATCTGAGCGATTTCTTTTTCGTTCTGAGTAATTTTGGCGAACAAGTCTTGTTTTGTTAGGGCAATGGTGTTTTGCTGATTTTCTTTGGCTTGAGCGATCGCTAACTGCAAACGCTTCTGCTCAATCGTCAGTTGATCGACCTCGGATCTACCACTGCGGACATCCTGCTGTTGCTTAAGATATTGCACACGAGCGAGGGCACCCTCTTTCACAATCGGCTCAATATCATTCAAAATGCCTTGATTCACGTCCAGGCGGTCTTTAGCACCAGCATGCTGCACCTGAGTTTGACTCGCTTGTCGCTCTAGTTGCTGCACTTCTAATTCTGCGGCGGCGACGCGGGAATTTAACTCGGCACGGCTCGATAGCAGACGCTGCTGTTGCTCGGCGGTAAAGTTTGTACCTTCGTTAGAGCCTCGAAGTTGAGCGCGATACAGTTGATTTTCTGAGCCTAAAGCGGCGCGGCTTTTTGTGAGAGAGACTAATTCTAAGGGGAGTTTGAGTTGACCATTTTCGGCACTCACCCTGTCAGGAAATACGACTTCAGCCATTTGCTGGCGATAAAACTGATTTTCCTGAACTAACGCCGTGCGAATTTTTTCCAAAGATTGAAGTTGTGCTTGTGCCGTGGTTGAATCGAGGCGGAGGAGAGTATCACCTTTTTTGACGCGTTGCCCGTCTTCAACGTAAATGTCTTTAACTACGCCACTGATAGGTGCTTGTACTTCCTTAACCGTTCCTTGTGGTTCTAGTTTGCCTGTAGCAGGAATCGCTTCTTCAATTTTGGCTACCGATGCCCAAACGACGCCAAAGGTGGTCACGCCGACAATTGCCCAAACGATCGCCCGCGACCAAGTTGGCGATTGTTGCAGAATAACGGACTGGTCAAACTTCTTAGCCGGAGGCGTGCGGGGTGAGGTGTTCTGAGTCGGTGTCGGGGTCGGAACTGCAAGCGGCGCTGAATTGGGTGGTGCGGGGACTTTATGATTCCGATCGATCATCGTCATAGTTTCACCAGGATGGGAGTGATCTATATCTTTAGGTAGTGGCGCTTCCTATTGTCACTCAAAGTAGCAAGAAAGATTGTTAAGGAGATTAATTCTTTATGGGTTTGCTGCACGATCCGACACGGGGAAGTGTTGTCACCTGGCTGAATTTTTATCTAAAGCGGCGTATGTCATCAATGACTACCTACAAATGTTGGGGATTCAGACAAACCCTGTAGTCAGCGATAGTTGGAACCCAGTGGTACGTTTGGGGGCTAATATTGCCGATCTAGAAATTACTGGTATTGGGCGTTTGGAATGTCGCCCGATTAAAGCGTCTGAGCAAATTTGTCAGATTCCGCCGGAAGTGTGGGAAGAACGCATAGGCTATGTGGTGGTGCAGATTGATGAAGCATTTCAAGAGGCAACATTTCTGGGATTTGTGGAGTCTGTTCAACAAGAGACACTGCGGATTGATGAATTGCGATCGCCTGAAGCCCTAATCGATCGTTTACATGCCCAAAGTCAACCCATGATCACATCCTCTGCGACACCTGAACAGCTAAGAGTGAATTTAAGCCAGTGGTTGCACAATACGGTAGATGCTGGCTGGCAAACCCTTGAGAGTTTATTTAGTACAACCGAACCGGATTTGGCATTTAGTTTTAGAGGTGCCAATACATTATTACTTGCCCCAAGTTTGGAGAAATCAGAAAATCGTGTGATTCGTGCAAAGTTAATTGACCTGAGAGTGCAGCTTGTGGGTTATCCAATTGCTTTGGTAGTGGAACTACACGCTGAGTCTAATGAAAGTCGAACTATTGTTCTCCAAGTCCATCCGGCGGGAAATCAAAGATATTTGCCCCCTTCATTGAAATTTAACGTTCTGGATGAAACGGGATTAATCTTCCTAGAAGCGGAAGCCAGAAGTACCGATGATTATATCCAGTTGGAGTTTAGCGGTTTTTTGGGAGAACTTTTCAGTGCCGAAATCACTTTGGGGGAAGCAAGATTTTTAGAGGATTTCGTCATTTAAACTGAGCAAATTACCTAATGTAGAGCAGTAAAGCACTAATTTTAAAAGTAGCCACAGATAATGAATAAAATAGTTATCTAAATAAGGATTTTTTGGATAATCTATAATTCTCGATATCCCGAAAACCCACGCCTACAAGCAGACTGGACTGAGTTGTTGCCGTCGGTTGATTTAGAAGCGATCGCCAAAAAGCCAATTACACCCGGCGGCACTTTATCAGAGCCTCAAGAGTAAAACCCACCCACTCCTCCTAGGGAACTGCTATTAGTTCACTCCCTGTGGCTGAGGGAGGGGAAAACCACTGTAAGGACTGTAAGGTTGAGTCATTGTCCCCGGTGTGGTGGAATTGCTTCCAGGAGTTATTAATGTGTTGGAGAAATTGGGAGTCCCCGCTAAAGGCGGTGTCGCACCAGTCAGGCTCGGATAGCCGATAACAGGATACGTTGTACCCGGCGTAATTCCGCCACTGGGCAAAGTTAGGGTGTTCTGAGGCGTTGTGTTTTTTAGGGAAAATGTGCTGGGGGAATTTTTGGTATTTTCAGGAATGGTTAACTCTTCAAATGTGATTTGATTGGGTGCAGAAAGCTTAACTTTTTTCGATTGATAGATAGACTCATCGTCATTATTTGCGCCTTTCTCAGCCTGTGAAACTACGAAAGTTAGCAAGTAACAAAGACCCAAAAATGCCGCAATACCAATCACACCTTTAAGTAAAGCCGTGGCGACTAGAGACTGATTTGATACGGTCTGTTGTATACGCATTGGTTTAATTACAGTGGGAAAGGACGGTTCTCGATTAATAAAACTTAAAATTTATATCGTAGATTTACAGAGTAATTCCTATATATATTAATAAACACCTCAGTAAAAACCCTTAAGTCCGCAGGTATTTTTACTAGGACTTTAAAAAAGCGGTGAGGTTTCCGCCATAGTATAAAGTTTCAGTAAAGTAAGGCGGATCTAGACCTGGACAGCCCTACTGAGGTAAAGACGTTGAGGAGCGATCGCGCTATGTATCAAGAGACATCAGCAAGGCTTAATTTGAGCAGCGATCGCCCTACACAAGCCATTTGCTCCCCCAACCGAACCACCGTCTGCAAAAACACGGGTTAAGGTGAAGAGAACACTTACGTAGCCGCTAATTTGTTTCAAGATTAGACGCCGTGAGCCAAGGCTTAGAAGGAAAGACGAAAATTTCTCGTCCTCCCAATTCCCAGAGATTAGGTACAAAGAAGCAGTTATCAATCTCGTCTGGGAACAATCAGCCTAAGCCTATCCTTGATCCCCGGTACTCGAAAGTCGCTTATGCCAAAGCTCAAAATTATTCGAGCCGCCTTTCGTGAGATCCAAAAACTTCCCCATGATGCTCTCCAGAACGTCTCGGAGATCCTGCGCCGATTAAGCCAAGGAGACAACGCCAACACGAAAAAGTTGCAGGGATATGATCGCCTGCGACGCACCAGACAGGGTAATGTGCGCGTGATTTGGCAAGAAGAGAGCAGCGACAACTTCGTAGTGATTAAAGCCGGGTGGCGGGATGGTATTTATGATGATGCATTTGATCAGCGCGATCGCACTGATCCCAAACCCTTAGAAGAACTAGCCCAAGAACTGCTCCAGCCTTCAGGAATACCACTAGCAGAAACTCCCACCTATCAGTGGAATCAAGAAGTCGGTGAAGCTTGGTACAAATTTGTCTACGGAGGTTATCGCTATTCACCAATCCTCACTCAACACCAAAGAGAAACCCTCAGCGAACTGATTGCTCCCCTATCAGCACCCTACCAAGGGAAAAATACCAAAACGGCTTGGATCGTTCAAAGCGCTCCAGGAACCGGAAAAACCGTCTGTGCAACGTTGCTGGCTTGCGAAATTCACTCCCACAATGGAGGGAACGCCATGCTGATTGTGCCAGAGACTCTGCGGGAAGATATCGCTGAATACACAGAAGTCAAGCAGACACTACTATCAAAAAACTTTGGCACATTTCGAGACTGGCTGTCTCAAGTCGCCCCTAAACTGCATAGTCAATTAGCGTCACCCGCCGCAGAATTAGCCGCCCTCCAGCACGCAGCCCAACGCGCGAGGATGAGTTCCAGGTTTCCCCTCAAACCCGAAGACATTAGCCCCCGTGATGTTTTGCTTTATCAGGCTTTTGTATTGGATAAAGCTAATCAAAACCAAAAGAAGAATGGGATTTTTCTTCTATACGAAAAAACGGGACGTGTTGATATTCTTCGACAGATTAATTCAACATTTTGGCAGCAAGCATTGGCAGATAATCTCTGTCGCCTTGATGCGGCAAATGAGTTAAGTGCTAATCCGCCTCCACCCCCAGCACTTAGCGATTACACAATTTTGATAGTTGATGAAGCCCAAGACTTTCTACTCGCTGAGTTGCAGGCATTGATTGCTGTGCGGAATGCTTGGGAAAATCGGGGACATCCTACCTATCTGTGGTTGCTAGGAGACTTAAATCAGCGCATTCAGCCAACAGATTTTGATTGGGGACAGCTACAATTGGGCAGCCCCATCCAAATCGAACGAAACTACCGCAACTCTAGGCAAATATTGCAGTTTGCCAATCAATTCTGGAACATGGCGCAAGAGATCAATGCCCGTCTCAAAGGTAGAAAACTACCAGAACCCGCTAAGCCAGAATATGCCTCAGAAATTGGGGAAGCCGTGCGCTTATTAAAATACTCCTCGATTGAGGAAGCAACAGATTTTCTCAAGCAACTTGCTCAGGAATCGGGACAACAAGAAAATCAGCGTTACCTACTGCGAGACTTAGCAAATGCGGTTAAAGTACTCTCTCCGATAAAGCTTGAGCCATACAACAATTTGGTTGTGCTTAATCCTGAACAAGCTAAGGGAAGAGAGTTTGAAGCTTGTGTTGCTTTTCGCTTATTTGAGGGCGAGGGTAGTCCTTCTTTGGAGGAAAGTTTCCAGTGGTACACGATGCTAACTCGCTCCCGTTCCCGCTTGTTGATTGTGGCAACGACAGAAGAGTTAAATCGTATTGGTAATGAATATTTTAGACAATGCGATCGCATGGATTCCCAAAAAGCGATCGCCTGGATTACCGAAGTTGCCAGCGATATCGATCTTAGTCAAATTACTGGTGATGTCAAACGACGTTTACTCTCTAGGTGTCAAACGGGCTGTCTTTACTGGGATACTTACCCCGCCTTGAAACTAGCAGGCGTTGAGGGTGAGGAGATTTATCAATGGGAACAAGAGGCGATCGCTCTTTTGCAGCAAAACTCCCTTACCCATCTACAAGCTGAGTTACAGAAGACGGATAGTATTTCCCTGCAATGTTTACTACTAAGGGCAATGAATTGTTCTTGGCAAGCGGTAGAGGAAGCCTCTAATTTGCAAACTATAGATGGGGAAGAATCAGCTCGTCTCCTGGAAAGCATTGCTAGAGATTTAGAAGGAAAAAATCTTCCCTACGAAGCGGCAAGAGTACGCTTGCGGCTTGGCAAAACCGAGTTGGGTGTCGATCTTCCTTTTTGGGAAGAAGTAAGCCAGACTAATCAATCCTCGCCCCTAGTTCCTTTACTCTGCCAAGCCTTCATCTCTCACCTTGAAAATGTTCTTCAGCCTCAGGAGATAAATGAGTGAAAGTACCCACAGACACAGAAATTGCTGAACAGCTTCAGGCGCTTTTGCGAACTATTGAACAAGGAATGAATCAGGCGGGAAAACTTCTAGAGAAATCACAAGAAATTGAAAAACATATTCTACAACATCGCGCGACAATTGAGAAAAAATCTTCTCAGGTGACAACTGATAAAACAGACGTTTCTCAGTTAGTTAAGCAAACACAGTCAGAATTGCAAGCATTCCGAGAGTTTCACGATAATGTATTTTCAACCTTACGAGAAATTGAGAAGCGAGTCAAAGAGAAATATAGTGTTTTTGAGGAACAATGGGAAAAACAGAAAGCTGCTTCTGAAGTAGCTGAGGTGATTGAGGAGAACGCTAATAGTTTTCGGCAGCAGGTGCAAGCAGAGTTAAAACAGTTTCAGCAGAATATTTTGCCGAGTTTGCAACAAAATCAACAGCAAGTTGAACAGCAGCGTAGAGAGTTTGAAGAGCAAATACAGGAACAGACTGTTGAACTCAAGCAATTAGTCTCTCAAGTTGAGAGCGAGCAAAGGATAGTCTCTCAAACCAAGCAGCAGATCCTGGTACAAACCAGTGAAGTTCTGGCAGTAAAATTAGAAGTAGAAAAACTTCATTCTGCTGTTTTGTCTGCTGTCCAGAAACTGGGGGGTAAGGAAGGATTGGACTCGCTGCGCCAAGAGTACCAAACTCTCCGTAATGCCTTGAGTGAAGCTGAAAGAGGCAATCAGCAACTTCGGATACAAGCAGAAGAAAAACTGCGGGAATTTGAGCAAGAAGCATTACTAGCCCAAGACAGACTAGCTCTTACTCAGCAGCGATTGCAGGAAATTAACGACAAACTGAGCATGGTAGATTCAGCAATCGTCAAGCAAGCAATGGCACAAGTTGCAGCTGTCAAAGAACGAGTGCGATCGCACGAACAACAGCTTTTAAACGAGCT
This sequence comes from Kastovskya adunca, assembly GCF_059505785.1. Classification (NCBI taxonomy): domain Bacteria; kingdom Bacillati; phylum Cyanobacteriota; class Cyanophyceae; order Coleofasciculales; family Coleofasciculaceae; genus Kastovskya; species Kastovskya adunca. Next base: position 24,049 of record NZ_JCACLG010000046.1, on the reverse strand, counting down.
TCGCCCTGCTGTCGAAACAATCTTAACGGAACTCGGCGGACAAGCAGGTTTAGAAACACTGCGCCACGAACTACAAGTAGGGCGTCAGGTATCAAGGGAAATTCAGCAGCTCCACCAGCAGTTGCAATCAGGAGTCGCCGCCGCAGCACGAACAATGCAAGAATTGTTAGAAGTGCATTCAACGATTCAGGAGACGGCATCAAGAGCGCAAGAGAGCCACTCGGCAGTTTCTCATCTAGCTCAACAGGTGAGAGCCGATCGAGAAGCGATCGCTACAATCCGGGTAAAGGCAGAAACTTCACTCGCTCAAGACAGCGCTCAAATCAATGATTTGGATATTTCTTTACCAAATCGCCTAGAAAAACTGGAGAATTTCTCCAATCAATTAGAGAACTCTCAAGAGGATTTAAGGCAGAAGCTACAAGCCTTAGAACGCAGCAATCGCTATCTACGTAAATGGTTATGGGGAGCAACATTTGGCGTGAGTTTAATGATTGCCTTAGCCGCGTCAGTGATTCGATTTGGCAATATTTAGTCAACTGAAGGCTGAAGTAGTCAGGGATTGAACCCTACTTTGAGTGCTAAAGTCCTCACTTACTTATTTACATGTCTTACTTACTGATGGACTTTCACTTTTCATCCTTGATCCTTTTTGGTAAATTAGACCTCTTGCAAAAATGTACCAGACCCCTCCTCAACCCTCCCCTTACTAAGGGGAGGGGGCAAGATTTCAAGTCTCCCCCCTTACTAAGGGGGGTCTATTCGACTTATGCAAGAGGTCTATTCTGTTGAAATGAAATTTGACCTTAAAATCCAACACGGCTGAGGAATAATTAGTGAGCGCCATAGGTTTTGAGAACGTGTTTCTAAAGTTTCCAGGTGCGCCTCATCCGGCAGTGAATGGCTGCACTTGCGAAATTGAATCAGGTCAGTTGATTGTGATTTTAGGGCCATCAGGTTGCGGTAAAACCACCCTCCTGAAGATGGTAAACCGCCTGTACGAGCCAACCTCCGGGACAATCTACCTCAATGGCAAAGACATCCGAAAGATCAAAGCAACGGATTTGCGGCGGCAGATTGGTTACGTTATTCAGCAGTCGGGATTGTTTCCCCACATGACGGTGGCGGAAAATATTGCCGTTGTCCCCAAGTTACTAAATTGGTCGCGAATAAAGTATCAATCCCGCACTGATGAGTTGCTATCGTTGGTACAGCTACCGCCTCAAGAGTATCGCGATCGCTATCCTTCCCAACTCTCCGGTGGTCAGCAGCAGCGGGTGGGAATTGCTCGCGCGTTGGCAGGTGATCCAGCCGTGATGTTGATGGATGAACCATTTGGTGCCATTGACGCCATTACCCGCGAGGCACTCCAAGACGAGATTTTGCAACTGCAACGGCAACTGAAGAAGACAATTTTATTTGTTTCCCATGATGTAGAGGAAGCGCTGCGTCTGGCTGACAAAATTATGATTTTGCAAAAGGGTCAGATCGTGCAGTTCGACACGCCCTTTAATATCCTCACCAAACCTGCTAATGCTTTTGTGCATAACCTAGTGGGGGCAGATGATATGGTGCGTCAGCTTAGTTTGTTGCGCGTAGAAACGGCAATGACGGCGGTTCTCGCCAACAATATCCCTACAAGTGCACATACGATCGCCCGTCATGACAGTTTGCGTCAAGCTTTATCAATTTTGCTACGGACGGGTGCCCAAAAGCTGACTGTTCTAGATGCCGAGAAGGTTGTCGGTGTCCTGACACTGGAACATATTCGGGATGCTGCCAAAATGGGCGCAAGTGTTTAAGTCAGGATTAGTCACAAGTAAATGAACTACATCATTGAAAATCCTGGGGCTGTTTTTGGTCTGTTGTGGGAACACCTGCAAATGACCGGGTTAGCTGTGGCAATTGCCGTTGCGATCGCCCTCCCGGTTTCTTTGGCGACCGCGTCCTATCCCTGGCTGAGTATCCCGGTGATGGGGTTTTTGGGAACCCTGTACACCTTGCCAAGCTTGGCATTAATCATTCTGTTGGTGCCGATTTTTGGACTAAATCGTCAGTCTGTCGTTATAGCGATGATTATCTATACCCAGGTGATTTTGGTGCGGAATTTTTCCGTGGGGTTGCAATCTGTTGAACCCGCAATCATGGAAGCTGCACGGGGGATGGGAATGAATTCCTGGCAACGTTGGTGGCGGGTACAAGTCCCGCTAATTTTGCCGATTTGTTTAGCTGGGGTGCGTCTAGCCACGATTGTAGCAGTCGCGATCGCGGCAATTGGTGCCAAATTTGGGGCGGGAGGATTAGGTACACTGCTCTTTGACGGTGTCGCCCAAGGGCAAAACGATAAGATCTGGGCAGGCGCGATCGCTGTCACCCTACTAGCCTTAGCCATTAACGGCATCCTTTTAGGATTGGAATGGTTCGCCAGCCCGAAGCGCAAAATTCAACAAGCCGCCAAAAGCAGGTGATCGCCCAATCGAGTCATCTTGGGTTTCATGTTACCTACTGATTCCCAAGTAAGGACGTGACAGACTCAACCCAACTTACAGCGAGAGGCGATCGCACTCCTTCCTGCTCCGCAAAGGCTCCGCCTCCAGCAATCGGCAAAGCCGTATCAGAGCGGTAAGTTGCAATATAGGTTAATGCTGGATAAGACCGATATAGGAGGTATTATCCAGCACATCTGACGTTAAATACACAGTTAGATGGCTAGCCGTAACTGTTTGGCTTCACTTTCCATTAAAGGAGGAACTGTAATCAGCTTGGGCTGCCCGAGAACATCTCGAACGACTGCTGCAACCACTTGTGCCAAGTCACATGGAACAGCGTTGCCTATTTGTCTATAGATCGAGCTTTGTCCCCCAACAAACTGATAGTCATGTGGAAAGGTTTGAATTCTAAGCGCTTCGTCAATTGTTAAGCGTCTAAGTCTTTTAGGTGCTGCATCTAAAGGTAGCGGTTCTCCCCCTTTCATCAGGTAAGAGTGATACCATTCAACCCAGCTATCTTGACCAAAATAGCAGTGTTCTTCATCAATAATTGGGGTCTTATTTCCACCCATAGAAGCATGGAGGGCGCATGAGCATCGATCGGGATTCAGTGGTCTGCCCTGACCATTGAACATCATGCCTGCATACGGAGATCGTCTCATTACAGGTTTGGCAGCGATCGTAACTTTTGCATTGCATATTCTTTGATTTTTCTCCGAACCTGCTATACCCAAAGGTAAAATGATGTCTCTAACTGTTGGAGAAGGCTTTTTGTATCGATTAAACAATGCTTCTAAGTTGCTTACATCTTTAAAGTCTCGAAACCCGATCAAAAACATTCGCTCTCTGGATTGGGGTACGCCGAAATCAGATGAATTAAGCAATACCAGCTTACACTTATACCCCAATTGACTACTCACAAAGAAAAGTTTTTGACGAACCTCTGCCCATTTATCTAAAACCGCCAATGCCTTAACATTTTCGCAGACAAAAGCTCGAGGTCGAGTAAGGTTCACAACTTCCATAAAAACCCATAGCATTTGACTACGGGGATCATCAGGATTCATCTTTCCTGCCACAGAAAATCCTTGACAAGGTGGACCACCAAAAACAAGGTCAACCCCCTCAAATTGCTGCATATCAGTCAATATATTATTTATATCTCCACATTTGATAATTCCTCCCGGATGATTGGCCTCATACGTGAGACAAGCATCTCTGTCTATGTCATTGGCACTCACAACCTCAACTCCTGCTCGGATAAACCCGACATCCATACCGCCTGCGCCGGAGAAAAGTGAGAGTCCCGATAAAAGTGTTTCGTTCTTCATGTATGCGATTTTGGCATATTCACCTTTCCAAATCAAGATCTTGATTATGGAAGGTCAAAAGCAGTCTATCTCGAGCATTCACGATCCTGAATACCACAGGATCATAGATGCACTTATTTCTCTGCGAGAAAGAGCAAAGCTCTCCCAGAAGGCGATTGCACATGAGATTGGCTTAACTCAGCCTGACATTTCTAAAATAGAGCGTCGGGAACGCCGGATCGACATTTTAGAAACATTACGTTGGGTGCGGGCTACAGATGCTGACCCTGCTGAGTTTTTCGCACAGTTTACTAGTTCAGAGGGTTGAGCATGAGTCGTGCCAAACCAACCGTCGATCAAAGGGAAGGGGAACAAATTCTGCGAGAGTCTATCAGGATAGCACAGGATAATTCCAGAGAGATTCCATCAACCAAATGGGATGCCGAGATCAGAACTATTATTCAAGGAAAACATCTGACTTTCAGATACATTCTTGTAACTGCTCTTTTAGGCAAAGCAACTAATTCAAGTATCAATGCCCTTTCACTTCAAGCAGGAGCTGATATTGAAGGAGCTTATGATGCCCGAAGCTTATGTCATGGGGTTGTTGTGCCGCTTGAGCGTCAATTGCTAAATAGCTCACTAGGAGGCTCAAATGAGCCTTTTCTCAATAAGCCTGCACGCTTCCCAATGGTATCTCCTTCAAATGCAGTGAGAGCTGGTAAAGACAGAGAGCTTTTACTGATCTTGCATAAGGTGTTGTCTGAGATTGAAACGTCTGAGCAGGCTTTTAATAGTCTCTGTATTGCCATACGGTATGCTATTCAAAGACAAACTGTCCGAAGTGGGCTTCTTACTCAACTTCCAGAATCAGTAGGCTCTCACTTAAAAACTATTGAATTCATTGATGCATTTACCATCAGATCAATTGAGGGGCAAACTGCTGCAATCGCAGTCGGTACTATCTTATCTATCTATTTTGATCAGTTTGAAGGCTTTGAAGTTATTGTTCATCCTGTGAATCAGAGTGGTGCTTCCTCCAAGGAGGTAGCCGATATAGACATTAAGAAGAACGGTAAGATTTTTGTAGCAATCGAGGTTAAAGATAAGCAGTTCAGTGAGCAGGATGTCGATCATGCTGCTGTCAAAGCGAGTCGGGACGGCTTAAATTCAATTACGTTTGTTATTGGAGTAAATGGAACGTGCATTGGCTCATCTCTTGAGCAAGTTGCAAAAACTATTTTGCTTGCGAGAAACGTCAATGTTGTTTTTATTGATCTTCTCACCTTCGTGAGATCGGTAATTGCATTATGTCCAGAGCTTTCATCTGCTACTTTTTTCCAAAAGCTCCAGTACATTGCGATCGGTGTTCGGGCCAAGGATGAAGTTTTTGAGCATATTGAGCGTGTTTTTCAATCAATCCATACAAGCCCCGTAGACCCCTCCATCTAACACTACGTTGGTGCAGACGGAACAAAGGTCGTCGGTGGGTGTTCAAGGTTGCCTACCGCCGCATAACTTCACCGTTAGACCACTACGTATGTGACAAAAGCTACAGGTTGTAATCAAATGAAGACTAATTATTGCAGGTTCTAATTGGAACTTCTAAAGAGTGCAGGTACCACTAATGCTCGGAGAGTGAAGTGCGATCGCTAGATTTACAGTTTGAAATCAAATTTCGCGATCGCATTCTATCCTTAAACTTAATGCGATCGCCCGATCTTGTAGGTTGGGTTGCAGGATGAAACCCGACACTCATCACTGATCCTCCACCTCAACCCTGGTGCGATCGTCGGTGAGGCAATCGTACAGACCACAATTACGACATAAAATCAAGGTATGGTTTCATACAATGGATATGTTAAAAACGCTTTGGGTCACGGTTCGACAGGGCAAAATTGAGCTATTGGAATCAGCACAGCTACCAGAAGGGGTGAGGGTGTTGGTAACACTTTTACCTGAGGACGAGACTGAGTTCTGGTTACAAGCCAGTCAAACATCGCTCGATGCAGTTTGGGACAATCCTGAGGATGATGTATATGCCCAGCTACTCCAAGCATGACGTTATTTTGGTGCACTATCCCTTCTCAGATTTGTCGAGTTTAAAGGTAAGACCTGCTGTTAATCTCCAAGGCAGATCAACCCCAGCTACGGATTGACTTTGGCTATTGCTCAGAGCATGTTACGGCACTCGCGGCAAAAGCGATCGCTACCGCCAGCCCTACTTAGCCGCTTGACCTTCAAACGGCGTACACTTACCGCCTAAACCATCAACGATCGCACAAGTGTTGTGGGAAATCATCCCCGCATAGGTTCCCGCCTCGCTTCCTTTGGCACCCAATCCGTCAACGTATAACTCCCGCTCGGAAACTTTGACATTCGCTTCTCTAGCCACTGTTCCGATTACTCTGTCGTTAGTTGTTACTTCGGCAAATATTGTCGGAACATTCGCTTTCTCAATCTCTTGTACCAGTTCTCTCACCCGTGACGCCGTGGGTTGTTCGTCGGCAACCACACCCTGTAGCGCTCCAACCAGCTCTAAACCGTAAGCTTGGGCATAGTAGGAGAGAGCATCGTGGGTTGTCACTAGTTTGCGCCGTCCTTCAGGAATTGTGCCAACTTGCGCTTTCACCCAGCTATCTAGCTGTTGCAACTCTCCCTTGAGCTGTTCGGCGTTGCGAGCATATAAGTCAGCAGAATCCGGTTGAATCTCTGCCAAATGATTTTCAATTGTCTCGATCATCGCTACTGCATTTTTCACATCATGCCAGACATGGGGATCGGGATGAGTTCCCTCATCGCCCTTAGCGGCGGCTTCACCTGCTTGACCTGATGCCGTTTCTTCACCCTCATGCTCATCGTGACCATCTTCTTCATGATCATGATGCCCTTGGGCCACGATGGGGTTGGAGACCGCCTCCTCATGTACCGCAACTTTTGGCGCATTTGTCTGTACCGCCTCGACCAAATTAATGATCGCTGGTTCGTGGTCGTAGCCACCGTAGAGAACTAGTTGAGCTGTCTCAACCGCCTTGCGGTCTCCTGGTGTCGCATTATAAGCGTGGGGGTCTTCATCAGCGCCAACCAAACAAGTCAGGTCAACGGTATCCTGAGCAATTTGCTCGGTAAAGTCACAAAGAACACTATAAGAGGCAACTACAGCAGGCTTCTCGCCTGATGCTGTTTGGCGCGTTGCGCTTTGATTTCCTGCCGTCTCACCGCCTGAACCGCATCCCGTTAGTCCTACGGCAAGCGCTAAAACAGTGCTACCCCAAAGACTGTAATTCCTGACCTGTAAGCACTTGAGCATCAATAAGCTCCTTAGATTGAACTTAATATCTGGATAAAGAACGCCAAGAGTATTTTATGTTAATGATAATCATTCTATCCGACAAGGGTTTTTCAGCAATTAAATTTTTCTGATCATAAGTGCGCGCGATCGCCAATCTTGTCCGTTATGTATAGAGGTCAAACATCCTGATTGGGGCGCTTACCGGGGGGAGTGTTGCCCGTATCTTTCAAGTTGAGAGAAAACTAAAACTTTGTGCCAAACCCTAACCCGTCCTTGAGAGTAGTAACAATCAACGGCAGCTTATTAATGCCGAACCGGAACAGTTGCCGAATAATCTCCAATCCTACTATGCTAATGGTAGTCATTCTCAAAAAAAGTTTAAGTAATGCTTGAGGTTCAAGACCTAGCGGTCAGTTACCGAGATAACTGGGCGCTTAGGGGTGTCTCGTTCTCTCTCCAGCCAGGACAAGTCACTAGTCTGCTGGGGCCTAATGGTGCTGGCAAAAGTACTTTGGTTAAAGCGATGCTGGGGTTGATTCCCCTCGCTCAGGGGGCTGTAAAATTTCGCTCCCAATCCTTAAAAAGACAGTTGCGACGAGTCGCTTATGTACCGCAGCGATCGCACATTGACTGGGATTATCCGATCACAGTCCATCGTGTTGTCATGATGGGTCGCACTGTACATACAAAGTGGTTCCGAGAACCCAGTCGTCAATCACAAGAACTCGTCAAAGATGCCCTAGAACGGGTAGGGATGAGCAAGTATCGCGATCGTCAAATTGGCGAATTGTCTGGTGGGCAGCAGCAGCGGGTATTTCTGGCAAGAGCGCTGGCTCAACAAGCTGATTTGTTGTTTTTTGATGAGCCATTTGCTGGCGTTGACAAAAAGACAGAAGAAGTTGTTTTTGATATTTTTTCTGAACTGAAATCGCAGAATAAAGTCATATTAGTCATTAGCCATGACCTAGGAGAAACCTTAGAAAATTACGACCAATTTTTATTGCTTAATCAACAACTGATTGCGGCGGGTTCAAAAGCTGACGTTTTGACGGCGGAGAATCTCACAAAAGCTTACGGCAAAAAACTAAACTTAGTCATTGCCTAAGGGGATGTGATATTGGAACTACTTGTTGAACCACTAACCTTTGAGTTTATGCGAAATGCCCTAGCAATTGGGGTGTTGATGGGGGTATTGGGTGCCGTTGTGGGCAGCTACTTGATTGTGCAACAGATAGGAATGATTGGTGATGTGATTGCCCATGCTGTTATTCCAGGATTATCTATTGCATTTTATTTAGGAATCAATCTCTCAGTTGGTGCATTTATTGCCGGAATTCTCAGTGCTTTAGTTGTGGCAGGAATTCGGACGCGATCGCGGGTAAAAGTTGATGCAGCAATGGCGTTAACCCTAACCAGTTTTTTGGGATTAGGAGTGATTTTAATCACTGTATTAAAGACAAACCGCCTCGATCTTACTCACATTCTTTTTGGCGATATTTTAGGAGTAAGACCTACAGATGTCTGGCAAACTCTGGTCGTCACCCTGTTCATCTTAGTACTAACTAAGCTTTTTTATAAAGAACTATTGTTTTATACTTTTGATCCCCTAGGCGCACAAGCCAGTGGCTTACCTGTAACGGCGATGTATTTCGGTCTAATCTGTGCGATTACTCTAACCATTGTTGCTAGTATGCAAACCGTGGGAGTATTACTAGTCATTTCCCTGTTAGTTGGCCCAGCAATTACTGCTTATCTATTAGTCAAAGAATTACACCAGATGATGTTTGTTGGTGCAATAATTGGGGTGATTTCTAGTATTACTGGAATGTATATCAGTTATTACCTAAATGTGCCATCAGGGCCAGCGATCGTTATGGTTGTATTCGGTTTCTTCTTACTAGCATTCTTGTTTAGTCCAACCCAAGGAATTTTGACAGAACCCGGAACAGTTAGTCGTACCGCTCGGATGTTAGAAAAACTGAAGAATCTAAATTGATAATTTGTAGGGTGGACGATGCCTACCCTACCTCGCTTGAACTGTCAGCTTCCAACTTAGAGCCACAGTATTTTCCCAGGCTTTAACTCTTTAGCCTGACGTTACGCAACTTGACTGCCCCAATCAACGTAGGGTAATTTGGCAGCCGTAGCCCGAATTTGCTCAGTTTGGGCAACTAGTTGTCCACAACTATCCCAAGTACCTGTGGTCAGCATTTGCCTTGACCCCTTACCCATAGATGTAGGAGCTTGGAAGTCACCGCAACAGACTTGCATGGCTTCTAAATCCACACTTACCGAAGCTTGGGGATTCTCTTGCAATAGCGCCTGTAACTGCTTCACCATCTCTGGTTCCATCGTCACGCAAGGAATTCCGATCGCCACGCAGTTACCAAAGAATATTTCGGCAAAACTCTCTCCAACAATGGCTTGAATACCCCATTTCGATAACGCTTGGGGAGCGTGTTCTCGCGAGGAACCACAGCCAAAGTTGCCATTAACGACTAGGACGAGCGCGCCTTGATACTGGGGTTGGTCAAAGGGATGTTCTCCTTGAGATTGGGCGCGATCATCGGCAAACGCTTGTTCTCCTAATCCATCAAACGTGACGCAACGCAAAAAGCGAGCGGGGATAATTCTATCGGTATCAATATCATTACCAACGAGAGGAATACCCCGTCCTCTAACTGTTTTGACTTGATTCATTAATTCAATCCTAATTGTTTATTTGTAGCCTATTACACAGAGCATTCTAATATCATGCCAGACTCTCTGGTCTGTTGCTGATGTCTCAAGGTCTGCATGTCGCAACTTGCAATTTCTCTACAAAGAGAGCCGTTACTAGTGCTATATGTCTCAGTTGGTAAAACTAAACATCTTTCCTGAGTTACTTCTTAAGTTGAGTGGGATCTACTCCTCAAGCTGGAGAGTTTCTCAGGCTAATTCGCTAATGTTGTAAGTGTACATATAAGATGAACCCATTAGGCATTATGAATAACAATAACCAACCCTTTAACCAACCTGACGCAGATCTTAACTTGCCAGAGAAGAAAACTGACAAGGTTGAAAATCAGGTAACTCAGGCTCAGACTGACGAGAATTCTGAATCTGATCAACATAAATCATCAGGCTCAGGCTCAGGTATCGGTGCAAGAGTCGCGGGAGCAGCAATTGGCGGTGTTCTCGGTGCTCGCTCAGGAATTGTTGGCGCTGTAGTCGGTTCCGTTGCTGGCGCTATGGTCGGCAAAGGTACTGCTGATACGGTTAACCGCGCTGTAGATAACTTAGGCGATGCAGCCCACTCTGTAGCAGACGGTGTTAAGCACACTGTAGAAGAGATAGGAACAGCCGCAAAGGAAACGGTTGAGGAAGTCAAGCCATCTATCAAAGGTACAGCAGAGGCAGTCAAAGGGACAGTTGAGGATGCTAGACCTTCGATTAAAGGTATAGCTGAATCTGTCGATCAGACAGTTAAAGAAACCAAGCCTTCTGTTGTAGATGCAGTCAAAGGGGCATCTGAGGAAGTCAGACCTGCGATTAGAGATGTCAAAGATTCAGTCACTCACACTATTGAAGGTGTTCAGCCTTCCGTAGAAAGTGCAGCAAACTCAATTAAACATACTGCTGATGAAGTAACACCTTCTGTTAAAGCTGTAGCTCAAGAAGTTGAGGGTGCTACCAAAGATGCGAGAACAAGTATAAAAAGTACAGCAAAGGCAGTTGAGCCATCTATAAAAAGTGCGGCTAACTCGTTGAAGTCTTCTGGTAAGAGTGCCGCTGACTCGTTGAAGTCTTCTGGTAAGAGTGCAGCCGAATCTGCTAAAAGTGCAGCACAGGATGTGAAGTCTTCTGCCCAAAGTACCGCCGACTCTGCTAAAGGCGCAGCTAAAAGTGCAGCACAGGATGTGAAGTCTTCTGCTCAAAGTACCGCTGACTCTGCTAAAGGTGCAGCACAGGATGTGAAGTCTTCTGCCAAGAATGCAGCCGACTCTGCCAAAGAGCAAAATAAGGATAATGACATCCAAGTCTCCGGTACTGCAGAAGTTAGAGAAAGAGTTGTCATCAGAGACACAAGAATCGATACAGACAAGACCAAGTAAGGACTTGATCTAGATAGATAAATGGGATACAAGCCTCGCCCTTCTAGGGGGGCTTGCAGCCAATAATCTAAAGAGGGTGAACTTATAAAAAAGTCCACCCTCTTTGTTTGTGCAGCAGGATCGCGATCGCATTTAACGAGGGATGTCTCTAAATCAACTCCCGCACGTCTGACACTTCACCCTTAACTGCTGCTGCAACCACCATTGCTGGACTCATCAGCAGGGTTCGTCCTGTTGAGGAACCCTGACGACCTTTGAAGTTGCGGTTAGAGGAAGATGCGCTAATTTGGTTTCCTTGCAGTTTGTCGGGATTCATCGCTAGACACATAGAGCATCCCGGTTCGCGCCACTCAAATCCAGCTTCAGTGAAGATTTTGTGCAATCCTTCCGCTTCCGCTTCCTTTTTTACCCGTTCTGAACCGGGGACGACAAAGGCTTTAATTCCCTCTGCTACATGCCTACCTTTAGCGAATTTAGCGGCTTCTCGCAAGTCGCTCAAGCGTCCGTTGGTGCAGCTACCAATAAAACAGACATCGATTTTTGTACCTTGAATCGGCACACCTGGAGTCAGCTCCATGTAGCGGTAGGCTTCCGAGGCGATCGCTCTTTCGCTTTCTGGCAAGGTATCGGCAAGGGGGACAACTTGATTAACGGCAATTCCTTGACCTGGCGTAATTCCCCAGGTGACTGTCGGCGCTATCTCCGCAGCATCAAAGGTGACAACATCATCAAAAAGGGCATCTGGATCGCTGCGGAGGCTTGTCCACCATTCCACAGCTTCCTGCCATTTTTCACCTTTGGGGGCACAATCTTTGTCCTTGAGGTATTCAAAGGTCACTTGATCGGGATTAATATAGCCGCAACGAGCGCCACCTTCAATGGACATATTACAGACAGTCATCCGCTCTTCCATGTTCATCTGCTCAAAAGTGGTGCCAGCAAACTCGTAGGCGTAGCCGACGCCACCTTTTACGCCGAGGGTATGGATGATATGGAGGATGACATCTTTGGCATAAACTCCTGGCGGTAATTCGCCGTTGACTTCAATTTTGCGGACTTTGAGCTTAGACAGAGCAAGAGTTTGGGAGGCTAAGACATCGCGGACTTGAGAGGTGCCAATGCCAAAAGCGATCGCGCCAAACGCACCATGGGTTGAGGTATGAGAATCTCCGCAGGCTACGGTCATTCCGGGTTGAGTCAAGCCTTGTTCGGGGGCAATGACGTGGACGATGCCTTGATTGCCAGAACCTACGTTGTAAAAGCGAATGCCGTAATCTTTGCAGTTTTTCTCCAACGCCTGCATCATCTCTTCTGCCAGTACATCGACAAAAGGACGTGCTTGATTTTCTGTGGGAACGATATGATCGACCGTGGCAACGGTGCGATCGGGAAACAGTACCTTCAGTCCTCGCTCCCGCAGCATTGCAAAAGCTTGCGGACTGGTGACTTCGTGAATTAAGTGTAAACCGATAAATAGCTGAGTCTGACCAGAAGGCAACGTGCCTACGGTATGTAAGTCCCAAACTTTGTCAAACAGTGTTCTAGCGCTCATCAGCCCAGGCAGTCATCGTGAGGTGATTAGTCGGATACTTGAATTTTCTATTGTAGAGCGATCGCCTCGGCAATTTCCGCCAAATTTCTTAAGTGCGATCGCCCTCAGTAATTTATAGGTCTGCTATAAACAGGGGTATGGCATTGCCATTCCCGACAGAGGTAGTACCTCCAGCCAGAAAATATGTAACTGTCATGAACCCCATGCCTAAAGGCAGGGGCTTGTAGACTGCCCGACTCTTCGAGCGGGATACAAGCCAGAACATGACCAGCCGTATACCTTCGAGGTCTACGTTTTTAAGGTCACGATACCTACAAATGCGTCGCTAGTTTGTAGCCCTATCGTTGGTTGTTAAACATCTGTAATGGGTTAAGGAAGTGCAGCCAACATGACAAGCCTTGAAAACATTGGCGAAGCGAACATTACGAGAAATCAGAGGAGACGCAACAATGTCTAACTTTGTCTTTGTAATTGATACCGATCGCCAACCGCTATCACCCTGTAAACCAGGAATGGCAAGGTCATTGCTGAAAGCAGGCAAGGCAGCGGTATTTCGTCGCTATCCGTTTACGATTGTTTTGAACAAAGCAGTGGTCACTGAGCGTTCGACTGCCCTTCGGCAGGCTCAGGAACCGCGCTCAGACGTTCGGCGAAGCTCAGTCGAGCCGCGAAGTCAGAGCCGAAGTGTTGAGACGAATCCTGAACCGCTAGAACTCAAATTAGATCCCGGATCGAAAGTCACGGGGATTGCAATCAAACAGGGCAACGAGATTATCTTCGGAGCCGAACTGCAACACCGGGGACAACAAATTAAAGAAGCACTTCTCTCTCGCCGTCAACTTAGGCGAGGAAGACGCAATCGCAAAACTCGCTATCGGCAGGCACGATTCCTCAATCGCACTCGTCCCGATGGTTGGCTAGCTCCATCCTTGCAGCATCGGGTCGAAACAACACTTACATGGGTTCACAAGTTGATTCGATTTGCTCCCATTGCTCGCATTGTTCAAGAGCTAGTGCGGTTCGATACCCAACTAATGCAAAACCCTGAAATCTCAGGCGTCTTGTATCAGCAAGGAGAATTACAGGGTTACGAAGTCCGGCAGTATCTCTTGGAAAAATGGAATCGGCAGTGCGCTTATTGCTCGGTTGAAAATGTAGCGTTCGAGATTGAACACATTCAACCCAAATCAAGAGGTGGCTCGGACAGGGTTTCTAACTTAACGATTGCCTGTCACGATTGTAATCAAAAGAAAGGCAATCAGGATGTTCGAGAATTCCTGGCGACTAAACCCGACCTGTTAAACCGCATTCTCAAACAGGCAAAACTGCCGCTTAAAGATGCAGCAGCGGTCAACTCAACCCGATGGGCATTATTTAATGCACTTAAAGAGACGGGATTGCCCGTCACTACTGGTACGGGAGGGCAAACTAAGTTCAATCGCAATCGATTAGGATTGGCTAAATCGCACTGGCTTGATGCTGCGTGTGTGGGTAAGTTTGAGACACTCACAGTCTTGACTTCAAAGCCGTTGCTGATTGCGGCAAAAGGTCACGGGACACGACAGATGTGCGGCACAAACCAGTACGGATTTCCCATTCGGCATAAGTCTAGAGTGCAAATCCATAAAGGTTTTCAAACTGGCGATATTGTTAGCGCAACCGTTACCGCAGGGAAGAAAATAGGCTGCTACGCAGGGCGGGTTCTGTGCCGTGCTTCAGGCAGTTTTGATATCGTAACTAAGTCTGCGAGAGTGGCAGGCGTTAGCTACAAGTATTGCAAAGCAATCCACAAAAAAGATGGTTATAGCTACGCATTTTGAAGGAAGAAATTTCCAGGCGACTGAAGTCGCTGCCGCTTTCCTCCCCATGTCTAAAGCCAGGGGCTTCTCGCTCGTTTTTCTGGTGAAAAGCGAGCGCGCTAGTCGTCATCTCACTGTTGAGCGCTCTGCCTGACTTCCTCCACCGTCAAGTTTAGTGCTTCTGCCACCTGTTCCACACTTAACCCCATTCCTAACAATCGGGGTATTGAATCTCTTCGCGCCTGCTCTGCGCTTTGAGCGCGTTGTCGCTGCTGTTCTGCTCTTTCCTCTGCCGTCAGATAGCGATTTCCTTGTTGGTCGTACCAATACAGCGCTTCAATCTCTACCTCTCCATCCCAGTACGGCGCGCGTCCAATCCCTAAATTAATCTCACTCATCCAGTACGGTTCGCCAATTTGCAGTTTATACTCCCCATCAACTAAGCGATAAACCTCGAAGGGTTGATGTCTATCCCGTTGCCAATATTCAGGGTTATAAATCACATAATATAAAACTCCCAGGTTGGCATAAATTGCCATTTTTTTGTCATATTCTCCCCCAGGTGTCAGCGACACAATCTCTAGAGTAAAAATAGGAACAACCCCATTTTCCTCCCAAACCACATAGCTTTTCCGCTGCTTCCCGCTGCTGTGACGCTCAACCCCTAAACTCAAAAATCCGTCTGGAACAACAGGCACCAACGGGCTTACTCCTGTTGTGTGATAAATCCCCATATCTACTCCAAAAAACCAATCGGAGCGATTTCCCCAGATGAATTTCAGCAAAAATAATAGTAAGTTAGGAATAAAATTTTGATTTTCGTTATCCACAGGTGTATCGTCTGAGCAAGGTAATTCAGCGCTAGTTGGTAGGCGTAGCTTCGGGTCAGATTGCACCATCGCTCACATCCCTAATAAATCTGTGTCTTTTTAATCTTAAACCCTGAAATTTTTATCGCGATCGCTGCTGCCATTTCAGCTAAATCTCTGAGGTACCAAGACGATCAAAGGCTTGTCGTCAACCATCCTCTCAGCGAGCCGTAAAGTTATTGTGAAAAGCGATCGCGCTACTAGCCTACCTACAAAAATGCCCGCCTATATCGGCAGGCATTTCTGATTTAGTCACCACTTTAGCTGCGACCTTACCACTTGAGGAGATTAAATTGCTCCATATCGATGGTGTCGCGGTTGCGGTAAATGGACAAAACAATTGCCAAACCCACCGCTGCTTCTGCGGCAGCTACAGTAATTACAAAGACCGCAAAAACCTGACCTTTAATTTCTTGAGGGTCTAAATAATTAGAAAAGCCCATCAAATTCAGGTTGACTGCATTCAACAATAATTCAATGGACATCAGCACGCGCACAGCATTGCGACTAGTAATTACGCCGTAAATGCCGATGCAGAACAATGCCGCGCCTAGAATTAAGAAATACTCAAGTTGTAGGTGCATAAATCTTCTGTTGTATCAACGAAAGGGAAACGATTTGCCACCAACGGCTTGAGGTTGTTAGTGGCATCAGGGAAAGCAAGACGCTTTAGCGATTGGTCTTTTGACCCTCGCCCAGGGATGCCAGCTCGCGGGGTCGTTCAGGCAACATAGACGCGGTGCTGATATCGCCTTGGGGACGGCTCAGTTCTTCGGGCAGAAAATCGCGACGCGCCAAGATAATCGCCCCTACCATTGACATCAACAACAGCACTGACGCTAGCTCAAACGGTAGCAGAAAGTCGCTGAAGAAATGCTCCCCGATTTGCACTACCGTGCTTTCACCCCCGATTACAGGCTCGACAGAAATCGCCCAAGGTGTCGCGACAACCATCGTTCCCAGCAGGAGAAATAGACCGACACAAACTACTCCGGTAGCGGCTTTACGAATCCAGCCCCTAGGAAGGACGGCAAAGTCTTCTCGCTTGTTTACCAGCATGATGGCAAACAAAATCAAGACGTTAACTGCCCCAACATAAACCAGCACTTGGGCGGCGGCGACAAAGTCAGCATTGAGCAAAATGTACAAGCCAGCAATGCTGATAAAGACGCCAGCCAACAAAAATGCTGAATAAACAATGTTGGTCAGTAGAACGACTCCTAAAGCTGCTGTAATCATCATCACAGCCAGCAAGCCAAACGAAACGAGCTGAACTCCTTCTGCTAGATTCACCGTTTTTGTCCTTTATCAGTTGTCAATTGTCTGTTTTCCGCTGTCGCTTTTCCGTAGTTTTTTGTCATTAATGACTAACTATTGAGTAGCGATCGCGTTATTTCTTGGCTGCTGATTTTTCCTCTTGCCCGTCGGTTCCTTGAGCTTCCATCTGCTCCAGAATTTGTTCTGGACGCAACCCAGGACGCGGGGAACCAGGAGGTAGACCGTGGGGTTCGAGGACTCCTTTGGGCAGGTAAACCAGCTCACGTAGTGGAGTGACCATTGGGTCTTGGGTCACTTTGTACGGCAAACGACCCATCGCGACGTTATCAAAGTTGAGTTCGTGACGGTCATAGGTAGAGAGTTCGTACTCTTCCGTTGCCGACAAGCAGTTGGTAGGGCAGTACTCAATACAGTTGGCGCAGAAAATACACACGCCAAAGTCGATACTGTAGTGCTTGAGCTTTTTCTTCTTGCTGACTTTATCAAATTCCCAATCTACGACGGGTAGGTTAATGGGGCAAACCCGAACGCAGACTTCGCAGGAAATACACTTATCGAATTCAAAGTGAATCCGACCCCGATAACGTTCAGAAGGAATGAGTTTTTCGTAAGGATACTGAACTGTAACAGGACGCCGCTGCATATGGTCAAAGGTAACAGAGAGACCCTGACCGATATACTTAGCCGCTTGAACAGTTTCTTTAGCGTAATCGCTAACTTGTTTGAGGAACTTTAACATTGTGGTGTCTCTCTCATTAAAGTTGTTAGTTACTTCGTGGTTAGTCGAAAGATTAAGTTACTAATTTTTAAACCAAAGGCTATTAGGTACAAGTCTTTATGCCTAAAAGCTAACAACTAAAAACTAACAACTGAGTTAACCCCCAAAAGCGACAGGAAAGGCAAGTTTGAGGGCGGCAGTAAGTAACAAATTCGCCAGGGAAACGGGCAGGAGAAATTTCCATCCCAAGTTCAGCAGTTGGTCAATCCGCACACGGGGAACTGTCCAACGCAGCAATATGGCAATAAACACCAATAAGTAAGCCTTCACGAGGGTCATGAAAATTCCCAGGGCGGCGGTAATCACCTGCAACCAGGGACTGACTTCACTCACACCCAGCCAGTTGGCTAATTGGTCAAGAGGAATGAAAAACCCCCAACCTCCTAGGTACAAGACAGAAACTAGCAAAGCAGACAGTACCAGGTTGACGTAGGAACCAATGTAGAACAAGCCAAATTTCATTCCGGCATATTCGGTTTGGTATCCCGCAACCAACTCTTCTTCTGCTTCTGGGAGGTCAAAGGGCAATCGTTCGCACTCTGCTAAGGCGGCAATCCAGAAGACTATAAACCCAACGGGCTGACGCCAGATGTTCCAACTGAGAATGCCATAGCCAGATTGCTGCTCAACGATATCAATGGTGCTGAGGCTATTGGAGAGCATCACGATCGCCAGCACTGATAAGGCTAAGGGAATTTCGTAGCTAATCGACTGGGCTGCGGCTCGCAAACCACCGAGGAGGGAGTATTTGTTGTTGGAGGCATAGCCAGACATCAATAGACCAATCGGCTGAATGCTGGATAATGCAATCCACAAGAAAATTCCCGTCCCGATATCCGTGATTACTAAGTTCTGCCCGAAGGGCACGATTAGGTAGGACAAAAACACCGGGATAACGACTAGGATAGGCCCTAGTGTAAACAACAGTGAGTCAGCCTTGGCGGGAATGATGTCTTCTTTAAAGACTAATTTCAGACCGTCTGCCACGGGCTGCAAAACTCCTAAGGGGCCAGCATATTCCGGCCCAATGCGCTGCTGGGCAGCGGCAGAAATTTTTCGCTCTAGCCACACGAGCACCAGCACTCCCAGGGTGGCACCAATGATCATCAAAAACATCGGCAGCGGCATCCAAATGGCTTTGGCGGCACCCGATGGGATGCCTAGATCCCTTAAAGTTTGGATAAAGCTTCCTTGTAAGTCGATTCCTGGATTCATGTTTACCGATACAAGTAATTACTGAGAAAGGTTCGATACAGCTAGTATCAAAAACTCTTTCAGGGCTTTTGTGAAGATTTTTTTACAACCTCATTGCCTAGTATATCGTTGGAGTGCAAGCCACTTCGCACCCAAAAATGATAATTTATCCTGATCGTGATGGTTCGTTTGGCTTAAGGTTGCAGCGAGTGGCGATCGCTTCGGGCAAAACCCCCACTAGAGCCAGTGTTGCCGAGCATTCTCCCCCCAGCGGCTCTCCCTCCCTGCTGTTTTTAGCGTATTCCCTCAGACCTTAATCCCTACAAATAGCCCCGCCGTTCTACTCGTACAATTTGGCGATCGCTAGTTAGTCTGCCAAAGATTTTCATAACGTAAAGCTATCTTTAACTAGTAACGAATAAGTTTATCTTCCTAGACTCAGCCCGTTCTCGGCTCAGACATTGAACGTCTGTCTGAAGAAAGATTGCATTGCTATGATTGCCTAGTTATTATTTATAAATAATTGTTAATATCAACAAAACACCTCAAAATTATTCATGAAAAAGTTTCCTGGCTTCACAAAAATTGCTTTGGTTGGACTGTTAAGTATTGGTAGTGCTGTTGCACTATCAGCTTGCGATCAACCTCAAGAAACAGGAGTGATAGATCAACAGCCTGGAACTGAAGCTCCGATCGCTGGAGAAGCGCCTGTTGAGACCACCTCACCCACAGCAACTGCTGGCAACGAAAACATCGTTGAGTTGACATCGACTAACGATTCTTTTAGTACTTTAAATCAGGCAATTGAGGCAGCCGGATTAACTGAAACCCTATCAGGCGAAGGGCCATACACCGTATTTGCTCCCACCGATGCCGCCTTTGCCGCACTACCTGCTGGCACAGTTGAAGAACTGTTGAAACCAGAAAATCGCGAACAATTGGTTCAGCTTCTTAGTTACCACGTAATACCTGGTGAGGTGACTTCTAACCAAATTACTGCCGGCGAAGTGAATACCGTAGAAGGAACCCCAGTTACTGTTGAAGTCGATCAAGCCAGTAATGAAGTGAGAATCAACGACGCCACCGTAACTCAACCAGACATCGACGCCAGCAACGGTGTCATCCACGCGGTTGACCAAGTCATCCTCCCCCCCGAAACCGCTGGTAGCTAAGGAATGTGCATTAAATAACTTACATACATTCTAAATGTGTAGGGGCATGGCAATGCCCTTGCTAGGGCTGCTGCTAGCGCCTCAGATCCCCGACTTCCCTAAGAAGCCGGGGATTTCGCCTGTAGATAAAAACCTGTTTGCTTGTCATTGATAGTGATTATCATTATAAAAGAAACTTCTTTAGATTATGATTACAACCCAATCTTCTAGTACAGTGCCAGTTACTGTTCTCACTGGCTATCTCGGCTCTGGGAAAACGACTCTGCTTAACCGCATCCTCACTCACGAACATGGGCTAAAGGTTGCCGTGATTGTTAATGAGTTTGGGGAAGTTGGTATCGACAACCAACTCGTCATCGATGCCAATGAAGAAATCTTTGAAATGAACAACGGCTGCATCTGCTGCACTGTTCGGGGTGATTTGATGCGGATTATCGGCAACTTGATGCGGCGGCGAGATAAATTTGACCATCTTGTGATTGAAACTACGGGACTGGCTGACCCCGCTCCTGTGATTCAAACCTTTTTTGTTGATGAGGACATGCGCGAGCAGTTGCAACTCGACGCAGTGGTGACGCTAGTAGATGCCAAGCACATCTGGGAGCATTGGGATAGCAGCGAAGCACAAGAGCAAATTGCCTTTGCTGATGTAATTTTGATTAATAAAATTGACTTGGTAACGCCAGAACAGTTAGATGAGTTAGAGCGACGCATAGGCGGGATGAACGCCATGGCGAAGGTCTACCGCACCCGCAATAGCGAGTTAGGAATGGAGGCGCTTTTGGGTGTTAAAGCCTTCGATTTGCAACGCGCTTTAGAAATTGATCCCCAATTTTTGAGTGAAGATGCCCACGAGCATGACGAATCGGTGTACTCCGTTGCGTTAGTAGAATCTGGGGAAGTGGATGGAACAAAACTGGAAAATTGGATGAGCCGACTATTGCAGACGCAAGGGACGGATATCTTTCGCATGAAGGGCATTCTCAACTTTGCCGGGGAAGACCATCGCTTTGTGTTTCAGGGTGTGCATATGATTTTTGATGGCACGCGCGATCGCCTCTGGAAACCTGAGGAAACTCGCAAGAATGAACTGGTATTCATCGGTCGTAACTTAGATGCAGAGAAGCTTAGAGAGGGTTTTAGAGCCTGTATGGCTTAGATACAACAAGCAAAAAACTCTCTAACCCGCTTGTGAGCAGGTAACCGCCCTGAGTTGATCGCCGGAGGGGAAGACGGTAGCAACAAGTTCAGCCGTGGGGGAAGTGATGCAGCTTATTGCTTTACCCACTGACTAAATGGGTTTTTGGCTAAATTGACGTTGTAGTACCTAGAGTCATCAGTAACTTCTTCGCCAATCCATTCAGGTAGTTCAACACTATGCTCTTCGTCCGTGAGTTCGACTTCCGCCATAATTAAACCTTGATTTTCTCCGGCAAACTCATCGACTTCCCAAATCAAACCAGCCACGTCAATTTTGTAGCGGGTTTTTTCAATTAAGGGGCGATCGCATAATTTATCCAGCATTTCTTGAGCATCTTCTGCTGGGATGGGGTACTCGTACTCTGCCCTAGAAAAACCCACGCTTAACCCTTTAATCGTTAGATATCCTTGATTTCCTACCAAGCGCACTCTGACAGTGGTGCCGTTTTTTGTGGGAATGTAACCTTGGCGATATAAAGTACCTGTGGCATTTTCGCGCCAGCGGTTGTCTTTGATTAAAAATTTACGCTCGATCTCAGTTGCCATATGCAGGATAAATTTAGTTTCAACAGAACTTAAGCAAGAGTGATTAAAACGGGCGGATGCTTTTGCTCAATCAACTAGTCTGACTTCCCCTGCTGAATCTGAGCCATGGTTTTGAGGCGGCTCCAACAAGTAAGGCGCAGAGGAGAGGATGGCGTTGATTGACAGGCTTCGGCTTTGCCTAACTACTCCAACTTAAACGCAGATTGGAGATTTATTTATTAGTGCTATTTAACATTCCTTCTTGGGTTAGATATTCCCTTGCCACATCAGCGGGTTCCCGTTGTTTGCTACTTACTTCATAGTTGAGGCGTTGCATCGTTTCGTTCGTCAACTTGGCAGATAGGGCGTTGAGGGCATCACGAATGCCGGGATTGTTTTCCAACACCTCCGCCCGGACAACTGGAGCCACTTGATAGGGGGGAAAGATATTTTTATCGTCTTCTAATGTCACTAGGTTAAACGCACTAATTTCGCCATCTGTTCCAAAGGCAACGGCAACATCCGCTTGACCATCATTTAGGGACTGATAGCGCAAACCCGGATCGACCGGAATGTAACGCTTGAGGGTGAAATTGCCATAGGCTTTTTTTAACCCCAGCAAACCATCTTCCCTCCCTTCAAATTCTGGCGGCCCCACCATTGTCAATTGGTTGGCTTTCGCTGCCATATCGGAGATAGTTTTGATGCCGAATTTCTCTGCGCCTGCTTTTGTCATCACCAGAGCCTGAGTGTTATTCATCGGGGCAGGCTCTAGCCAGACTAAGTTAAATTTTTCCTTATAGCTATCAGCAACAGTTTGGTAAACCTGCTTTTCGTTACTACTAGCAGGCTGCTTGAGAATTGTTAGTAACGCCGTGCCTGTGTACTCTGGGTATAAATCAATCCGACCACTCTCTATGCCAGCTTGGGCAACAGGTGTACCGCCAAGATTCAGCTTGCGCTCTACTTCAATGCCGTTATTTTCCAAAACCAGCGCATACATTTCTCCCAAAATGAACTGCTCTGTAAAATCTTTTGACCCCACTACAACTTTTCCGCCAGTACCGCTAGTAGTACCTCCTCCGTTACAGGCGATCGCAACACACATCGTCAGGAACGCCAGCAAAAGTGGCAGGAATCGGCGGCGAAATAGCTTCATAACCCAAGGTTTGGCTCAAGATAGTCCTTTCATATAGAGTAAAGCCTGCCAGATGAAGTAGGAAGTATAAAGGATGAAATATGAAGTATGTTCTCCTCATCTATTGTCTCCTTCTCTTACCTCCGTGCCCTCTGCGCCTCTGCGGTTATTAAAATCTCCATCCCCTGCTCTAGGTGCTGCTCATCTCCCCATCTCCAAATTCAGTGCGCCATCCCTCAGTAGCCGCTTGCAATCTTGGTGTCAACCAAAAGTCATGCTGAGGATATACAGGCAAACGGGGCACCAGTTGCCAGCCAGCGGGTTCAAGAACTTCTCTCAAGTCCAAAGCATGAGGATGAGGATAATCGGGATTAACTTCATCTTTAGGGCCAATCCCCCCTAGATCTCTTGCTCCAGCCTCTAAGCAAGCTAGTAACCATTGAGAATCTGGGACTAGGTTGGGAGGAATTTGTATAGCGATACTGGCTGGGAGAATCTGACGGGCTTTGGCAATCACCTCTGGTAGCTGATGAGGATCAAAGGCAGGTGCGTCCCAAGACTGCTGATTTCCGGGGCTATGGGGTTGGAGGATAACTTCTTGGATGTGATTGTAACGAGCATGGAGATTCGCGATCGCCTCTAATGTCTCCCACCAATCTGCCTGGGTTTCCCCAATTCCCAATAGCAACCCTGTTGTAAAGGGAATTTTCAGTTTCCCCGCCCATTCCAACTGTTGCAGTCGCCGTGAAGGGACTTTGCTGGGAGCTTGCCGATGCACCGTTTGCAAGAGCTGAGGCGTTAACTGTTCCAGCATCAAACCCATTGACACATTGACCGCTTTTAGTTGTGCCATCTCCTCATAGCTGAGGGGGCCAACATTGGTATGTGGCAAAAACCCCAACGACAGTGCTAACTCACACAGGTCATAAATCCGTCCAAACCAAGCCCCACGGCGTGACGAACTGGGATGCACCTCCCCACTGAGTACAAGAAGTTCGCAAATCTTCTCATTTTCATTTTGGAGCCGTTTTAATATCTCTTCTGCCTCAACCAAGGTGAGCCAGGGGCTTTTACCCGGATTAGTCCGAAAATTGCAGTAGGTACAGCGATTGAAGCACTCATAAGTAGGAACCAAGGTATAAGCCGGGCTGTAGGTAACAGTCTGAGACATAGGACAGCAAGTTTTGCCAAAAAAAATGAAAACCCTTTACAAAAAGAAACAAATCAATTAATCTCGAAAGTGAGATAGAAAAAATCACCTATCTCCTTAAAACTGTATCCAATCAGTCGTAACGAAATCATAAAACCATGACAACCACACTACAAAGACGCGAAAGCGCCAACCTGTGGGAACGGTTT